>NZ_CP030059.1:636666-955000 GCF_015291745.1 Bradyrhizobium sp. CCBAU 53351
ACGACCTCGTCGCTGATTGGGCCGTGGCGCTTTTCCAGCCAGGCGATATGTCGAAGGTGGTTCTCTGCATAGCAAGATGCCATGGACCGTTTCGCTTACCCCCAGCCGCTCAGAGCCGCATCCTGGCCAGTTTCTCGTCGTGAGCCCGGCGCGGTCGCGAGCCGAATGTCTTCTTGCACATTGGCCCGAAGGCTTCGGCAGACGCCAGCGCGCTGGCCCCGACATCTGCGGGTCGTGCCTCGAATCTCTTGACCCGACCGGTCTGCCCAACGACGGCGGTCACGTCGCAGAAGAAATCCTCGTGCCGCCCGGCCTCGTCGGGTCCTTCGAAGGAGGCGGTCGTCTTCAACCGCCAGCGATAGGCCCGGTCCTGATCCCGGCGCCCGGACGCGACGATCTGGTCGGGGTGGCCGTATTTCTGCATCAGCGCGACGATGCTCATTCCCTTGAAATCGTCGCGCGGTCTGCCCTCGGCGGCCTGGACCGGAATTGCGACAGTCGCGAGAAGGAAAAGAAGTATCGCGTGAGGAGGGAAAGTGCGTTGCAGCATGCCTTTGGCTCTATGGGACGGAGCAGAAAGAATTCTGATTACGTCCTCGCAACGCGGCTTGCACGTGCAATTTTCAGCCGCGCATGCGGGCATTGGCTGGCACGTGTGGACTTCGGCAGCCGAGCTTGCGAAGCGGCGTTTCGAGTGCTCTGTGAAGGACCCTGCTCCAGTTGCTAGCCGCCACGCGCCGAGCTATCGCCACCCTCCGTGATCGAAGCCGGCGCCGTCAGCGTGACGCGCCGCCGCAAGCCGAATCCCGCGCATAACAGTGTCATCGGCAGCAGGACGGCCGCCCAGAGATAGAGCTGATTGATCTCTTTCTCCCTCCGTTGAATCTGGACGTTGGTCTGGTAAATCGTGTCCTTGGTGGCCAAGAGCTGCAGCTGATTGATCTCTGCCTTGCGGCTCGACACGATCGTGCCGAACGTCGCCAGCTCGACCAGGAAGATCACGACGAAGACCCAGCCCCATTTGCGCCTGGGCCCGACTTCGATCGTTTCATGCGACGCTAACTGCACAGCTTGTCCCGACAGACGCAAGTGTGGCCCCCATTCGCCGATTGTAGCCTCACGCCGCTGATCGATGGAATGAGGAAGGTCTGCGGAGCCCGCACGACGAACGATTTGGACGGGCAGACCAGTTGGGGCTGCCCCGTGGACGGCGGCGCGCCGCTTGCGGATGCGTCGATGAATTGCACCGATATGTTGTAAGCCCCGGTGCAGGAGGAACTGACCTTGTAGCTCGGCGCTCCCGTCTGATCAAACTGTCCCGTCGGCAGGACGGTGATGCAGCGGCAGGCCGCGGCGTCGGGCGGGGTATCGGACAGCGTGCAAGGCCCGCCGCGCCCGAGATAAGCCTCCACCCAGCCCCGGCACTGGCGCAGCAGCTTCTGGACCGGCGGATTATGAGCTTGTGCGCTCACCGCCGCATCGAAGGGAGATTCACCGAGCTGCTTGTGCGATTCGAAGGTCCCTCTCGCGCCGCGATCGGCGAGGATCCAGTCGACATTGATCTTCGCTTCGGCTTCGAGCTGCGCGCTGCAGGACCCGCCGGCCCCGGAGCAGCGGTTGGTCGCCGTGTTGCAGGCGCAATCGCGGACGGCGGCCTGACGGCAGTCGAGTGCCGCATCGAGACCACGCTTCTGGACGCACAGTCCCGCTGCGCGCGTGATGTCGTCCCCGCAGCTTTGGGCCCGTACCACCTGGCTCCCCAGCATGCAGAAGGCGAGCAGCACGAAGACAAGCCTGATCCGGGCGGAGACGTTGCAACGGACGATGAATCGCATGCCTATCGACCTGAAATGCCGCTCTCGCGAGAGCGCTGAACCGTCCCGCTGCCTTTCGCATAGGGAGCGCAGCGGGCTGCCTCGCCGTAGCCGGGAATCCAGCGGTATTCGCCGGGACCGCATTTGAGGGCCTGCGCCTGATCAGGAGGCTGCTCCGAGCCGGCCGTGTCGGGCTGACATGGCACGGCTTCAGCGGCAGCGCGGCAGGAGACCGCTTTATCCAGATCCCCCGCCATGCACGCGATGACCCGCTTCATGACTTGATCGCCGCAGGAAGCCGCGCTCGCCGGGGCATTGCCAATGAGGATGGCAATGACGGCGAGAAGCGCGGTTCTCATCACCAGCAGCCCGCCGCCACCCCGGCCTTGTAATAGGCGTCCATGCAGTCCTTGAAGGCGCCGGCCTGGCCGGAGCTTCCGCCGCCGATGTTCTGCCAGCTGGTCTTGCACTGGTTGTAGGCCTGCCGGATTTGCTGACATGCCGGAGACGCCTGGGCCACCTGGATGTTCGAGCGCGGGTAGCTCGCCGTCTGCTCCGCGGCAAACGCCTGCGTGGACAGCAGCAGAAGAATGGTCAGCATTCCGGCCTTCATGAATCCCCCCGGGGTTGTTGAGTCTGTGGCTCAGCCGGTGGGAATCCTAGGATGCCCGCCATTCCTCAATCATGACCCAAACGGGTCAGGCCGCGCGAATTCGCGCGCAGCAATCAGCTGGCGTGGAAGAATGGCCTTCTTGCGCACGTGCGGCTTTATCGCGGAGGGAAGGCGAGGGCCGCAGGGGCGGCGGTCGCCGCTTACTTCATCGCCGAAAATCGGCTGTCGAACGAGTTCGACGACACCACCGGTGCTGCGCCGGAGAGTTGGCCGCCGCTGCTCGGCGGAGGCGGCGCGCTGTCGAACGCCGACGACTTTTGCGCCGGACGCGTCTGGGCGAGGCGTGTGTCGGGCTTTGCCGGCTCCGCCGGCTTGGCGGCGGCAACGGCCGGCTTCGGCGCGTCCTTCGCAGTGTCCTTGGACTTGTCGTGTCCCGGCACGAAGCGGGTCACGGCGGCTTTCAGCCTCGACGCTGCGGTCGTGGGTGTCGTGGTCGTGGCGGCGGGCGCCACCGATGCAGTCGCTTGCGGCGGCGGCGTGGTGGCCGTGGTGTCGGATGAGCCCATGCCCATCTTGCGGCCGAGATTCGAGAAGAAGCTGGATTTCTCTTGAGCCTTTTCGGCAGGCTGAGCCGTGGCGACGCGGGTGCCGGTCGCGGGCGCGCTGACGGCGACCACCGGCTCTTCCTGCGGCGCAGGCGCGGACGCAACCGCATCGAGATTCGGCTTGGGCGGATTGACGTGGCCGGGAATCGTGCCCGGTGCCTTGGCCATCGCCAGCATCTGCAGCGTGGTGCCTTCGGCGCCTTCGGACAGGCCGGTCGAGCCTTCCGGAATCTTCGCGGCGAAGATCTTGTTCATGCCGCCGTCGATGCCGGTGTTCATGCGCGCCACCGGCGTGCCCTTGGCGACGAGCCTGGCGTATTCGGCCTCGTCTTTGGCTTGCTTGCCGCGCACGGCGGCGACGACGTCCTCGGGGATCACATAGGCCGGGCACTTTGCGGAGGCGTCGAACACGGGATCGCGCTTCGCATCGGGCGCGCGGGTCGCATCGAACACGTACTTCTTCTCGCAGAAATCGACCTTCGGCTCCTGCCGCGTCACCTCGAAATGATCATAGCCTTCCTTGATCATCTTCCAGAACGGCATGTTCGGATTGTTCCGGTGCTTGGCCATGTTCACCGGCGTCATCTTGAACGGATAGGCCTGCAGCTGGAACGCCTTCTGGCCGCCGAAGAAGGATTCGCGGCCGAGCGAATAGATCTCCGCGATCTGCTCGTCGGTCATGGCGTAACAGCCGCGCGAGGAACAGTCGCCATGCACCATCAGCTGCGAGCCGGTGCGGCCCAGCGCCTTGTCGAACGCGTTCGGATAGCCGGTGTTGAACGAGAGATAATACGCCGACTGCGGATTCATCTGGCTCGGATTGATCGAGTAGAATCCCTCCGGCGCCTGGCGGTCGCCTTCGCGCACCTTCGGGCCGAGGTCACCCGACCAGCGGCAGATCGGATAGGTCTTGAGCAGCAGGAACTGGCCGCTGCGGGTCTGCTTCCAGACCTCGAGCTCGGCCTCCTGCTTGAACAGGCGCACCAGGATCGGCGATTGCAAATCCATGTCCTTCTCGACCATCGCGGCGAGAAGCTTCGGCGGCACCGGCTGGTTGGCCTTGGCGTTGGTCGCGAGCGAGACCTGGTCGGTGTCGCAGCCGGCCAGCAGCACGCTGGCCGTCATCAGCGCAACCGAAGCCAAGAGCGCGCGAGCAAGCGAACGAGAAATCAAGATGGACCCCACACCGTGCCGGACAGAAAGCGCGAACCCCAATTCGTTTGGCGCGTGATCCGACCGGACAACCGGACCCGTCATGACGGGCTTTTTCAGCTCACGCCCCAGCGCTTATGCCCTGAAGCCATTGATTAAAATTCTAACCTCTGGGTCATGTGGTCGCAACCCGAGCGGGGATCACGAGCCCGTTGGCCCGTCGGCATGGTCAACGAAGACTGAATGGACGCGACTTGAGACGGAACTTGGGCCTTTCGGCCCCATCAGGACTCAGATCGCCGATTTGGGCAAAAAAAGGGTTAACGCCGGGTTACCGAGCTGTTCCGGGGTCGGTCTCTCGTGCCCCGGACGCGGCGCAGCGCGTTAGCGGTGCGCTGCTGAGCTGGGGCCCAGCCCGCGCAATGGGTCCGGCTCTGCGGAGCGTCACTTCGTGCCGCACCGCGTCCGGGACACGGAAATCGGCCCGAATCAGCCCAGTTTCCGGCCGATATCGAGGAATTTCTGCCGGCGCTGCTTGCGGATGGCGTCGCCGTCGAGGCCGCGGAGCTCGTCGAAGGCCTTGGCGATGGCCTCGCCGGTGGTGGCGATCATGGCGGCGGGGTCGCGATGGGCGCCGCCGACCGGCTCCTTCAGGATGCTGTCGATCACCCCGAAGCGGAGCATGTCCTGGGCGGTGATCTTCATGTTGTTGGCGGCTTCCTGCGCCTTGGTGCCGTCGCGCCAGAGGATCGAGGATGCCGCTTCCGGCGAGATCACGCTGTAGATCGCGTGCTCCAGCATCAAGACCTTGTTGGCGGTGGTGATGGCGATGGCGCCGCCCGACATGCCCTCGCCGGTGATGATCGCGACGTTCGGCACGGTCAGCGCGAGGCAGGCGTCCGTCGAACGCGCGATGGCTTCGGCCTGGCCGCGCTCCTCGGCGCCGATGCCGGGATAGGCGCCCGCGGAATCGGCGAGCGACAGCACCGGCAGGCCGAACCGCTCGGCCATCTCCATCAGCCGCACGCATTTGCGATAGCCCTCGGGCCGCGCCATGCCGAAATTGTGCCGGATACGGCTCTCGGTGGAATCGCCCTTTTCCTGGCCCATCACGCAGATCGGCTCGCCGCGGAAGCGGCCGAAGCCGGCGACCAGCGCCTCGTCCTCGCCGAACTTGCGGTCGCCGGCGAGCGGGGTGAATTCGGTGATCAGGCCCTTGATGAAGTCGTTGAAATGCGGCCGCTGCGGATGCCGCGCCACCAGCGTCTTCTGCCACGGCGTCAGGTTCTGATAGAGGTCGGCCAGCGCCTGCGCCGCCTTGTCCTCGATCCGCCCGATCTCGTCGGATATGTCCGTGCCGGAGGCAGCCAGCGTCCTGAGCTCGTCGAGCTTGGAGTCGAGCTCGGCGACGGGCTTTTCAAAGTCGAGATAGCTGCGCATCTGGTCTTGCATCAACTCAATATAGGGGGACGGGGCTCGAGAGCGAAGCGAGGTCGGGGCCGCGATAAGAAGTAGAGCGTTTTCAACGGTTTGGCCTGTGCGCTCCTGGCAGGGGCCAAATCATGCGTGAGGCCCCGGCTCTTTCTGCGGAGATGTGGCCGAAGTCAAGGCGGTTTCCTTCACCTCTCCCGCACCTACTTCTCCGCCAGCGGGTGCAGGTCGCGCACCAGGCTTTTCAGCCGCTCCTCGACAACATGGGTGTAGATCTGGGTCGTGGAAATATCGGTGTGGCCGAGCAGGGTCTGCACGATGCGCAGATCGGCACCATTGTGCAGGAGGTGGCTGGCGAAGGCGTGGCGCAGCACATGCGGGGAGACCAGCCGGGCCTGCAGCCCCGCTGCGACCGCGAGCTCCTTGAGGTCGCGGGCGAAATGCTGCCGCGTCAGATGTCCGCTCTCGCCGAACGAGGGGAAGAGCCATTTCGAGGCGGCCACGCTGTTCTTCTTGTCGGCCTTGGCAGCTTCGGTCGCGGCGAGATAATCCGCCATCGCCTGCCGCGAGACCTCGTTGAGCGGCACCAGCCGTTCCTTGTTGCCCTTGCCGCGCACCACGATCATGCGGGCATCGCGCTTGGCCGCCGAGCGCGGCAGCGCCACCAGCTCGGAGACGCGCAGGCCCGTGGCGTAGAGCACCTCGAGCAGGCAATAGAGCCTGAGCGCGCGCAGCCGTTTCGACGGCGAGGCATCTTCCGCCTCGCTCAATTCCTTGGCGCGGCGAAGCATGCGGTCGACATCTGATATCGACAGCACTTTCGGCAGGCTGCGACCGCGCTTGGGTCCGGACAGGATCGCGGCGGGATCCTCAGCTCGGATGCGCTCGTTCAGCAGGAAGCGATAGAGATGCCGCATCGCCGACAGCCGCCGCGCCACGCTGGTGGATTTGAAGCCGCGGCTGTCGAGATCGGCGAGATAGTCGCGCAGCGTTTGCGTCTCGGCATCCACAAAGCTGTGGCCGGCGCGGCCGAGAAACTCCGAGAAATCGGTGAGGTCGCGGCGATAAGCGTCGAGCGTGTTGGGCCCGGCACCCTGTTCCGCCGCGAGCATGTCGAGGAACAGGCCGGTGAGCTTGGCGTCTGAGGGCTGGGTGCGCATGCCCGGGAGCCTAGCTCCTATTTCTTGAGGAACTTATCCGGCGGAATCGTTACCGTCATTTCCCGCGACTTGGGACTGACGAAATTGGCCAGTGCGAAGACCACGCCATAGACGATGCCGGCGATCACGGCGACGACCGTCAGGAAGCGGAACAGGCTGGGCATCGTTGCAGGGTCTCGGTCGAGGGACTTTCGGTCAAGCCCTTGGCGGGCAAATTAACCAATGAAATCATCCAACATGTTCGCCGTTTCGGTGCAAGAGTCCTCTGGCGAGGCCCCCTCCGGGGTCGTATAGGTGGCCAAAGCGTGCCGCCTTTGGCGGCAGATCGAGCGAGATCCACCGAGCGAGACAATGTCCGACGCCGCGTTGCCGATACCAGCTTCGCCCGAGGCCGACATCCTGTCGGCGCTGGGCGCGCGCTCGATCGTGCTCGTCGGTATGATGGGGGTGGGCAAATCCACCATCGGCCGTCGCATGGCACTCAGGCTCAAGCTGCCCTTCGTCGATGCCGACACCGAGATCGAGACGTCGGCCCAGATGACCATCCCGGAGATCTTCGAGCGCCACGGCGAGCCGTATTTCCGTGACGGCGAGGCGCGGGTGATCGCGCGGCTGCTCGACAGCGGGCCGGTGGTGCTGGCGACCGGCGGCGGTGCCTTCATGCGCGAGGAGACGCGTGCGCGCATCGCGGCAAAAGCGGTGTCGATCTGGCTCAGGGCGGACCATGACGTCATCATGCGCCGCGTGCGCCGCCGCGCCGACCGTCCGCTTCTGCAGACCACCGATCCGGAAGGCACCGTCTTGCGTCTCCTCACCGAGCGTGAGCCGGTCTATGGCCATGCCGACCTCACCATCGCCTCGCGCGACGTGCCGCACGACAGGATCGTCGAGGAATGCATCGCGGCGCTGCATGCGCATCTTTGCGGCGAACAGGCCGCCCCACCACCTGCTGACGTCGCGAGTGCCGCACGATGACCGCCCCCTTGAAACATTCCGACCCCGTCAAAGTCGAGGTCGCGCTGGCGGATCGCGCCTATGACATCGTCATCGGCCGCGGCGTCCTGGCCTCGCTCGGTGAGCGCGTGGCGCGTCTGCGGCCGGGCGTGCGCACCGCCATCGTGACCGATCGCACCGTGGCAAAGCACTGGCTCGAGCCCGCCGAGGCTTCGCTCTCGGCCGCCGGCATTCCGACCTCGCGCATCGTCGTCGAGGAAGGCGAGATCTCCAAGACCTATGCCGGCTTGGAGAGGGTCAGCGAGGCCCTGATCGCCGCGAAGATCGAGCGCAACGATCTCGTCATCGCGCTCGGCGGCGGCGTGGTCGGCGATCTCGCCGGCTTTGCCGCGGCGATCCTGCGCCGCGGCGTCGACTTCGTGCAGGTGCCGACCTCGCTGCTGGCGCAGGTCGATTCCTCCGTCGGCGGCAAGACCGGCATCAACTCGCCGCAGGGCAAGAACCTGCTCGGGGCCTTCCACCAGCCGGTGCTTGTGATCGCCGACACCGCCGTGCTCGACACGCTGTCGCCGCGCCAGTTCCGCGCCGGCTATGCCGAGGTCGCCAAATATGGCGTGCTCGGAGATGAGGCCTTCTTCTCCTGGCTGGAAAAGAACCATTCCGACATCGTCAAGGGCGGCTCGGCGCGCGAGCACGCGATCGCGACCTCCTGCCGGGCCAAGGCCGGCGTCGTCTCCCGCGACGAGCGCGAGACCGGCGAGCGCGCGCTGCTCAATCTCGGCCACACTTTCGGTCACGCGCTGGAGGCGGCGACCGGCTTCTCCGACCGCCTGTTCCACGGCGAGGGCGTCGCGATCGGCATGACGCTTGCGGCGCAGTTTTCGGCGAAGCTCGGCATGATCGGCGAGCAGGACGCGGCGCGCGTCGAACGGCACCTCATCGAGGTCGGCCTGCCGACCCGCTTGCAGGATATCGCCGGCTTCGCGCAGGAAGGGCTTGCCGACGCCGACGCGCTGATGGCGCTGATGGCGCAGGACAAGAAGGTCACGCGCGGCAAGCTCACCTTCATCCTGCTCGAAGCGGTCGGGCGCGCGGTGATCGCCAGGGATGTTGACCCGGCCCCGGTGCGCGACTTCCTCAAGGAGAAGCTCGCGCAGAAGGTCTGATGCGCGGCTGATTATCGCCAAGCGTCTTCGCGCGAATTGGATACCGGTTCGCGTTGAGTAAACGCGTCAAGAGAAACTAGAGTGGTGCATGGATTGGCTCGGATTCACCATCGTCGTCCTCTGCCTCCTGGTCTCCGCGTTCTTCGCGGCCAGCGAGACCGCGCTGACTGGCGCCTCGCGCGCCAGCATGCTCCGCCTCTCCAAGCAGGGTAATCGCGACGCCGATGTCGTCTCCGATCTGCTCGACATGCGCGAGCGCCTGATCGGGGCGCTGCTGCTCGGCAACAACATCGCCAATATCGGCTCCTCGGCGATCGCCACCGCCATCTTCACGGCCTGGTTCGGCGATGTCGGCGTGCTCTATGCAACCGGCGTGATGACAGCGCTGGTCGTGATCTTCGCCGAGGTGCTGCCCAAGACCATCGCGATCAACGCGCCCGATCGGGTCGCACTCGCGGTCGCGCGCCCGATGCGGCTCACCATGTACGTGCTGGGGCCGCTGCTGCGCATCGTCGAGGTCATCGTGCGCCTGTTGCTGCGCCTGTTCGGCCTCGCCGGCGAGCACCAGGCGATCCTGTCGCCGACCGAGCGCCTGCGCGGTGCGGTCGACCTCCTGCATCACGAGGGCAAGTTCGAGAAGCAGGACCGCGACATGCTCGGCGGCCTGCTCGACCTGCGCGAGCTCCAGGTCTCCGACGTCATGATTCATCGCACCGAGATGATGATGATCAACGCCGATTTGCCGCCGGAGGAGCTGGTGCGCGAGGTGCTGGCGACCGAGTACACCCGCATTCCGCTGTGGCGCGAGAAGCCGGAGAACATCATCGGCGTGCTCCACGCCAAGGATCTCCTGCGCGCGATCCGCGCCGCAGATGGCGACACCTCGCGCATCGACGTCTCGACCATCGCGCTGCCGCCCTGGTTCGTGCCTGAGATGCGGCCCGTGTCCGAGCAGCTCAAGGCCTTCCGCCGGCGCAAGACCCATTTCGCGCTCGTCGTCGACGAGTATGGCGAAGTCGAGGGTCTCGTGACGCTGGAAGACATTCTGGAGGAGATCGTCGGTGACATCTCCGACGAGCACGACGTCGTGGTCGCCGGCGTGCGCGCCCAGCCGGACGGCTCGGTCGTGGTCGACGGCTCGGTGCCGATCCGCGACCTCAACCGCGCCATGGACTGGCATCTGCCCGATGAAGAGGCAACGACGGTCGCCGGCCTCGTCATTCACGAGGCGCGCTCGATCCCCGACCGCGGCCAGAGTTTCACCTTCCACGGCTTCCGCTTCCGCGTTCTGCGCCGCGAGCGCAACCGCATCACCGCGCTCCGTATTTCACCGGTGCCGCGCGAGGCGGAGCTGGAAGAGGCCAAGCCGAGACGCGCCGGGACGTCCTTTTGATTCTCTTACCCTCCAGGGGAGGGTAAGCAATCAAGCTTCCCCCGGTGCCTTGGCCTGGATCGCCAATGCGTGCACGCTGGCAGCGAGTTCCGCGGCCAGCGCCGAATTTATCATGCGATGGCGATCAACCCGGCTCTTCCCTTTGAAGGCATCAGATACAATATAGACCCGAAAGTGCGTCTCACCGCCCGGCCGATGCCCGGCGTGGCCCTCATGCAAATGTGACTCATCGACGACTTGCAGGCTTTCCGGCGTGAAAGCTTCCTGCAACTTGTTGCTGATAGTGTCGACCATAGCCATGTTGTGCCATTCGGGTGCAGAGATCACGCCCCGTTAATTGCCGGGTTTGCGGCGAATTGCAATGTCAAGACTTGAAGGTTTTTGCATTGCGTAGTCAAAGTCAGCCATGCCGATCGATTCATCAAAATTCTTCGACTCCATCCGCGTCAAGCCGCGGGGCAAGCAGCCGGAAGTGAAGCCGCGCGACACCGCGGTCGGCTGCGAGTGGGCAGGATGCCAGAACAAGGGCGCGCACCGCGCCCCGAAGGGCCGCGAGAACCAGCGCGAGTACTGGCACTTCTGCCTGAACCATGTGCGCGAGTACAACCAGAACTACAATTTCTTCTCGGGCATGAACGCCGATGCCGTTGCGCGCTACCAGAAGGACGCGCTGACCGGCCACCGCCCGACCTGGAAGATGGGCGCCAATGGCGGCAAGAAGGGTGCGGAAGCCGAGATCGATATGGCCTCCGATCCGTTCAGCATGTTCTCGGAGATCAACGGCCGCGCGAGCTGGCGCAAGGGCCCCGAGGCCGCGCCTCAGGCCGAGACGCGCAAGGTGATGAATGCCGAGCGCAAGGCGCTGCAGGTGATGGGCCTCGGCCCCAATTCCACGCTCGCCGACGTCAAGACCAAGTACAAGGCGCTGGTGAAGCAGCACCATCCCGACGCCAATGGCGGCGACCGCTCCACCGAAGACCGCCTGATCGAGATCATCAAGGCGTATAATTATCTGAAGACGGTGGTGCGCGAGGCGTAAGGCCTCGCTCCTTTCTTTCTTCTCCCCTTGCGGCAGAAGGTGGCGCGAAGCGCCGGATGAGGGGTATCTCTCCGCGGTTTCACCGCAAGAGATTCACCCGCGGAGACAACCCTCACCCATCTCGCCGCCACGCCGCGATCCACCCTCTCCCGCAATGGGGAGAGGGAAAGCACGTCGGACGACCTCACTCCGGCATCGCCCCGACATAGGACGAGCTCGGCCTGATCAACCGCCCCGTGCGCTGCTGCTCGCGCGCATGCGCGGTCCAGCCTGCGGCGCGCGCCACCGCGAAGATCGGCGTGAACGCCTGCCGTGGAATCGCCAGTGCATCGAGCAGGATCGCGGTGAAGAACTCCACGTTCGTCTCCAGCGGCCGCTCCGGATTCTTCTTGCGCAGCGCGCCGCGGATATAAGCCTCGACCTCGCCGGCGAACGGCAGATCGGTTCCGTTCGACGCCAGCGCCTCGACCGCGGTCTTGAGCACGTCGGCGCGTGGATCGCGCACGCGATAGACGCGGTGGCCGAAACCCATCATGCGCTCGCCGCGCGCCAGCGCAGCGTCGACCCATGGCTGGATGCGCTCGCGCGAGCCGATCGCGTCCAGCATTTCCAGCACCGGCTCCGGCGCGCCGCCATGCAGTGGACCGGTCAGCGCGCAATAGCCTGCGGTCACCGCGGCGAACAGATCGGCCTGTGTCGAGGCCACCACCCGCGCGGTGAAGGTCGAGGCATTCATGCCGTGATCGCTGGCGGTGACGAGATAGGCGTCGAGCGCGGTGACTTCGCGTGCGGCGGGCGCGCGTCCGTGCAGCATGCGCAGCGTGTCTGCGGCATGGCTCAGCGTCGGATCGGGTGCGACCGGCTCGAGCCCTTTGGCGCGCCGGACCAACGCGCCTGCGATCACCGGAAACGCGCCGACGATCGTCGCCTCGTGCTCCAGTCCAGGCTCGGCGCGAAGGCCGGCGACGGCCGCACGAAATCCGTCGATGACCCCCATGCCGCGCGTCGCCGGCAAGAGGTCCGGCAGGCGCGCGAAGGCGCGCTCGCGCCCCGCACCCAGGCTCGCCCGCACATTGGCTTCGCTCAAGGTCGTCTTGCTGGCGCCGTTCCAGAGCCGGGCGGTGACGCCCTCGTAGCTCGACTGGCTCGCCAGCCGGCCGACATGCTCCCCGGCAATGATCAGCTCGCCGCGCTCGCCATCGACATGGCTCAGCACGGTCTCGGCCGCGGGAATGCCGTCCAGCCCGATCTGGCTTTTGGTGAGGTGGATATTCATGGCCCAATCTCCCTTTTGCACTGCACGGGCGGAAAGGTCGGGCCTCTCGACAGATTGATCAATCTTGATTACATAAATCAATATGAATAATTCCGACGGCCTCTATCTCTCCGCCCGGGAAGCCGCGGCCGAACTCGCGATCTCGCCGGCCACGCTCTACGCCTATGTCAGCCGCGGCCTGATCCGCTCCGAGCCGACGCCGGACTCGCGGAAGAACCGCTACCGCGCCGAGGACGTCCGGGCGCTGAAGGAGCGCCGGGTGCCGTCGCCGGAGCCGCGGGGCCTGCGCAGCTTCGATGCCGACCTGCCGGTGATGGACACGGAGATCTCGACCATCACGGAGGAGGGCGCGATCTATCGCGGCGTCAATTGCGTCGATCTTTCCGAGAACGACACGCTGGAGCACACCGCGACGCTGCTCTGGGACGTCTCCGACGTCGATCCGTTCGCGCCCGACAATCAGCCTGCGCTTTCCGAGGAGATGCGAACCATCGCGCAGGCCGCGCGCCGGGCGGCACCGATCGATCGCGCCATCGCCGTGCTCGCGCTGGCCGCGAGCGTCGATCCTCGCGCGTTTACCCGTGCGCCCGACGGCCGCGCGATGGTCGGCGGCCGCATCGTCCGGCTGCTGGTCGCGACCATGCTCAATGCCGAAGCCTCGGCCGAGCCGTTGCACCAGCAGATCGCAACAGCCTGGGCGGCGGACAACAAGCACGCGCCCGATTTGATTCGCCGCGCGCTGGTGCTGCTCGCCGATCACGAGCTGAACGCCTCGACCTTCACCGCGCGCTGCGCGGCCTCGACCGGCCTCAACCTGTACGATGCCGTCATCGCCGGCCTCGCCGCGCTGAAGGGCCCGAAGCATGGCGGCGCCGGCGTGCTGGCTTCGCAACTCGTCAAGACGCTGATCGACCGCGACGTCGCCCCTGTTGTGCGCGAGCGCGTCGCGCTCGGCGAGCGTTTTGCCGGCTTCGGCCACGGCGTATACAAGCGCGGCGATCCCCGCGCGCAGTCGCTGCTCAACGCGCTGTCCCGCGCCGGCGCGCCGCGAAAGTTCACCCGCGAGGTGCCGGAGCGGATCGCGGAAGCCACCGGCGAATTCGTCAACATCGACTATGCCCTCGCCGTGCTCGTGCACGCGCTGCGCCTGCCCGCCGGCAGCGAGCTCGCTCTGTTCGCGATGGCCCGCAGCGTCGGCTGGATCGCGCATGCGAGCGAGCAGTTGCAGTTCGGGAAGTTGATCAGGCCAAGGGCAAGGTATGTGGGGCCGGCGCCGGGGCGGAGGGTGGGGAGCGCGGAGCCCAGAGCCTAGAATTCTTTCCGAATCCTCAGCTCAGGCTTCCGGCGAAGCGTTCGGCGAGCCTGTTCTTCTTGAATTCCTCGGCGACCCAGTCCACGAAGACTCTCGTCTTCGCCGGCACAAGCTTGCGCGATGCGTGGTAAATCGAGATCGCGCCGGCGTCACAGTACCAGCGTGGCACCAGGCGTAGCAGCGACCCATCGTCGAGCGCTGGAAGAATGTCGGCGGTGGCGAGCATTGCAACTCCCAGGCCCAGCCGTGCGGCCTCGCGCATTGCGGCCGGGTCGTTGACCACGATCGACTCAGACAGCGGCGCCTGAACTTCGCGCCCTGAAACATCGCGCATCGACCAGTGCCGGATCCGCCCGGTCTGGAGCGAGCGCATGACAATGCCATCCAGCGCGGCCAGTTGGTCCGGCTGGGTCGGTAATGTCCGCCCTGACATGTAGACTGGAGAGGCCACAGCGACGATGTGTGCGGGCGCTAGGGTTCGGCTGACGAGGCCCGGCAACAATTCAAACCCACCTCCGATTGCGGCGTCATAGCCTTCACCGACCAGGTCGACTTGGCGGTTCTCGAAGTGCCACTCAGGGCGGACCTGCGGGTACCGGGCCAAGAAGGCGGGAAGCAGCGGCAGGATATGGGCGGCGCCGAATGTCGGAGGCAGGCTTATCTTGAGAATGCCCGCCGGCTCCTCGCGTCCGGTCGAGACTCCGGCGATTGCGGCCTGGAGCCCCTCAAGGTGGCCGGCAATCGCCGTGCGGAACGTCTCGCCAGCCTCGGTGAGCGTCAGCCGCCTTGTTGAACGATGAAACAATCGGACGCCGAGATTGCGCTCGAGCATGGCGACGTTGCAATGAGAGAAGCACGCTGCCGAACTCAAGCCCGGAAAAGTGCGCAGCCGTCTTCAAAAAATCATACTTCAGGCCCGAGGCTTCGCCGCCACGACACCGCCGCCATTCCGCCTCCGATAGATCCACACCGCCACGCCGCCCACGATCGCAACGCCCACCACGGTCAGCATCCAGATGTGCTTGCCGACATGGCCGTGATGATGCAGCCCGGCATATTCATGCAAGGCCGACACCGCGAGCACGCCCGGCAGCACATGCGCCGGGGCCCACACCAGGATCGCCGGGATGTTGATCGTATAGAACTTCGCGGGCGCCATGCCCAGCGCGCCCGCCGTCACCGGCACGAAGGCGCGGATCGGCGGCACGAAACGGGCAAAGAACACGGCCCAGGTGCCGAAGCGGTTGAAGAAGCTTTCGCTCTGCTCGACCACGCGCGGATAGTTGGCCAGCGGCCAAGTGGTGAGGATTTTGCGCTGCTGCCGGTGCCCGATCCAGTAGGCCGAGCCGTCGCCCAGCACGGCCCCCGCGGCCGCGGCGAGCAGCACCCAAGGCAGCGCCAGCTCGCCGCCCGACACCAGGGCGCTGAGCGCCAGGATGATGGTCGAGCCGGGGATCACCGATCCCACCACCGGCACGGCTTCGAGCAGCGCCGCCAGGAACAGGGTCAGATAGGCCAGCCACGGATGGGCCGAAACGAAGGATATCAGGGGATCGAGAAAGGACGTCACGTCGTCTCTTGCAGGGCTGGAGCATGGGGGCTTCGGACCCTACATAAGTAACCGCATACGGCCAAAGTGCCATTCGCAGGAAACGGCGCGGCCCCGCCCGAATTTGGGCGTGATTCGCAAGGCAGCCCTCCAAAAACTGCGTTCCTTGCCTATCTAAATGAAAAGACAACGGAACTTTGATTGAGGGGCGGGCTTCTGCCGGCACGTTGTCTCTGATAGGTTGAGTTTCAGCACCCAGCCGCAGCCAACGTGCGAATAACCGGTTTCGGGACCGCCCGGGACCTCGGAGGATTGATGACGACCGCCGCCATGTCCAAAGTTGAGGAAGTTTCCGGTCTGCCCGACATGAAGGTGTCGGTGCGCCAGGTGTTCGGGATCGACAGCGATCTCGAAGTCCCCGCCTATTCCGAAGTCGATCCTCATGTACCCGAAGTCGATTCCGACTACCGCTTCGACCGCGCCACCACGCTCGCCATTCTCGCGGGCTTTGCCCGCAACCGCCGCGTGATGGTGACCGGCTATCACGGCACCGGAAAATCCACCCATATCGAGCAGGTCGCGGCACGCCTGAACTGGCCCTGCGTGCGCGTCAACCTCGACAGCCATATCAGCCGTATCGATCTCGTCGGCAAGGACTCCATCGTGGTCCGCGACGGCAAGCAGGTCACCGAATTCCGCGACGGCATCCTGCCCTGGGCGCTGCAGCACAACGTCGCGCTGGTGTTCGACGAATACGACGCCGGCCGCCCGGACGTGATGTTCGTGATCCAGCGCGTGCTCGAAGTCTCGGGCCGCCTGACGCTGCTCGACCAGAACAAGGTGATCAAGCCGCACCCGGCGTTCCGGCTGTTTGCGACCGCCAACACGGTCGGCCTCGGCGACACCTCGGGCCTCTATCACGGCACCCAGCAGATCAACCAGGGCCAGATGGACCGCTGGTCGATCGTCACCACGCTGAACTATCTCAGCCATGACGAGGAAGTGGAGATCGTGCTGGCCAAGGCCAAGCACTATCGCACCAGCGAAGGCCGCGACATCGTCAACAAGATGGTGCGCCTCGCCGATCTCACCCGCAACGCCTTCGCCAACGGCGATCTGTCGACGGTGATGAGCCCGCGCACGGTGATCACCTGGGCGGAGAACGCCGACATCTTCGGCGATATCGGCTTTGCGTTCCGCGTCACCTTCCTCAACAAGTGCGACGAGCTCGAGCGTCCCCTGGTCGCCGAGTTCTACCAGCGCTGCTTCAACGCCGAGCTGCCGGAATCGGCAGTCAACGTGGCGCTGAGCTGATTTCTCCCGGGGTGTCGTCCCGGCTCTCACCGGGACGACGGATCAAGGTGACATGACCACCTCCAACTCCAAATTCCGCAGCACCAAGGAAGCGCCGACCGAGCCGTTCAAGCGCTCGGTCGCCTCCTGCCTGAAGGCGATCGCCAAGACGCCGGAGCTCGACGTTTCCTTCGCCGCCGAACGTCCGGGCCTCGCGCCCGGCAAGGCGCGGCTGCCCGAGCCCGCGCGAAAGATGACCAAGCGCGATGCGGCGATCGTGCGCGGCCACGCCGATTCCATCGCGCTCAAGATCGCCTGCCACGACGCCAAGCTGCATCGCAAGCTGATGCCGGGCAATCCGCAGGCGCGCGGCGTGTTCGAGGCGGTGGAGCAGGCGCGGGTCGAGGCGATCGGCGCGCGCCGCATGGCGGGCGTTGCGAAAAACCTCACCGCGATGCTCGACGACCATTTCCATCGCGGCAAGTTCGACGAGATCACCGACCGCGCCGACGCGCCGCTGGCGGATGCGCTGGCGATGCTGGTGCGCGAGCGTCTCACCGGCATGGCGCCGCCGACCGCCGCGAAGAAGATGGTCGATCTCTGGCGTCCGATTCTCGAAGACAAGATCGGCAAGCGGCTCGACCGGCTCGACACGCTGGTCGAGGACCAGACCCGGTTCGGCGATGCCGTGCACGACCTCCTGACCGCGCTCGAGCTCGGCGACGAGCGTAACGCCGACAGCGAGGACGACGACAACGACGACGAGAACCAGGACGGCGATAACGATCAGTCCGGTGCCGAAGGTTCGCCCGATTCCGACGCCGCGCAGGAGATGAGCGCCGACCAGGCGCAGGCCTCATCCGAGGAGATGAGCGAGAGCGCGATGGAAAGCGCGCAGGCCTCGACCTCCGACACTTTCGACGACGGTGAGCTCGGCGACGACGAGACGCCGGGCGAGGCGACGCGTCCGAATTCGCACGGCAAGAACGAGCCGCGCGGGCCGGAATACCACGCCTTCGCGCCCAAATTCGACGAGGTCATCGCCGCCGAAGACCTCTGCGACCATGACGAGCTGGAACGCCTGCGCGCCTATCTCGACAAGCAGCTCGCGCATCTGCAGGGCATCGTCGCCCGCCTTGCCAACCGCCTGCAGCGCAAGCTGATGGCGCAGCAGAACCGCGCCTGGGAGTTCGATCTCGAAGAGGGCATTCTCGACCCCGCGCGGCTGTCGCGCGTCGTCACCGATCCCTATCACCCTCTGTCCTTCATGCACGAGAAGGAGGCGACGTTCCGCGACACCGTGGTGACGCTGCTGCTCGACAATTCCGGCTCGATGCGCGGACGGCCCATCACGGTCGCCGCGACCTGCGCCGACATTCTCGCGCGCACGCTGGAGCGTTGCGGCGTCAAGGTCGAGATTCTCGGCTTCACCACGCGCGCCTGGAAGGGCGGGCAATCGCGTGAGGCGTGGCTGGCCGCCGGCAAGCCGGCCAATCCCGGCCGCCTCAACGATCTCCGCCACATCATCTACAAGTCGGCCGACGCCCCGTGGCGCCGTGCGCGAAAGAATCTCGGCCTGATGATGCGCGAGGGGCTGCTCAAGGAGAACATCGACGGCGAGGCGCTGGACTGGGCGCACAAGCGCCTGCTCGGCCGGCCCGAGCAGCGCAAGATCCTGATGATGATCTCGGACGGTGCACCGGTCGACGATTCCACGCTGTCGGTCAATCCCGGCAATTATCTCGAGCGGCACCTGCGCCACATCATCGAGGAGATCGAGACCCGTTCGCCGGTCGAGCTGATCGCGATCGGCATCGGCCATGATGTGACGCGCTACTATCGCCGCGCGGTGACGATCGTGGACGCCGAGGAACTCGGCGGCGCCATCACCGAGAAGCTCGCCGAGCTGTTCAGCGAGACCAACACCGCGCCCACCCAGCCGGCCGGTCGCCCGCGACGCAAATTGCATTCGTGAGCACGCATTCATCCCGCCGCAGCTTTCTCAAATACGCTGCGGCGGGATTTTCCACCATCGCAGCCTCTCGCATCGCGCTGGCGCAAGCCACGGTCGAGCCTTCGCCGCACGCGCTTGCGAACGAGCGCGCCGTCACCGACCCCGTCAATGTCGAGGTCAACGCGCGCGCCATTCCCAATTTCGAGCCGCGTGACCGCACGCGTACCCGGTTCGGCTCGCTGAACTATCGCAGCGGCCTGGTGCTGACCTCGCCCTATCGCGGCTTCGGCGGATTGTCCGGCATCCGGCTGGATGCCAAGGGCGAGCGCTTCCTCGCCGTCTCCGACCAGGGCGGCTGGTTCACCGGCACCATCCGCTACGCCAATGGCAAAATGGCCGGTCTCGACGACGTCGAGGCCGCGCCGCTGCTCGGCGCCGAGGGCCGACCGATCACGGAGAAGCGGGGGTGGTGGGATTCGGAATCGATCGCGCGCGACGGCAGTCTCGTCTATGTCGGGCTCGAGCGCGTCAACCAGATCCTGCGCTATGATTTTGCCAAGGGCGGCACGCGCGCGCGCGGCGAGGTGATGCCGGTGCCGGCGGGCGTGCGCAAGCTGCCCTCCAACAAGGGGCTGGAGGCACTTGTCGTCGTGCCCAAGGAAAAGGACAAGGGCAAAGACCAGAACATGCCGCTCGCGGGCACGCTGATCGCCTTCTCCGAGCGCGGCCTCGACGCCGACGGCAATCTCACGGCCTTCCTGATCGGCGGTCCCACGCCCGGCCAGTTCAGCGTGCGCCGCATCGAGAAATACGACATCAGCGATGCCGTGCTGCTGCCCTCGGGCGAGCTCCTGATTCTCGAACGCAAATTTTCCTGGTTCACCGGCGTCAACATCCGCATCCGCGCGATCCCGCTGAAGTCGATCACGCCGGGTGCGCTGGTCGACGGCCCCGCGCTGTTCGTCGCCGATCTCGGCCAGGAGATCGACAACATGGAAGGCATCGACGCCCACGTCACGCCCGAGGGCGAGACCGTGCTGACGCTGATCTCCGACGACAATTTCTCGATGCTGCAGCGGACGCTGCTGCTGCAATTCACGCTGGCGGAGTAGCGGCGCCGTCACGTCAAGCCGCGGTCGCAATGCGTGCCGCCACCACCCGCCATTCGTTCGCGCCGCTGGCAATCCGCCGTCCGCCCACTAAACTCTCTCCACAATCCCGCCCCCATCCCGGAACTCCCCCGCATGTCCGTCCTGTTTTCCCCGATCAAGCTGCGCGGCCTGACCTTGAAGAACCGCGTCGTGGTGTCGCCGATGTGCCAATATTCGGCCGACGACGGCGTCGCCAACGACTGGCACTTCACCCACATCAACAATCTCAGCCTGTCGGGCGCTTCGATGTTCTGCATCGAGGCGACGCATGTCGAGGCGATCGGCCGCATCACGCCGGGCTGTCTCGGGCTCTACAGCGATGCCTGCGAAGCCGCGCTGCATCAGGTCCTCAGCTCGGTGCGCAAGCATTCCTCGACGGCGATCGCGATGCAGCTCGCTCATGCGGGCCGCAAGGCGTCGAGCGCGCGGCCCTGGGACGGCGGCCAGTTGATTCCGGTCGAACAGGGCGGCTGGCAGACGGTGGCGCCGTCGGCCGTGCCGCACAAGGAGGGCGAGGCCGCCCCGCTGGCGCTCGATGCCGCGGGCCTGACGCGCATCCGCGAGGCCTTCGTCGATAGCGCAAAGCGCGCCGACCGGCTCGGCATCGACGCCATCGAGCTGCATGGCGCGCACGGCTATCTCCTGCATCAGTTCCTGTCGCCGATCTCCAATCGGCGCACGGACGAATATGGCGGCAGCCTCGAAAACCGCATGCGCTTTCCGCTCGAGATCTACGACGCCGTGCGCGCCGTCTTTCCCGCCGACAAGCCCGTGGGCATGCGGGTGTCGTCCACCGACTGGGTCGAGGGCGGCTGGGATCTAGCGCAGACGATTGAATTCGCCAGGGCCTTGAAGGCGCGCGGCGTCGACTGGATCGATGCCTCCTCCGGCGGCGTCTCGCCGCTGCAGAAGATCCCGCTCGGCCCCGGCTATCAGGTGCAGTTTGCAGATGCCATCAAGCGTGAAACGGGATTGCCCACCATCGCCGTCGGCCTGATCACGGAGCCGAAGCAGGCGGAAGAGATCGTCGCATCCGGCAAGGCCGACATGGTCGCGCTCGCCCGCGGCATGCTCTACGACCCGCGCTGGGCCTGGCACGCCGCCGCCGAGCTCGGCGGCGAGGTCGAAGCCCCGCCGCAATATTGGCGCTCGCAGCCGTCCACGCAAAAGGCGTTGTTCGGCAAGACGACCTTCGGGGCGAGGTAGGGGAGATACCGCGTGATCTCACGATGATCCGCGGTCTGCGTTGACAACTTAACTGACAGCCGTCGCCAAACTACTCCCTGTGGTTATGGGTCCTCGCGTTCGCAGGGACGACGGCGGGATGTGAGGTGAGCGCTTTCGCCTCACCATCCCTTACGCCTCCGTAACTCTCCTCACCTTCCACCCCCCGCAAAACTGGCCTAACCTCCGGCTCTTTAACACCGCAACGGAGGCCCGCCATGCGGTTTCGTGTTCGCAAAACGGCTCACATCTTCGAGCGCGTCGGACTTGCGATGGCGGGTGCGGCATGCGGGCTGTTCGTCGGCGCTTATGTGGGCTCGGCGATATCGGCGCTGACCACGCAGGGTTTCCTGCTGTTGATGATGCTGCTCGGCTTCGTCGGCTTTTATCTGGGCATCGACACGCCGCAATTGCCGTTCGACGACGCGCATAGCGAGATCGATGCCGCCGAATTCCTCAGCGCCGCCGGCACGCTCTGCGCCACGCTCACCGCGCTCGCCTCCGTCGCCGTCATCGTGCTCCGCCTCGATCCGCATTTGGCCTGGACCTGGCTCGCTCTGTTCGGCTGGATCGCCGGCGTCGCCATGCAGATCGTCGGCGGCGCGAAAGCGCGGATGCGGAAGTAGGTGTTTTTTCCTTCTCCCCTTGTGGGAGAAGGTGGCATAGGCGGCCTTTGGCCGCCGTCCCTAAAAAACGCCGAGGCGAAGCCTCGGCTATGGCGCCGGATGAGGGATTTGCCTCAGTGAATTTAGCCGTGAGAGATGAGATTGCGGAGACAGGCCCCTCACCCGTCTCGCCGCTGCGCGGCGAGCGACCCTCTCCCACAAGGGGAGAGGGGAAGAAACATGCATCCCTAAAACACCACGCCCACGCGCGTGCTGCGCTTCCACGCGATGCGGCAGCGCTTCTTGGTGTTGACGTGCAACAGCTCGAAGCGATCTGGGATGTTCACCTGGCCGCCGAGATCGACGCAGGCGCCGCCGGGCGAATAGTCGATCAGCGTGCAGGGGATCACCGGCGCGCGCGCGTCGGTGATGATCTTGGCCTGGCGCGACACCAGCCCTGCGGGCTTCACGCGGGCGTATTTGCGAGGGAATTGCGGCACGTCTCCTCCAGCTCCGCAAGGTTTCGCAGCGGGTTCGAGGCCATGATGGAACGGGAGATGATGCGATCCGGCTAAGGCGCGCGGGAGAATTTTAATGAAAAGTGTCGGCGGCGGAAGAAAGCGAAGGTAGCGGGGTGGGGTGGGATCGTCCAAACCCCGCTGTCATCCCTGCGAAAGCAGGGACCCATACCGCGTAATCTCTCGGGTTGTCCGCGGTAGGAGTACCGAACAACCTGTCTTCGCCAAACCACTCCCTGTGGTTATGGGTCCCTGCGCCCCGTGCGCAATTGCGCACTAGGCAGGGACGACAGCAATGGTGTAGCGCGAGCCTACCTCCACCACCGTCATTGCGAGGAGCGCAGCGACGAAGCAATCCAGAAATGCATTCGCGGAGACAGTCTGGATTGCTTCCGACTTCGCCGAAGGCTTCGGCGGACAAGTCACTGCGCTCGCAATGACGGCTGCGAGACGCCCGCGCTCGCCATGACGAGCGGCGAGAGCCATGCCCGCCGCCCCATCACCCCGTCACGCTCTCCCCCGCCACCAGCTCCACCCCCGGCGGCACCGGCATCGGCACCGTCACATACTCCTTCGGCATGTTCACCGGCCGGTACTCCGGCTCCACCGCCATCCGCTTCAACACGCTCTCATGCACATGCGCGCCTTCGGGGATCGGGCGCGGCTCGCAATCGGGGATGTAGAAGCCGAGGAACACCTTGCGCTCCGGCCACTCCTTGTACTTCGCGCTTTTGGGCACGTATTCCAGCAGCCGCCAGCCCGCCGTCATGGAATCGTGCAGCACGCCCGTCTTGCCGGTGTAGGCGGGCGCGACATATTGAAACGGCGAGTTCTTGCGCTGGATGCCCCAGGCGAGCTGCTTGATGGTCGCCGGGTTGAAGTTCAGCCCCGCCTTCTCGGCTTCCGCGATCATCCAGATCAGCGGATATTTGGAATCGCCGCTTCTAGCCTCCGGATAGCCGCCGCCGACGTCGCTGTGCACGCCGGCGAACCACACCTGCAGAATGTCCTGCGGCACCTTCTTCTCGTCAGGCACGTAGCGGTTGCTCCAGAAATCCTGCGGCTGCCAGTACTTCTTGAGGCGGAACATGCAGCGCCGCTCGTCGATCGCGATCGCCTGCCTGAAGATCCTGACGCTGGGGTTGCGCAGCGTGAAGGCGAGCTCCTCCAGGCTCGGCCAGAACAGCCGGTCGGCGCGCGGCACGATCACGCTCGCCACGGTGTCCCAGACGCCGATGAAGTGGATGGTCGGCCAGCGCGTCGAGGTGATGCGCGCGAACTGCGCGGCGAGGTCGAACGCGTCCTTGGGCAGCGGCCCGCTCTCGTCGGTCGCGATATTCTCGAGGTCCTCGATGTCGTTGCCGCGCCCGGTGCCGGAATATTGCTTGTAGGCGACGAGGCCCGAGCCTGCGAGGTTTGCCTGCTCCGGCCTGATCAGGCCGATCTTGTGGATCAGCCCCGCCAGCACGCGCACCGTGTAGGCCCCGCGCGAAAAGCCGAACAGATAGATGCGATCGCCCGGCGCGTAATGCTCGACCAGGAAGCCATAGGCCGAGAGCACGTTGTCATCGAGCCCGTAGCCGGTGGCGAGCCCCAGCACCAGGTTGACGTTGGCCCTCAAGCGATGCCACGTCGTCGGCTCCGTCACCGTGCCGACCCCGGGATCGTAAAACACCATCTGCCGCGGCTGCGTCCTCTCAGTCTTGCGCAGGCAGCGATACAGCTTCAGGACGTTGGAGATATTCTCCGAGATCTCGTTGCCGGTGCCGTCACAGCAGATGACGAGGTTTTTGGGGGAGGGGTGGGGATCGGGGTCGCGCGCGGAGTCCATGGGATGCGCCTCGGGGGGATGCTACCGGGGCGAGTATAGCGGAAATTGGAGACATCGGTGAAAGCAATTGCCTGCGGAGTCGCAGAGGAAATCACTATTCCACCGTGTATTGCCAAACTCGTTGAAGACCCACGCTTGTTTCGCGAGCATACTTACTCGATACAGGGAATAAGATACTTGTTGTCGTTCCAATACATTCGCTCAGATAGAAAAGCGCAAAACCCAAAGCTTGCGGCTTGGTAGCCAGCGGGGAAAGATAAAGGTTGGAAATTGGACCGAGCTTTTTCCGTAGCTTGACTATCTCGCTCACGACCTCAGCTGTAATAAAAGGGTCGTTTGCAGGAGCGAAAAAACTCTCGCGGTCGAAAGATTTGTTCGCGCCAATTGCATCCGAAGCTCGCCCCGCTCTCATTACGTTCTCTTGGTACATGTCGGCCCTCAAAGAGGGCAGGCCGAATATCTGAACTTTATCAGCCTTGTCTTTGTTCTCGGCGACAGCTTTTATAAGTCTGTGGTCGTAACCCGAGCCCACGATGAGGAAATCATTTGTTTGATCCGTCGAGTTGAGGCCTTCGAATCCCTCGATCTGCCGCACCACTATGGTTCCCTCTGAAAATACAGTCTGTTCCTTCTTTGCGTAGTATTTCGGTTCCGAGTACAGGACGTCGTATTTCTTCACTCTTTTCGTCTTCAAATAAAATGGAAGGAAGACGAGGTGCGGTCGCATAAAGCCTGTTATGTCAACGCAAACCGAGAGCGTGTCGATCGATTTTCCAATCGTAGTCTCTACATGCGAGATTAGTCCTGCAACGTACTCAGCTTCACTTCCGAAATTTGATACGTAGCAATTTCCGCTAGGACGCTCGTGCTCGGCGTAGCCATACTCCGAGTGGATCATCCAGAATTTGTGGCGAGCTGGCGCTTTAGAATAGACGTCTCTAACGCGGTCGCTCGAATTGAATGCAGAAATGAACACGTCCCAAGGCGCAGATCGCCAGCTCTCGGTTGTGTTCAGTTCTTGCTTATACAAAATGCTGTAGCGTGATATCATTCAAATAGATCGCGTTGGTCGGTACTCTTGGGCGCTGGAGAGGAAGTTCTTCCAAAATATGGCGCTGTCATTTTGGCCTCCCAATCGGAAAGCAGTTTCTCGAAGAGCTCTCTTTGACTATAGACGAAGATCGCGTTTGTTTGATCGACTGAGAAAGTAGTCACGCCGCGTCGGGCGACTGGCAAATCAAAGCGCGGGGAAAGCATCGTATTTAATTCGAGCTTTCGACTTACCAATTCTGAATTTCGCTCTCGTTGCCCTCCCACGACATTGATCAGAATAGATGTATCGATGGCGCTTTTGATTGTCGACCGCGCTTCCGGTTCAATTTGTACTTCGTCGACGCTAAACGCGATTAGGGACGTTTCTACGGGCTTGTCGGCGAACCGGTTCGCTCTGAAGAGGCGCGATAGACGGTCGACGCTCGACCGCACAAGCAATCCGGCATCCCCTTCTTCTAACATGTGTTCTAGAAACCAATCTGCTGCCTCGCTGACTCCACGAGATTGAGCGGCGAGTGATATCTTCCCGCCTGAAAAGGGCTTCTCTTGCATATAAATTGACCAGTCAAAGATATGCTTGAGCGTAGTTATCAAAGCGCGAGGTAATCCTTCCGACATTCGGATGAGCGTCTTTATTCCGGAGTAGATTTGTCGCTGCGAATTTTCACGAAGTAGTTGAGCGACCATGTCGCCCTTGTGCTTCCTTACGAATTCATCAAACCGATCATTTCTCGATCCCGATAGATACGCTTCCGCCGCCGCTCGTGTAATCCTCGCAGCTTGGACAAGGTCGTCCGAACGAAACCAGTGCTGATATGTGGACAGGATTGACAGCTTTTCGAGTACGGGGCTTTCTGCGAAGCTAACAGCTTGGATGATCTCTTCTGCATCGGAGGTACTTGATGGTCCAACGACTAAGCCCTCTGCAATCCCCTTCATTAGCTTCCGCTTGAATTCGATGACGTGTCGCCGGTCGACCGAGCTTTCCGGCATGCACTTTCTTAGATCCTGACTTAGAACGGACGTATCCGGCGGCGGCTCGAAATACTCCTCGAGCTTTTCGACTTCCTTCTCGAAGATGTCGTTTCCGAACGAGGTGCTAAGCCGTCTTGATACAAGCCGTCTCGCGAATTCTTCGTATCGCGAACTGTCGCTGCGAAATCTTTCGTCTAGTCGCAGTGCTTCGTACTCAGATCCCTCGCGGTTAAGCTCGCCGCCGCTCAAGGTCAGCTGGGTTCGAAATCCATATAGGCGCGAGCCGATCTTAAAAGACATTGGCCCTTCAGTCTCTCTCACCAGGGTGTTCAAATACACTTGCTGCTCGACGGTGAGATTCTCGAACTCGTCAAGCAAGTAGAGGAAACGAACCCCTTCTAGCTGTCGAATTCGAGCGCATGCAGCGGCGGGAATTCCGAAGAATAATTTTCCGCGCGTTATGAGGATTTCGGCGTCGATGCGGCCGGTGAGAGAAGAGTTGTTAATCGCGTAGTCGAGTTTGCGTCGGACCTGGGACAAAAATGTTCTAATTTCTCCCATAGAGTTGGCTGGAACGTCGCCGGCGTCGAAGAGCTTGGCAATATCAGTCGCCAATTCACCGTCTATGCCGGATGCGTTGGTTGCAACTGTCAGCGCCTCAAGGATCTCTAAAGTTCGATCTGCTACCCATAGCTCAAAGTAGTAAGCAAATAGATCGGCCCACCGGTGATCACTCTGGTTTTTCCGTGCGAAACGATGCGAGTTGAGCCCGCCGCATCTTGCATAAATCCCAACATATCCTTCGGAGCCCAGGCCGGTGAATATGGGAGTTTGGCTTTTTATGAATCGAATCTGCTGAACTTGGAAAGAAAAGTGACGCATCAAGTGAGATTTGCCGCTGCCCTTGCCGCCCATGATGAACATTGCCATTGGCGAAGCAGGCCGTGCTAACGCGGTTAAGTCGTCTCCATCATCTCCCGGCGAGACCCAAAGACTATCAATCTGTGCATCAATCAGATTGTTCGATTTTGTGATGCGAAATGGATTCTCTGTCCGTTCCATCAAGCCTCCCACCCGTACTGTTTGGGGAAGCGTCGAAAGAGGGGGGTCCACGAATGTCCCTCGGGGTCGTCATGCCAGATTATAGGAAGGGTATTATCCGGCGTATTATGGAAAAAGCCTAAGAGAAGTTGGCCATCTCTCCAGCCCAGAGGATATTTTGGGGCGAGCTTCGATCCGTGGCGATGGCTTATCTGTCGCGCCTTTTCTTTGTCTATGGGAGTAGCTACGTCAGAGTAGATGCGAGATTTTTCAGAGAAGCATTTGAAGGACTCATCCAGTTCAACAACTGCCGCAACTTCGTCGAACCAAAGGAGGTTTCTTATCTGCTCCAGGCCGTATGAAGTAGCGAATAAAGTGAAGTAATAGACGCGAACATCGCTCTTTAGTCTCTTCAATGGCTCTACGATGGATTTGCAATAGTCCTTGGCTTGGCTGCCGGAACCACACAGATCATCGATAAATACGTAGTGTTTGATGGCGGGGTTTCGTACTTTCGTGGTGTGATGCTTAAGCAGAAAGCGCGTAGTCGAAAGTACCTGATGCGAATTGATGAAGTACTCTTTTCCGAGGCGGTTCTCTTGACGGAAGTAGTAGAGCATGTGGCTTCCGCTCTCCGAAGGATTTCCCACTCCAATGAATCGCGTGTTTTTTAGCCTATTCTTGTATTCCTCCTCAATCGTGGATAGATCTAAGGTGTCGGAACGTTCCTTCCTAATACTTTCCAAAAGCTTGTACTGATACAGGTCTCGGAACAGCGATCGCAGCAGAGCGCGGATCTCGCGCGCTCCAAAATAAAGGAAGTTGCTGGCCAAGAAGAGCATTTGGAGTTCTGCATCGTCCGCAAGGTCCTCGGTAGAATTGAATTGCGCAAGCCAGCGGTTGACGTGCGCTTCCTTTGCTCGGCCCTCCCAAAGAGTTTCGTCGAGGGACTTCATCTTGGACCGAAGTTGGTCGGCTAGGCGTTGGTGCTTGGTGTCAATCATTTGTTTTTCGCAAGTAGAGAACCCACTCGCTGGAGATTAATCCAGCAGTCTTGTTGCGTTTAACCATCAGACCTCGTGAGCGAATGTGGTCAATGAGCTTAAACTCTGTCGTCAGTCCAATTTCATTTGCGAGAATCTCTAGATATCTCGGTGTGTCGAAGGCTTGGCCGCAGATTGTGTTTGGTCCAACTACTAGAACTAAGTTACCCCCAACTCTAAGACTGGCGTGCATGGCCTTTAAGGAGTCTCTCATTTCGCGAAGGTATTCGGCGGCAATATGCGCCCTCAACGGATTGATATTGCGAATGGATGAGAGCTGGCGATCGGCCCTAGAAATTCCTGTTTTGATCTGCTCCTCGTAGGTCCGCTTCGGAAAGTGCTCTCGTCCAATATTTTGGTCTTCAATCGTTCGAAGCGAGTCCTCGGATAGTCCCAGCCATCCGATACCGAAGCTGGAAGCGCGAATATACTTCTGCGCGCCAATATAAGGAGGCGAAGTAATGATTAGATCGACGGAATTGCGGTCAATCGCTTTATCCAGGTGGCGCGCCTCGTCGTGGATCTGCACAAGGGGGCTGACGGGCAATTCGTCAAGCTCGCGGAGGCGAGAGCAATTTCGCTTAACGATTTCGTCAAATGCGGTAATCGTGCTTTGGGTGTCTGCTGCCCTTAGGTGCTTTCGCAATTGTTCATAGTGCGTCCCGTACTGTTTCTTTCGGCCCGGATTAATCCGAACAGGAACTGATAATCTTGGATCGGCTCGAGACATTCGGCGCGCACACACCGATAGGCAAAGCTGCATAAACTCCCGCACGTCGTTCGAGCGGATGCGGTTGATCGTGTAAGCGAGTTTCGCAAGATCGTTCGCGACGGTTTTCTTGTACCAGAGTTTGACATTAACAGTCCGCGGTAGCGGTGCCTCGTCGATCAAGGCGATCTGCTCATGTATGCGTGCGAGTTGCCGAGTAATTCTTGCTCGTTCGATAGGGCATGTCTTTACGCGCGCAATTAATCTTGCAAGGGGATTGGAGTCTGCACCTACGACAGGGCAGCCACCAATGATTCCTTCAACAAGCACTGTCCCCGATCCGCAGAATGGATCGGCGATTGTAAGTGGAGCGCCCGGCTGGATCGTCTTATGAGCACCGAGGAAGAAATGCGGAATCTGCGGCAATAGTTTCGCTGGATAACTGTGAAGAAGGTGGGTGCTTCGCTCGGGAACGATTTCTGAGACGAGGTCGCGAAAATCGACTACAATGGGCCGTGAATTAGTTCTGCCATGTTGCCGCCAAGTCTCAAGCGTCCGAGCATAGTCAGCTTCGGTCAAATTAATCTCCGTCGACTATGGATAGGTAAACAAAAAGATGACGACATGACTCGCAAGACCCTCCGAGTTGTGAGGCTTAGTCCAAGCGCCAAAATGCCCCAATACGCTCATCTGAACGATGCGGGTTTAGATCTTTTTGCAATCGAGAAAGTTCGACTCAGGCCCCGAGACAGAAGTCTAGTGCGAACTGGCATCTTAGTTCAACTACCACGAGCAACTGAGGGGCAAATTCGTCCACGCAGCGGGTTGGCGCTACAGCATGGCATCACGGTGCTAAATTCGCCTGGCACGATCGATGCGGGTTTTCGGGGGGAAGTTCTTGTTCTTCTGGTGAATCTTGGCGAGGAGGATTTTGAGGTCCTGCCTGGAATGAAGATCGCGCAGCTTGTGATAAGTAATGTCCTGACTGTGAACGTGCAGGAGGTTGATGATCCCCGTCAACTGTTGCCCACGGATCGCGGTCGGAGAGGTCTTGGGTCAACAGGTGATAAGTGAACGCGAAGCGATCGGATAAGCAACCCCTGGAGCGGCATACGACCTCTCGTCCTACGGTCGCAGCGCTTGAGAAATTGATCGGGAAGAAGCTTCCGGTTCTCGACAAGGGCTTCATTCGGGTCATTGACTACATGGGGGACGATGGTGCCATCGTCCAAGCAGCGCGAGTATCTTACGGCAAGGGCACGAAGTCAGTCTCGGCAGACGCCGCTCTGATTCGATATTTGATGCGGCACATGCACACAACGCCGTTCGAGATGTGTGAGCTGAAACTCCACATAAAACTTCCGATCTTTGTAGCCAGGCAGTGGGTGAGGCATCGCACAGCCAATATCAACGAATACTCGGCGCGGTACTCTGTCTTAGAAAGGGAGTTCTACGTCCCGGACCTGGAGAACGTTGCCCAGCAAAGTGGGAACAATCGACAGGGACGGGGCCATATCGCGTCTTCAAAAATAGCGCAGAGCGTGCGTCGACGTATGGCCAAAGATGCAGAAAAAGCATTCGATACGTACGAATCTCTGCTCGGTCAGTCTGATTCTAGCGAAGGAATATCAAGGGAGCTTGCCAGAATTGGATTGCCTTTGTCGACCTACACCGAGTGGTATTGGAAGATCGATCTGCACAATCTCTTCCATTTTCTTCGACTGCGGGCGGACGAGCATGCACAGCTCGAAGTGCGAAAGTACGCAGAGGAGATTTTGAAAATTGTCGAGAAATGGGTGCCTGCTGCGTATAGTGCATTTGTAGAATATCAGATGCATGGAGGTCGCCTTTCTCGATCCGCCATCCGGATAATTGGCGAGCTAGCCAGAGGGGGGAAGGTCTCCTTTCCAGAGTCTGGACTGTCGCGCCGCGAGTGGGACGATCTCGTGAAGATGTTTTCGTTGGATATTGAGCGTTGATTTTCAGAGGCAGCGCGCTTTCCCTGCGATTGGCCGGAACTGCAAAACAAAACGGCCGGATCTTCCGATCCGGCCGCAAACGCAGAACGCTACTGGCTAAGCCTACGCCACGCGACGCAACCTAGCCCCCGCCCTAACGGTAAAACTCTTTAGCTCGCCTTCTTCGCCGGCGCTGTGGTCGGGCCGACCTTCTTCTGGATGGCGCGCTTCAGCTCGAGGGCGCGCGGCGACAGGACGTCGGCCTTGGCCTTGAGCAGGAAGGCGTCCAAGCCGCCATTGTGGTCGACGCTCTTCACCGCGTTGGTGGAGACGCGCAGGCGCACGTTGCGCTCCAGGGCTTCCGAGATGAACGTCACGTTGACGAGGTTCGGCAGGAAGCGGCGCTTGGTCTTGATGTTGGAGTGGCTGACCTTGTGGCCGACGAGGGGGCCCTTGGCCGTCAGTTCGCAGCGGCGAGACATGGTAGAAATCCTTAAGTTCGAACCCCTCACGAATGCGGCCGCCATTCTGGGCGCCACGGGGGCTAATTCTCTTGTCCTTGCAGGGAGCGGCGGACGTATAGGGGGGAAGGGGCGGACAGTCAAGGTTTTGGGCGGGGATTCATGCCCCACAACAGGTGTCATCGCCCGCCCTAGTGCGCAATTGCGCACGGGGGGCGGGCGATCCAGTACGCCGAGGCGGCGCGGCTGGCCAGAGGGGCTGCGGCGTACTGGATGCCCCGGTCGAGCCGGGGCATGACAGCGGAGGGTGGGGAGAGGTTCTCGCCCCCCAGCGGGCGCCCCCCGATCACCAAAACGGCAATGTTTGTCGCACCTTACCATCACATAAAGGGCGTAATCGCCGCCGAAGAGTCCAGTGGAGTTCCCGGCCCGACACACCCGGACACATTGTTTGCCGCGGTTTTTGGCTTAAGTAACAGCCGTCGCGTGCTCCCATGGATTGTATTGTGCTGATCATGCCCTTTTCTGCGCCCAAATCGCGCTTCGCCCGGCCGCGCCTGACCGGCTGGCTGGCGGCGGTTTGCGGGCTCGCGGTGCTGTGGGGCGCGATGCCCGCGGCGGCGCAGGGTAAGCTCGAGGCGCAATATGAGGCCTCGCTGGCGGGCATCCCGGTCGGCAAGGGCGGCTGGAACATCGATATCCAGGACGACGTGTTCGCGGCGGCCGCCGCCGGCGGCACCTCGGGCCTGCTGAAATCCTTCACCGGCGGCTCCGGCACCGGCGCCAGCCAGGGCCGCGTCGTCAATGGCGCGCTGGTTGCGACCGGCTACCAGGCCTCCACCACCACCTCGAAGAAGACCGAAGAGATCCGCATCACGCTCGACAAGGGCAATGTGAAGGATTTTGCGATCCTGCCCGAGCCGCCGGTCGATCCCGACCGCATCGTCGTCACCGACGCCCATCGCCGCGGCGTCTGGGACCCCATGACGGCCTCCCTGCTGCGGGTGCCCGGCACGGGCGACCCCGTCTCGCCGGAGGCCTGCCACAACTCGGCCCCCGTGTTCGACGGCCGCATGCGCTACGACCTCAAGCTCGATTTCAAGCGCATGGAGACCGTGAAGGCGGAGAAGGGCTATCACGGCCCGGTCGTGGTCTGCTCGCTGTATTTCGTGCCGGTCGCGGGCTACATCCCCGACCGCCCCGTGATCAAATACCTCGCCGCCCAGCGCAACATCGAGATCGCCTTCGCGCCTGTGGCAGGCACCCGCATCCTGGTCCCGTTCTGGCTGAAAGTGCCGACGCCGCTCGGGCCCGCCATGCTGGAAGCGACCAGCTTCATCACCACAGCCCAGCCGCCGCGCGTGGCCAAGACGCAGTAGGGCGCGCCGCCGCAGCGGCGGTCGCGTTTACCCTCCCCTGGAGGGGGAGGGTCGGCTCGCAGCGCGTCCTCCCTCCGCCGTCATTCCGGGGCGCGCCCCTTGGCGCGAACCCCGGAATGACGAGCGGAATTTTTGGCTCATAAAAGTTCCAGCAATTTCAATGGCCCTTCTACTGTGCATGGGGTTGTTTTCGCGAAAATGAGTTGGGAGGGGTGCGGTCCGGGAATCCATTTGACTCCTCCCCGATTCTGATTCGACTCCGCGCCGTCCCCAACTTAAGGCTTTCCGCCCTCCAAACGCCGCTTGTGCGGCGGCCTAAAACTCCATCTAGTTGCGGCCGATAAGACTCCCGCGACATGTTGCGTGAACGGAACGGGACTCAATCTGGAGTCAGCGATTCGGCCGCGATTCGTTCTAGAGTCGTTCCGAAGCTTAAGACGGGCAGGAAAAGCGTCGCAAAGTGAGACAGTTGCGGGAGGTTTGGGGAGCAGCTCCCACGCACGCGGTGTCGTTGCCCGGCCAGTGCGCAATGGCGCACCAGGGCCGGGGGCATGACAGCGACGGGTGCGGATAGCCCCATGCACCCGACCGCCCCAATCCAGCACTGACATTCGCCCAAATCGCCACTACCTAATCCCTCAGATGCCCTTTTCCTCCTCCCCCTTCGCGTCCCATAGCGCCGCGTCCGATCGTGTACCTGGCGCCGGCGTCACCGCGGTGCTCGGGCCGACCAATACCGGCAAGACCCATCTCGCCATCGAGCGGATGCTCGCGCATCCGTCCGGGATGATCGGCCTGCCGCTGCGCCTGCTCGCGCGCGAGGTCTACAACAAGATCGCCGCAAGGGTCGGCAGCGAGGCCGTCGCGCTCGTCACGGGCGAGGAGAAGATCAAGCCGAAGAGCCCGCGCTATTGGGTCTCGACCGTCGAGGCGATGCCGCGCGACCTCGACCTCTCCTTCCTCGCCGTCGACGAGGTGCAGATCGCCAGCGATCTCGAACGCGGCCACGTCTTCACCGATCGCATCCTCAACCGCCGCGGCCGCGACGAGACGCTGCTGCTGGGTGCGGCGACGATGCGCCCGATCATCGAGCGCCTGTTGCCGGGCGTCTCCATGATCACGCGGCCGCGCCTGTCGCAGCTGGAATTTGCCGGTGACCGCAAGATCACGCGCCAGCCGCGCCGCACCGCCATCGTCGCGTTCTCGGCCGATGAAGTCTATGCCATCGCCGAGCTGATCCGCCGCCAGCACGGCGGCGCTGCTGTCGTATTGGGCTCGCTGAGCCCGCGCACGCGCAATGCGCAGGTCGAGATGTTCCAGAACGGCGACGTCGATTATCTCGTCGCCACCGACGCCGTCGGCATGGGCCTCAATCTCGACGTCGATCACGTCGCCTTTGCCTCCGACCGCAAGTTCGACGGCTATCAGTTCCGCCGCCTGACGCCGTCCGAATTCGCGCAGATCGCGGGACGCGCGGGCAGGGCCACCCGCAACGGCACCTTCGGCACCACCGGTCGCTGCGCGCCGTTCGAGCCCGAGCTCGTCAACGCGCTGCAGAACCACACTTTCGATCCCGTGAAGATGCTGCAATGGCGCAACTCCAAGCTGGATTTTGCCTCGCTCGGTGCGCTGCAGGTCTCGCTGAACCTCGCCCCCGGCCACGAGGCGCTGACGCGCGCGCCCATCGCCGAGGACATGCGCGTGCTCGACCATACCGCCCGCGACGCCGAGGTGCGCGATATCGCGCATGGCAAGGCGGCGGTGGAACGGCTGTGGGAGGCCTGCCAGGTCCCCGATTACCGGAAACTGTCGCCAGCGGCCCATGCCGAACTGGTGACGACGCTCTACGGCTTCCTGATGCAGAAGGGATGCATCCCCGATTCCTGGTACGAAGCCCAGGTCACCCAGGCCGACCGCATCGATGGCGACATCGACACGCTGTCGGCCCGGATCGCGCAGATCCGCACCTGGACCTTCGTGGCCAACCGCCCGGATTGGCTGAGAGACCCCGATCGGTGGCAGGGAATTACGCGGGACGTCGAAAATAAATTATCGGATGCGCTCCATGAACGCTTGACTGAGCGTTTCGTTGATCGCCGGACCAGTGTATTGATGCGCCGCCTGCGGGAGAACACGAGCTTGAATACTGAAATCGGCAAGACCGGCGAAGTCATCGTCGAAGGCCATGTCATCGGCCGCCTCGACGGCTTCACCTTTGCACCGGATGCGGCGGAAGCGGGCTCCGATGCGAAAGCCTTGCAGGCTGCAGCGCAAGCGGTGCTCGCCGGCGAGATCAACACGCGCGCCGAACGATTGGGCAATGCGCCGGACGATCAGTTCGTGCTGACCTCGGAAGGCATCATCCGCTGGACCGGCGATGCCGTGGCGCGGCTGTCTGCCGCAGAGGACGCGCTGCATCCGCGCATCCGCATCATCTCCGACGAGCGCCTCACCGGCGGCCCCCGGGAGAAGGTGCAGGCGCGGCTCGAGCTCTGGCTCAAGACCCATATCGAAAAACTGCTCGGGCCGATGTTCGAGCTCTCCAAGGCCGAGGACGTCACCGGCATTGCCCGCGGCATCGCCTATCAGCTCGTCGAGGCGCTCGGCGTGCTCGAGCGCCCGAAGATCGCCAACGAGCTGAAGGATCTCGACCAGCCCTCGCGTGCCGTGCTGCGGAAGTACGGCGTCCGCTTCGGCGCCTATCACATCTATTTCCCCGGCCTGCTCAAGCCCGCCGCGCGCGCGCTCGCCGCGCTGCTCTGGGCCTTGAAGCAGGACAATGTCGATCTGTCCTCGCTGTCGGGCGCGCAGCATCTGGCCTCCTCGGGCCGCACCTCGTTCCCGGTCGACAAGGCGTTGCCGCGCGATGCCTATCGCGTGCTCGGCTACAAGCAGGCGGGCGAGCGCGCCGTGCGCGTCGACATCCTGGAGCGCCTTGCCGATCTGATCCGCCCGGCGCTGGCCTGGCGCGAGAACGCCTCCGGCGAGAAGCCGGCCGGCGCCTTCGACGGCCGCAGCTTCGTGGTCACGCAGGCGATGACCTCGCTCACGGGATCTGCAGGCGAGGATTTCGCCTCGGTGCTGCGTGCCCTCGGCTATCGCATGGAGAAGCGTCCGCCGCTGCCGCAAAAGCCCGTCGCGACTGAGCAGGCCCCGACTGAAACGGTCGCAGCGGAGACCCCGCCGGTTGAAGGCAGCGCCGAGACCTCGAGCGAGACCGCGGCTGAGGCCGTTGCCGGCCTGCCGGAGACGCCGGCCGCAGAGGCAGCCGCTGAGCCGGTCACCGTCGAAGATGCACCCGGCATGGAGCCGCAGGACGAGCAGGCTCACGATGCCGAGCCTGCGCTGGAAGCCTCGGCGCCCGTCACGCCCGAAGACGCCCCCGGCATCGCGCCGCCGGCCGAAGAGCCTGCTGCGCAAGCCGAATTCAACGCTCTCGAGGCTGCTCCCGCCGAAGCCGCCGCGACGGAAGCCGCGGCAATGCCCGACGCTGCCGCGCCTGAAGCCGTGGCTACGCCGGCCGAGCCCGAGCTGGTCGAGGTCTGGCGTCCCGGTGGCCGTCACGAGGACCGCAAGCCGCGCCACGAGCGCCACCGCCACCAGCGTCATCACCATCAGCGCCCGCAGGCGGGCGCCGAAGCAGGCGCCGCGCCCGCGGAGGGCGGGGCCGCGCAAGCCGCCGACGGCGAGAAGCGCAACGAACGCCATCGCGGCCCTCGCAGGGATGGCGGGAGAGACTTCCGCAAGCCGCGCGAAGGTGGCGGCGAAGGCGCGCCGCGTCCCGAGGGGCGCGACGACAAGGGCCGCCGTTTCGAGGGCAAGGATCGCGACAACAAGGGTCGCGACAACAAGGATCGCAACCGCGACAACAAGGGCAAGTTCGGCGGCGATCGCGACAAGGGCCGTGACAACCGTGGCCGCGACCGCGACAAGGGCCGCGACCGCCAGGGCGGTCCGTCGCTGCGTCCCTACGCTTCCAGCGCGAACCCGCGCGAGCGCGATCGGCCCGCTGATCCGAACTCGCCGTTCGCAAAACTCGCTGCGCTGAAAGAGCAGCTGTCGGGCCGCAAGGAGTAACCCACGACGACCGAGCGGCAGCGCCTCGACAAATGGCTGTGGCACGCGCGGGTGGTCAAGGCGCGCACCTCGGCCGCTGAGCTCGTCGAGACCGGCCACGTTCGGGTCAACGGTGAGCGGGAAAAGTCGCCCGGTCACGCGATCAAGCTCGGCGACGTCATCACCGTCGCGCTCGATCGCACCGTACGGGTGTTGAAGGTCACCGGCTTCAGCGAACGCCGCGGCGATGCCGCCTCGGCGCGCGTGCTCTACGAGGAGCTCGGGACACGCAATTAATTGCGCTTCGTATTCATTTCTTGGTCGATCAAACACACAAAGCCGTCATGATCGGGCCTTCCCGACCTTGCGGCGCCGGGCCATCCGCGCTACGCAAGCCGCGACTTTTAAAAGAGCTTTTCGGAGCGTTGGATGACTTACGTCGTCACTGAAAACTGCATCAAGTGCAAGTACACCGACTGCGTCGAGGTCTGCCCGGTCGACTGCTTCTACGAGGGTGACAACATGCTGGTCATCCACCCCGACGAGTGCATCGATTGCGGCGTGTGCGAGCCGGAATGCCCCGCCGACGCCATCAAGCCGGACACGGAACCGGGCCTCGAGAAGTGGCTGGAAGTGAACACCCAGTACGCCAAGAGCTGGCCGAACATCACCCAGAAGAAAGAATCACCTGCCGACGCCAAGGAATTCGACGGCATGGAAGGCAAGTTCGAGAAATATTTTTCTCCGAACCCCGGCTCCGGCGACTAATTCAGGCCCAAACTTAACCCTAATAGCGGCGCTGCGGCCGAAATCCAGCCCTGAAGACCCCTAAATCATTGATTTTTGCGGGAAATGTGCTATATTGGGCATATTAAGCCGAACCCCGTCAGCCCCGTTGGCCCCTCTGGGTTCCCGTGAAACCAAATGTCGAACAGGGGCGTGGCAGTTTCCGCGCGCAGGCTGTGTCACAGAAAACGCGTAAAAAGAGTACTTCAGCGAGGGCTTCCCATAAGGAGGCCAAAAAAGTCGCCGCGGCCAGCCGTAGCGCATCCAAGGGTCGGACCGCGACGAAGGCGCCGGCTGCAAAGTCCTCGAAGAACAAAAGAAGCGCAATGCCTAACAAGACTGCCAAACCGGCCGCGAAAGCGACCGCTGCTAAGCCTGCTGCCAAGCCTGTGACTGCCAAGGCCCCCGCCGCTAAGGCTCCCGCTGCCAAGCCCGCCGCGCCGAAGGCTCCTGTTGCTGCTGCTCCTGCCAAGGCTCCGGTCGTTGCCGCCAAGCCGGTCGCGAAGCCCGCTGCTGCCCCGAAGGTCGAGGAAAAGAAGGTCGTGACCCAGCGTCAGGGCTTCAAGGCCAACGAATTCGTGGTCTATCCCGCTCACGGCGTCGGCCAGATCCTGGCCATCGAGGAGCAGGAGATCGCCGGGGCGAAGCTCGAACTGTTCGTCATCAACTTCATCAAGGACAAGATGACGCTGCGCGTGCCGACCGCCAAGGTCGCCAATGTCGGCATGCGCAAGCTGTCCGATCCGACGCTGGTGAAGAAGGCGCTCGAGACGCTCAAGGGCCGCGCCCGCGTCAAGCGCACCATGTGGTCGCGCCGCGCCCAGGAATACGAAGCAAAGATCAATTCGGGCGACATCGTCGCGATCGCGGAAGTCGTGCGCGACCTCTATCGCTCGGAGTCGCAGCCGGAGCAGTCCTACTCAGAACGCCAGCTCTACGAAGCGGCGCTCGATCGCCTCTCCCGCGAGATCGCGGTGGTGCAGCACTCGACCGAGACCGAAGCGGTCAAGGAGATCGAAGCCCAGCTTGCCAAGAGCCCGCGCCGCAACGCCAAGGCGGAAGCCGCCGAAGGTGAAGCCGATGCGGATACCGAGGGCGATACCGACGATACCGATGGCGACGACACCACCGTCGCCGACGAGGCCGCGTAAGCGTCCCCTCGCTCGCAACAGATCAAAGCCCGGCCGTTCGGCCGGGCTTTTTGTTTGGGGTCGGAGGAGACAGCCGTGTGACACAGCCGTCATTCCGGGGCGTGCTAAGCGAGAGCCCGGCATCCATTCGTCACCGTCTCTGTCGCCCGATGGATTCCGGGCTTGTGCTTCGCACGCCCCGGAATGACGGCTGTGAGAAGTTGCGCTACTTCACCGGCCGCTTCTCGAGCTTCCGCGCCAGCGTACGCCTATGCATGCCCAATCGGCGGGCCGCTTCCGAGATGTTGAAGTCGGTCTCGATCAGGGTCTGGTGGATGCGCTCCCATTCCAGCGTCTTGATCGAGGTCGGCCGCGCGTCGAGCGCGACCTCGGTATTGCCAACGGCCTTGGTGAAGGCGGCTTCGATGTCGTCAGTGTTCGAGGGCTTTGCGAGATAGTGGCAGGCGCCCAGCTTGATCGCCTCCACGGCTGTGGAGATGCTGGCGAAGCCGGTCAGCACCACGATCAGCATGTCGGGGTCGTGCGTGTGCAGCAGCTCGACGCAGGCAAGGCCGGAGGCGCCGCCGAGCTTGAGGTCGACCACGGCATGCCCGAAGGAGCGCTCCTCCAGCACCTGGCGCACGTCTTCGATGGAGGCCGCCAGCACGACGTCATAGCCGCGGCGCTCGAACGAGCGCTTCAGCGTGCGGGCGAAGCCGGCATCGTCCTCGACGACGATGAGCGAACGGTCAGGCGTCAAAATTCCCCTCCGATCGCCAGCGTTGCCAGCGGCAGCGTCAGGCGCACCGTGGCGCCGCGCTTCCTGTGGTTCTCGGCCGTGACGCTGCCGCCCAGCTTGCGCACCACGTTCACCACCAGGAACAGGCCGAGCCCGCCGCCGGCGCGGCCCTTGCTCGAGTGGTAGGGCTTGCCGAGCTGGGCCAGCATCTCCGGTGCGAAGCCGGGGCCGCGGTCGCTGATCGCCAGCACGAGATTGTCGCCCTCGCGCTCGGCCACGAGCTCGACCCAATCGCGCGACACCTCATAGGCATTGTCGAGCACGTTGAAGATCACCTGCTTCAACGCGATGTCGGAGACGATCGCAACATCCGCGCCGAAGGTGTTGACGAAATAGAGCGTCCGCGCCGAGCGCGCGTCGCGCCACTCGTCGACCAGGGCGGTCACGAAGGCCGTCACCGTCGTCGGCGAGGAGCCTTCGCCGCGCGCTTCGCCGGCCGAGACCAGGATGCCCGTCACGATCGACTTGCAGCGTTGCAGCGAGGTTTCCATCTCCGCGAGGTCCTCGGCGAGCTCCTGGTCGGTGGCAAGATCCGGCATGCGGCGCCAGTCGCTGAGGATGACGGAGAGCGAAGCCAGCGGCGTGCCGAGCTCGTGGGCCGCACCGGAGGCAAGCAGGCCCATGCGCACGATGTGATCCTGCTCGGCGGCATGCTGGCGCAGCGCCGCCAGATGGGCGTCGCGTTCGCGCAGGTTTCGGTTGATGCGGGTGACGAACACGACGAGCAGCACGGCGTTGAGCACGAAGCCCAGCAGCATGCCGAGCACGGTGAGAGAATAAGTCTCGCTCAACGGGTTCGGCGGCAGGTCAAGCGGCCGGTACGCCAAGGTCAGCCACACGAAACTCGCGCAGGTCAGCGCGACCAGCGACCAGGTCGAGCGCGCATCGAGCAGCACCGCGCCGAGCGTCACCTGGAGCAGGAACAGCGAGGTGAAGGGGTTTGTGGCGCCGCCGGAGAGGTAAAGCTGCGCGGTCAGCGCGGCGACATCGAGCATCAAGGCGACCAGGAGCTCGTTGTTGGTGATCGCGGCGCGATGGCGCACCCAGATCAGGCTGGAGACGTTGAGCAGCACGAGGGCGCCGATCACCGCGCCCATCCGCTCCAGCGGCAGGGGGATGCCGAGGCCGAAATGCACGGCGCCGATGGTCACGATCTGGCCGACCACCGCGGTCCAGCGCAGCTGGATCAGCAGCGCCATGTTCTTGCGGTTGGTCTCGTCGTCGGTCGGCGCGGCACCGATCAGCTCGCTGCGCGCATCCGCCTGCGATTGCAGCGTGACGGCCAGCCCGCCATCAGCAAGCGCGTGGGGAAGCGTCTTCCCGTCGTCAGGCCTGTTCGACGATCGTTCCAGCATCTGATCCCGTCCTGCGCGCGGCGACATCTGGGCCGCCGGCCGGTTCGTGGACGAAGCCATCCAAGGCTGTCTTGCGGCGGAACAGCCCGCCGCCGAATGTGACGAAGAGCTTAGCCGCCAGCATGAAGGCCAGGGCAAACCACGTCAGCGCGTAGATCAGGTGGTTATTGGGAAAGCGCACCACGGTCAATCCGCCGATGGGACCGCCAGCGGATTGTGATCCGGCGTCGGCATCGACGAAGAAAGGTGCGACATCGTGCAGGCCGCGGGCCGCCGCGATCGCGGCGACATCCCGCGAGTACCAGCGGTTGTGCTGGGGCACGTTGTTGCGGAGGAACCCGCCTTTGGGCTCGGTGATGCGGAGCAGGCCGGTGATCTCGACCTGGCCGTCCGGATTGCCGTCCCGGCGCGTCGATGCGGCACGTCGCTCCGACGGCACGAAGCCGCGGTTGATCAGGACCTGCGTGCCGTCGCTGCGCTGGAGCGGCGTCAGCACCCAATAGCCCGGGCCTTCCTCGGTGACGGCCTGGACCAGTGTTTCGCGGTCATGCAGGAAGCGGCCGTTGACGCTGACATGCCTGTATTCGTCGTTGGTGGCGCTGACCGCGGGCCAAGAGGCGGACGAGGGGATCGGCTGGGCTGTCGCATGGACGCGCTGCTCGACACGGTCGATCAGCGCCAGCTTCCAGGCCCGGCGCTCGATCTGCCAGATGCCGAGTGCGATCAGAACGACGAAGACGATCAGCGCGAGGACCGTGAGCCACAGGGACGGGGCGCGCGCAGCCTTGCCGCGCGGCGCACCGTCCCTGTCTGTCACGGTCCCGATTTCGTTCACTTCATCCCGCTCATCTGGTGCATCGGCATCATGTTGCTGTTGAGGTGGCTCATCACCCACAGCGAACCCGACAGCGCAATCACCACCATGACGATGGTGAAGATCAGGGCCATCATGCTCCAGCCGTTCTCGGACGTCGTGTTCATGTGCAGGAAGTAGATCATGTGCACGACGATCTGCACGACCGCGAAAGCCATGATGACGAGGGCGGTGATCTGCTTGCTCGGCAGGACGCCGCTCATCACCAGCCAGAACGGAATGGCGGTGAGCACCACCGAGAGCACGAAGCCGAGCATGTAGCCCGAGAATGTGCTGTGGGCGTGGCCGCCCTCGTGGTGATGATCGTCCGCATGGGCGGCGTGGGTATCGGTGCTCATCGCAGAACTCCCAGGAGATAGACGAAGGTGAAGACGCCGATCCAGACCACGTCGAGGAAGTGCCAGAACATCGACAGGCACATCAGGCGGCGGCGGTTGGCCTCGATCAGGCCGAACTTGCCGACCTGGACCATCAAGGTCACCAGCCAGATCAGGCCGCAGGACACATGCAGGCCGTGGGTGCCGACCAAGGTGAAGAACGCCGACAGGAAGGCGCTGCGCTGGGGCGTGGCACCTTCATGGATCATGTGGGCGAACTCGGTGAGCTCGATGCCGATGAAGGCGAGGCCGAACAGACCGGTGATCGCCAGCCAGATTTGCGTCTGCGCCAGCTTGTTCTGCTGCATCGTCAGCATCGCGAAGCCGTAGGTGATCGACGACAGCAGCAGCATCGAAGTGTTCACCGCGACCAGGTTGAGGTCGAACAGGTCCTTCGGCGCCGGGCCGGCGGCGTAATTGCCGCCGAGCACGCCGAAGGTGGCAAACAGGATCGCGAAGATGAGGCAGTCGCTCATCAGGTAGATCCAGAAGCCGAGCGAGGTGCTCCAGCCTTCCGGATGCGGATGCTCCTCGGCGACGTAGAAGACCGGCTCGCCGGTTTGTGAAGGATTGACAGCGACGGTCATTTACTTGGCTCCGGCGAGCAGTTTGGTGCGCGCGTCCTCGCTCCGGATGACGTCTTCAGCCGGAATGTCGAAGTCGCGGTGATAGTTGAAGGTGTGGCCGATGCCGACGGCGAGCATCGCAATGAAGCTCAACGCCGCCAGCCACCAGATGTACCAGATCAGGCCGAAACCCATCGCGGTGGCGAGGCCGGCGAGGATGATGCCGGTGCCGGTGCTGCTGGGCATGTGGATCGGCCTGAAGCCGGTGAGCGGGCGCTGGTAGCCGCGGCGCTTCATGTCCCACCACGCGTCATTGTCGTGAACGACGGGGGTGAAGGCGAAGTTGTAGTCCGGCGGCGGCGAGGAGGTCGCCCATTCCAGCGTACGGGCATCCCAGGGATCGCCGGTGACGTCCTTGAGCTGCTCGCGCCTGAGGAAGCTCACCGCGAACTGCATCAGCATGCACATGATGCCGAGCAGGACGAGGCCGGCGCCGATCGCGGCGATGACGAACCAGATCTGCAAGCTGGGATCGTCGAACACGCGCAGGCGGCGGGTCACGCCCATCAGGCCGAGCACATAGAGCGGCATGAAGGCGAGGTAGAAGCCGGTGACCCAGAACCAGAACGACAGCTTGCCCCAGAACGGATCGAGCTTGAAGCCGAACGCCTTCGGGAACCAGTAGGAGATGCCGGCGAACGCGCCGAACACAACGCCGCCGATGATCACGTTGTGGAAATGCGCGATCAGGAACAGGCTGTTGTGCAGGACGAAGTCGGCCGGCGGCACCGCCAGCAGCACGCCGGTCATGCCGCCGATCACGAAGGTCAGCATGAAGGCGATCGTCCACATCATCGGCAGCTCGTAGCGGATGCGGCCGCGATACATCGTGAACAGCCAGTTGAACATCTTCGCGCCCGTCGGGATCGAGATGATCATCGTGGTGATGCCGAAGAACGAGTTGACGCTGGCGCCCGAGCCCATCGTGAAGAAGTGGTGCAGCCAGACCAGGTACGACAGGATGGTGATGACGACAGTGGCGTAGACCATCGAGGTGTAGCCGAACAGCCGCTTGCCGGAGAAGGTCGAGGTCACCTCCGAGAAGATGCCGAACGCCGGGAGAACCAGGATGTAGACTTCGGGGTGGCCCCAGATCCAGATCAGGTTCACGTACATCATCGGGCTGCCGCCGAAATCGTTCGTGAAGAAATTGGTGCCGACATAGCGGTCGAGCGAGAGCAGCGCGAGCACGACGGTCAGAACCGGGAAGGAAGCGACGATCAGGACGTTGGTGCAGAGCGAGGTCCAGGTGAACACCGGCATCTTCATCATGGTCATGCCGGGGCAGCGCAGCTTGACGATGGTGCAGATCAGGTTGATGCCTGACAGCGTCGTGCCGACGCCGGCGACCTGCAGCGCCCAGATGTAATAATCGACGCCGACATCGGGGCTGTAGCCGATGTTCGACAGCGGCGGATAAGCCAGCCAGCCGGTGCGGGCGAACTCGCCGATGAACAGCGAAGCCATCACCAGCACCGCGCCGCCGACCGTCATCCAGAAGCTGAAATTGTTCAGGAACGGGAACGACACGTCGCGCGCGCCGATCTGCAGCGGTACGACATAGTTCATCAGGCCGGTGACCAGCGGCATCGCCACGAAGAAGATCATGATCACGCCGTGGGCGGTGAAGACCTGGTCGTAGTGATGGGCGTTGAGATAGCCCTCGGAGCCGCCAAAGGCCAGCATCTGCTGGCCGCGCATCATCAGCGCGTCGGCAAAGCCGCGCAGCAGCATCACGATGCCGAGGATCATGTACATGATGCCGATGCGCTTGTGGTCCACGGTGGTGAACCATTCGCGCCAGAGATAGCCCCAGAGGCGGAAATAGGTGAGGCCGCCGAGCAACGCGGCGCCGCCGAGCGCGACCACCACGAAAGTGCCGACCACGATCGGCTCGTGCAGCGGCAGCGATTCGAAGCCGAGCCGGCCGAAGATGAGCTTGAGAAGATCAGGAGACATGCGAACTCTCTTTAGGAATCTGACTTCAAGAGTCGGACTTGGGACGTTGTCCGAGGAAGAACGACGAGGACTTCAGCGGCGTGAAGGTCGGCCGCTTCAGGCCGGCGCCGGTGAGCGGCGCGATGTCGAGGGGAGCCGTGATGGACGCCGTGGTTCTGCCCTGCGGCGTATCAGGCGTGCAGGTGCCGGCGACGAAGGCCGGCTCGGGCCCGAGCGGGGCGCCGCGGCGGGCATACTTGTCGTAGGCCAGCGGCAGGGTGTTGTTCAGGCCCTGATGGCCGGCGCCGCCCTTGGCGTCGATTGCCATCATTTCGCTCTGGCACATCTTGCCGGTCTCGACGCACATGTTGAGGATCAGGCGATAGAGATCGGCATCGACGGTGCCGTAGCGACGCACCGGCTCGTTCTGGCTCGGCTTCTCGAGCTGGAGATATTCGGCGCGGCCGAGCGCGCCGCCGGCGGATTTGGCCCTGGCGACCCAGTCGTCAAAGCCCTTGTCGTCGAGACCCCAAAAACTGAAGTGCATGCCGGAGAAGCCGGCGCCGCTGTAGTTCGCCGAGAAGCCCTTATAGGTGCCGGCGTGGTTCACCACCGCATGGAGCTTCGTCTCCATGCCCGGCATCGCGTAGATCTGGCCGGCGAGCGCGGGGATGTAGAACGAGTTCATCACCGAGGACGCGGTGATGCGGAAGTTGATCGGACGATCGACGGGAGCTGCGAGCTCGTTGACGGTGGCGATGCCGTAGTCCGGGTAAATGAAGAGCCACTTCCAGTCGAGCGCGACGACGTCGACCTCGAGCGGGGCCTTGGACTGGTCCACGGCACGGTCGGCATGGATGCGGCCGAGCGTTCGATAGGGGTCGAGCAGGTGCGTGCCCATCCAGGTCAGCGCGCCCAGGCAGACGATGATCAGGAGCGGAGCGGACCAGATGACGAGCTCGAGGGCGGTCGAATGATCCCAGTCCGGCTCGTAGCGGGCCTCGGTGTTGGACTGGCGATAGCGCCAGGCGAACAGCACCGTCAGCGCCATCACGGGGACGACGATCAGGAGCATCAGGACGGTAGAGATGATGACGAGGTCGCGCTGTTGGGCTGCGATATCGCCGGCTGGCGCCAGCACGACGTAGTCGCAGCCGGTGAGCGCAGCAGCCAGAGGTAGTAGCGCCAGGATCTTGAGACGAGACACGGGCCGAGCCTTTGAGAATGAGTTTCCTTTGCGGGGCCAAGGGGTAGCTGCGGCGCAGCAATCCGGACATTGGACAATTTGTCCAATGTTGCAGTGCGGAATGTTGGGTCAGACAGGCTCAGTCTGCCTGGCGCCCCGCCGGGCGGTCGGCTTTGTTTTCAGGACGCTAAGGGCGCACGCATGGCGACGGCACAGACCCCTGCAATGGCAGATCTCCACTCGGGCGAGCATGGCCACGACCAGGCCAGTCCCGGCGAGATCGCCATCGGCGTCATCATCGGCCGCACTTCGGAATTCTTCGATTTCTTCGTGTTCGCGATCGCCTCGGTGATCGTGTTCCCGCGCCTGGTGTTCCCGTTCGCGAGCGAGCTCACCGGCACGCTCTATTCCTTCATGGTCTTCGCGCTGGCCTTCATGGCCCGCCCGATCGGCACCGTCATTTTCATGACGGTCGACCGTGCCTACGGCAAGACGGCCAAGCTGATCTCGGCGCTGTTCCTGCTCGGCACCGCCACCGTGGCACTCGCGTTCCTGCCCGGCTATCACGAGATCGGCGTTGCCGCGATCTGGCTATTGGCGCTGGCGCGTATCGCGCAGGGTCTGGCCTGGGGCGGCGCCTGGGACGGCATGGCCTCGCTGCTGGCGCTGAATGCGCCGCCCTCCAAGCGCGGCTGGTACGCGATGGTGCCGCAGCTCGGGGCTCCGCTCGGGCTGATCGTGGCAAGCGCGCTGTTCGCCTATTTCGCCGGCAATCTTTCGGCCGACGATTTCTTCGACTGGGGCTGGCGCTATCCGTTCTTCGTCGCGTTCGCCATCAACGTCGTGGCGCTGTTCGCGCGCCTGCGCATGGTGACGACCGAGGAGTACGCCTCGTTGTTCGAGACTCGCGAATTGCAGCCGGCGCGCATCTCCGAGACCGTCGCGCGCGAAGGCCAGAACATCATGCTGGGCGCGTTCGCGCCGCTGGCGAGCTTTGCGCTGTTTCACATGGTCACGGTGTTTCCGCTGTCCTGGGTGTTCCTGTTCACCCGCGAGAGCCCGGTGCGCTTCCTGATCATCGAGATCGTCGCCGCCGTGTTCGGCGTCGGTGCGATCGTTGTCTCCGGCATCATTGCCGACCGGGTGGGGCGCAAATCGCTGCTGATGGGATCGGCGATCGCGATTGCGATCTATAGCGGCTTTGCCCCGCAGCTGCTCGACGCCGGCGCGTTCGGCGAAACCATCTATATGGTGATCGGCTTCATCCTGCTCGGCCTGTCCTTCGGCCAGTCCTCCGGTGCGATCGCCTCGAACTTCAAGCAGGCCTATCGCTACACCGCCTCGGCGCTGACCTCGGACATGGCCTGGCTGTTCGGCGCCGGCTTCGCGCCGCTGGTCGCGCTACTGCTCGCCACCAATCTCGGCGTCATCGCATCGGGCGCGTATCTGCTGTCGGGCGCATTCTGGACGTTGCTGGCGCTCTGGCTCAGCGGCCAGCGCGAGGCCGGCGACATGGACGCGGGGCGCTGAGGCGCGAGCAGTAGCCGCATTGCAGGTCCCGCAGGGCTACGCTCTCTCCGGCCTCAATCCGCCACGATCTTCACGCGATCGCGCACCTTGACCTGCGCGGTGCGGTCGAGGCCGTTGAGCACGCGGAAGCGCTCGGCGGGATGATCGACGCCGGCCATGCGGTGGGACAGCGACTCCACGGTGTCGCCGGGCTGCACGGTGATGACCTTGATGCGCAAGGGGCGGGCGGCCTGGATCTCGTCGAGCGTCAGGCGGCGGAACGAATTGACGGTCTCGCGCGCGTTGCGCTCGCTCTCGGTCGATTTCTGCCTGGTCGCGAAGATGAAGCGATAGACGTCGCTGCCGAAGCGCAGCGCATAGACCTTGAACTGCCACTGGTCGCCCTTGGCGGTGGCGGACGCGGCCGGGAAGCCGTTGATGGTGATGTCTTCGGTGGACGCCTTCTCGACGCCCTCCATCCAGCCGGAATTCAGGTAGTCGCCGAGCGACTGCTCGGCCGGCACGCGCACCACGTCGAAACGCATCGCCTGCGCGCCGCCCTCGCGCACGCCGATCACGGCCTGGGCGGTGTTGTCGAGCGTGAAATTATCCGGCGCCTGGAAGGTGAAGCCAAGCTTCGGATGCAGGAAACGGCGGCCGCGCACGAAACCTTCGCTGGGGTCTTCGCCGTAGACGAGGTTGTCGATCGCGGCGAGATAGGTCTCGCGGTCGCGCTCGGCGCCTTCGGGGGCCGTGTATTGCCGCGCGATGTTCTGGGCGTTCTGCACACGCTCCGGGGTTGCCGGATGCGATGAGGTGAAATCCTGCGCGCGCGGATCGAGCGAGGACTTGCCGGCCTTCAGCTCGGCATTGCGCTCCATCGCCGAAAGGAAGCGTGCCGCACCATAGGGGTCGAAATGCGCCTTGGCGGAAATGCCGACGCCGATGCCGTCGGCCTCGAACTCCTGCTTGCGCGAGAAGCTCGCCATGGTGAGCTTGGTCTTGGCGAGCGCGAGCGCGGTGAGGTCAGGATCGTTGCTCATGTCGGTGACGACGCGGGTGACGATCGCGGCCTGGCGCGCCTGGTCCTCGCGCATCGCGGCGTGCTTGGACAGCACATGCGCCATCTCGTGGCTCAGCACGGAGGACAGTTCCGAGGTGTCGCTCGCGAGCGCCAGCAGGCCGCGCGTGACATAGAGCTGGCCGTTCGGCAGCGCGAAGGCGTTCACCGCGCCGGAATTGAGGATGGTGACCTTGTAGCCTTGGTCGGGACGGTCCGAGGCCGCGACCAGCCGGTCGACGGTCTTGCTGACGAGCGATTCGAGCCTGGGGTCGTCATAGGCCCCGCCATAGCTCGCCAGGATGCGTTCGTGCTCCTTCTCGGTCGCGGGGGTCTGCGCGACGGCCGGCTTCGGTTTCGGCATCGCGACGGCCGGAGGGGTCGCGGCAGCCTGGAACCGGCCCATGTCGCCGCAGCCCGCCAGCGCCGTGCTGAGGGCAAGGCACAGCGCAGCCGGCGCAGCCCGCAGGCGGCGGCATTCATGCCGTACGTGCCGTTCTAGCACCCCATTCACGTCGTTTAACCCGTGCCCGGCCTGCTCTAAGGCCATACCCCTGTCGGCTCGTTTGCGCCCAGCAACTCGACCTGTCCTACGAGGCGTATATCGATACGCGGCCCCGTAGTTCCCTCAACCCAGCCCCGAACTCGAATACGTTTATTCTCCAAGGACTTAAGGGCAATTCCGGCGTTTTCAAACGCCGGCAGCGCGCGTTTTGAAATAGTCGCGGCAAAGCCCCGTGTCCAGTTTCGTCCGAAGTTGAGGTAGGTCATTGCCCCAGCTTGCCGGACGGACAGGACTTTACCCTCGACCACCACAAAGCGCCCGATCCCCGCCAAAATATCGTCCGGACTTTCCGCGTTTTTTATGGCCGACGGGTCAGCCCAGCTGCCCATTTTTTGGCGCCGCGCCGCTGCTTCCGACGCCATCAGGGCGGCCGCGCAGTCCTTGTCCGTGATTTCGGCGGAGACCATGGCGTCGCCCTCGGCGAGCAGCATGGCCTGCAGCGAGGTGTCGTTTTCGCCGAGGAAGACCAGCGCGCCCTGGCGGCCATAACGATCCGGCGTGTCGTCGCTGCCGCGGAGCGCGACGTCGCGGCCGGCGAGCAGCGAGGCCAGCGCGTGTTTCGTGGTCGCCGTGGGCTCGATCCCGATCAGGCGGATTTCGCGGCCGTCGTCGAGACGGACGCTGCGCGCATCGATAATGGCGGCGACGCGGCCTTCGCCCTGGGACTCGAATTGGCACGGCGCGGCGAACGCGGCGTCAGCCGCGACGAGAAGGAATGCGACGATGAGGAAACGTCGTTGCGCCACGTGGCCCGGAGAGGTTGCGTTGCGGACCGATCATAGCCCATGCGTAGTGGGTCGCGAAGATGTTTCCTCACGCTCCGTCATTGCGAGCGCAGCGACTTGTCCGCTGAAGCCTTCGGCGAAGGCGGAAGCAATCCAGATTTCCGCGGGAAGAATCTGGATTGCTTCGTCGCAAGAGCTCCTCGCAATGACGATGCGGAGACACCTTGCGTCTTCTCATCATTCCGCTTAGCGGAAAGCGTGCAATTCATCATTCATCTGCATGGCGCCTCGCGCTTGCTGCGCTGTTGCGCATGCGGCATGATTGCGGCAACACCAATAACCAAGCCGCCATCAGAGACAGGCGATAAGGGAGGTCTTTTCCATGAAGCATATTATGTCGGGCATTTTTGCCGCCGCGTTGGCCCTCAGCGCGAATGCCGCACAGGCCCAGGACAAGCCGCCTCTCAAGATCGGCGGCATCCTGGACATGTCGAGCCTCTATGCCGACATCACCGGCCCCGGCAGCGAGACCGCGGCCAAGATGGCCGTGGAGGATTTCGGCGGCGAAGTGCTGGGGCGCAAGATCCAGGTGCTCGCGGCCGACCATCAGAACAAGGCCGATCTCTCCGGCAACATCGCCCGCGACATGCTCGACAATCAGGGCGTCGAGATGATCTACGACGTCGCGGCGTCCGCGACGGCGCTTGCGGCCGGCGAGATCGCCAAAGCGCGCAACAAGATCATCATGTTCAACGGCCCAGGCTCGATCCGTCTCAGCAACGAGGCCTGCGGCCCCTACACCATCCACTATGTGTTCGACACCTACGGCCAGGCCAACGTGACCGGCCTTGCCGCGGTGAAGTCGGGCCTCGACAGCTGGTACTTCCTCACGGCCGATTACGCCTTCGGCCAGGATCTGGAAAAGGACACCAGTGCCGTCGTCACCAAGACCGGCGGCAAGGTCCTCGGCAGCGTGCGCCATCCGCTCAACACCTCGGACTTTTCGTCGTTCCTGCTGCAGGCCCAGGCTTCCAAGGCCAAGGTGATCGGCCTCGCCAATGCCGGCGGTGACACCGTCAACGCCATCAAGCAGGCGGCGGAGTTCGGGATCATGAAAGGCGGCCAGAAGGTCTCGCCGCTGCTCGTCTTCGTCACCGACATCGACTCGATCGGCCTCGAGACCGCGCAGGGGCTGCTGCTGGCGGAAGCGTTCTACTGGGACATGAACGACGAAACGCGCGCGTTCTCGAAGCGCTTCATGGAGCGGGTGAAGCGGCCGCCGACCTCGGCGCAGGCCGGCGTCTACTCCTCCGTCACGCATTACCTGAAGGCGGTGAAGGCGGCCGGCACGACCGACGCGGCCGCTGTCATGAAGGTGATGAAGGAAACGCCGATCAACGACTTCTTCGCCAAGAACGGCAAGATCCGGGAGGACGGCCGCATGATCCACGACATGTACCTGTTCGAGGTGAAGAAGCCGTCGGAGTCGAAGGGCCGCTGGGACGATTACAAGCTGCTCGCCACCGTGCCCGGCAACGAGGCGTTCCAGTCGCTGGAGCAGTCGCGCTGTCCGCTGGTGAAGAAGTGACGGCGTGAATCGTTGTGACGACGAGCGCGTCCCAACATAGGTCGTCATCCCGGGGCTCGCGAAGCGAGAGCCCGGGATCCATCGGGCGGCAGTGACGGTCGAGAAATGGATTCTCAGGTGCGCAATTGCGCACCATAGTTCGCGCCACGGCGCGCCCCGGAATGACTGAGCAAAACAACGAGGAAGGCGTCCCATGAACGACATGGTCCTGCAGAAGCTCGAAGGCGGGCTGCTCACCATCACGATGAACCGCCCGGAGCGGAAGAACGCGCTCAACCCGGAGATGGTGGCCGGGCTGGTCGAGGCGGCGCGGCGCGCGGCTGACGATCCCGAGGTGCGCGCTGTGCTGTTCAAGGGCGCCGGCGGCTCGTTCTGCGTCGGCGGCGACGTCAAGTCGATGGCGGCCGGCCGCGCGCCGCTGCCGTTCGAGCAGAAGCTTGCAAATCTGCGCCGCGGCATGGAGGTCTCGCGCATCCTGCATCAGATGCCCAAGCCTGTGGTCGCGCAGCTCGATGGTGCCGCGGCCGGCGCGGGCCTGTCGATGGCGCTGTCCTGCGACCTCCGCATCGCATCCGAATCTTGCAAGATCACCACCGCCTTCGCCAAGGTCGGCTTCTCCGGCGATTACGGCGGCACCTATTTCCTCACCCAACTGCTCGGCAGCGCGCGGGCGCGCGAGCTCTATCTGATGTCGCCGGTGCTGACCGCGAGGGAAGCCCACGCGATCGGCATGGTGACCAAGGTCGTGCCGGACGCCGAGATCGACGCCGCAGCCCACGAGCTCGCGCTGTCGCTGGCGCAGGGGCCCTCGATCGCGCTCGGCTTCATCAAGCGCAACATCAACAATGCCGAACATCTGGCGCTGGAGGATTGCTTCGACGGCGAGGCGATCCATCACACCCGCTGCGGCGACACCGAGGACCACAAGGAGGCCGCAAAAGCCTTCGTGGAGAAGCGCAAGCCGACCTTCAGGGGCGCCTGACCGTGGCGCCCTATATGCGTCTGCGGCAGATCTGCCTCGTCGCGCCGCAGCTCGTGCCAGTGATCTCCGACATCGCGGAGATCATGGGCCTTGCCGTCTGCTACCGGGACGGCAATGTCGCGAAATACGGCCTGGAGAACGCGCTGCTCCCGGTCGACACGATCCTGCTGGAGGTTGTCGCGCCTTTCAAGGACGGCACCACGGCCGGCCGCTTCATTGAGAAGACCGGCGGTCGCGGCGGCTATATGGCGATCTTCTGCTGCAACGATCCCGACGAGCGCGGCCGCAACGCCAATGCGCTTGGCGTGCGCACCGCCAACGTCATCGACCACGCGCCCTATCACGGCGTGCAGCTCCATCCCCGCGACTGCCGCGCCGCCTTCATCGAGTTCAATCACACCGAAGGCAGCGACGACATTCTGGGCCCGTATCCGCCCGCGGGGCCGGATTGGCAGAAGTTCATCCGCAAGGACGTGACGCAGGCGCTTGTCGCGGTGGAGATGCAAAGCCCGGATCCGCAGGGGCTGGCCGAGCATTGGGGCAAGATCATCGGAATTGCGGCTGATGGCTCCGAGCTGAAGCTGCCCAACGCGACCTTCCGTTTCGCGAAAGGCGTCAGCGAGATCATGAGCGCGCTGGAGTTTCGGGTGACCGACGTGGCTCAGGTGCTGCATGCCGCCAAGGCCAGGGGGGTCGCGGTGGCCGGCAACGAGTTTCTGCTGGGTGGGGTGACGTTCCGGCTTGCCGGTTGAGGTCTTGCCTTCCCAGCTCTCAATCCGTCATCCTTCGAGGCCTCCGCTGCGCTCCGGCGCCTCAGGATGACGGATAGCCACAAGAGCAGGACCTCAACATGCCGCATCCGCTCGACAGCTTCTTCGTTCCCGCCAGCATCGCGCTGATCGGCGCCTCGCGCGATCACGAGAAGATCCCGGGCCGGCTGCTGTCGATGCTGCGCAAGAACGAGTATCCCGGCAAGATCTACCCGGTGAATCCGAACTATGCCGACATCGACGGGCTCGCCTGCTACAAATCGATCGGCGAGATCGGCGCGCCCATCGATCTTGCCGTCATCATCATCCCCGCCCGTGCGGTGCTCCCTGCGCTGGAGCAATGCGCCGCCGCCGGCGTCAGGAACGCCGTGATCATTTCCTCGGGCTTTGCCGAGGAGGGCGGTGACAGCGCGGCGATGCAGGATGCGATCGGGGCGCTGGCGAGGCGCACCGGCATGCGGATCTCAGGTCCGAACGCCGAGGGTTTCTTCAGCCAGGTGCAGCGCGTGGCGGCGACGTTCAGTCCGGCCGTGGATGTGAAGCCCGACGTTGTGCCGCTCGTTGCCACCACGAAGCGGATCGGCATCGTCGCGCAGAGCGGCGGCATCGGCTTTGCCTATTATCACCGCGCACGGGCGCTCGGCGTCGCCGTCAGCTATGTCGTCAGCTCCGGCAACGAATCCGATCTCGGCGCCGGCGAGTTCCTGGATTACATGGTGCGGGATGCTTCGACCGACGTGATCCTGCTGTTCATCGAAGGCATCCGCGACGTCGACAAATTTCTTGCCGCGGCCCGGCGCGCCGCAGAGGTGAAGAAACCGATCATCGTCACGAAAGTCGGCCGCTCCGGTGCGGGCCAGCGCGCGGCGGCCTCGCATACCGCGAGCATGGCCGGCTGGTCGGCGGCCTATGACGCGGTGTTTGCGAAATACGGCTTGATCGTCTCCAACGATCTCGACGAGGCGCTGACCATCGCGGCAATGCTTGCCAGCAATCCCCTGCCGAGGGGCGACCGCGTCGCAGTGGTGACGGTGTCGGGCGGAGCCGGCATCTGGGGCGCGGATGCCGTGGCACTGCAAGGCTTGCGGGTGCCGGAGCTCTCCGAGCCCATCCAGGCGGGGATCAAGGCGTTGATGCCGTCCTATGGCACGGCGCGCAACCCGATCGACGTCACCGCGCAGGGTGTCACCTCGGGCGGCCTGCAGAAGAGCGTCGACTTGCTCACAGTGTCCGACGAGGTCGATGCGATCATGGTCGTGCTGTCGCTGTCGAGCGAAGTGCGCAAGCCGTTCAAGGACGGGGAATTGAGGCCTGTGCTGTCCGCGCAGCACAAGCCGGTGGTGTTCTACTCCTACACGGTGCCATCCGACTTCGCGCGGCGCGAGCTCGCGAAATCCGGCGTGGTGGTGCTCTCCGGCCTCACCCATGTCGGCACCGCGATGCGGCAGCTGGTCGATTACGCGAGGTTCAACCTTCCGAAGACTGCGGACGCGACGCGGCTGCCGCCGCGCGATCTCTCCGCACATCTGAAGGCGCCGGTTCTGTCCGAATCCGACAGCAAGTCATTGCTCCGCGCCGCCGGCATCGTGCTGCCGGATGAGGTGCTGGTGCGGGACAAGAGCGAGATCGACCAGGCGGTCGGCCGCGTCGGCTTGCCCTTGGCGATGAAGATCCAGTCGCCCGATATCGCTCACAAGAGCGAGATCGGCGGCGTGCGCCTCAACATTGCCACCAAGGGTGAGGCGTTTCTCGCGTTCGAGGCCTTGCTCGACGCTGCGCGCAAGCATCGGCCGGAGGCGGATATCCAGGGCGTGCTGGTCGGCCCGATGGCGAAGCGCGGCGTCGAGATCATCGTCGGCACGATGCTGGATGAGACGTTCGGTCCCCTGGTGATGGTGGGTCTCGGCGGCATCACCACAGAATTGTTCCGCGATGTCGTCTATCGGCCCGCGCCGGTGAGTGCGGAGGAGGCGGGCGCGATGCTGGCGAGCCTGAAGGCAGCGCCGTTGCTGAATGGATTTCGGGGAGCGGCAAAGGCGGATGTGGCGGCTCTGTCGCAACTGATCGCCGATATTTCCGTGCTCGCCGCGCAGCACGCAAAAGAAATCGCGGAGATCGAGCTCAACCCGGTGCTGGTGCACGCCGAAGGGCAGGGCGTGACGATCGTCGATGCGTTGGTGGTGGGAAGGAAGTAGCGTGCCACAAGCACCGCTGTCGTCCCGGACAAGCGAAGCGCAGATCCGGGACCCATAACCACAGGAAGTAGTTTGGCGAAGATTCGGAGTTATCAACTCGCGTGACAACGGCTCCCTGGGATTATGGGTCCCTGCTTTCGCAGGGACGACAGCGGAAGAGTTTGCAGCGTCGGCGCTCTACAACGACTAGCGCCCCTTGAAATTCGCCGCGCGCCGTTCCTCCGTGGCCTTGACGCCTTCCTTGAAATCCTCCGTCGCACGCAACCTGGTCTGTTCGGCGAGCTCGTGATTGGTGGCGGCCATGACGCGGTCGGCGAGCCCGTTGCGCATGGTGGCGCGGGTGGAGAGCAGGCCGAGCGGGGAGCATTCGGCGATCTCGCCGGCGAGCTTCATGGCGGCCGCCTTGACCTGGTCCTGCGGCACCAGCTCGTTGGCGAGGCCCCATTTGTACGCCTCTTCGCCGGTAACGCGGCGGCTGGTGTAGAACATCAGTTCGGCGTTGTTCTTGCCGATCAGTTCCGGCAGCGTGGTCGTCAGGCCGAAGCCGGGATGAAAGCCGAGCTTGGTGAAGTTCGCGGAGAAGCGCGCCTCGGGGCAGGTGACGCGGAAATCGGCCGACACCGCGAGGCCCAATCCGCCGCCGATGGCGGCGCCCTGCACGGCGGCCACGATCGGCTTCTTGGCGCGGAAGATGCGTACGGCCTGGATGTAGAGATGGTTGATCGAGCCGAGGTTGTCGGCGGGATCGCCCTTCTTCTCGGCCTCGCGCGCCTCCTGAGCCTGCCGCGCCGGATCCTGGAAGTTGGCGCCGGCGCAGAACGCCTTGCCTTGCGCCGAGAGAACGGAGGCGCGGATCTCGATGTCGCGATCGAACTCGTCGAGCGCGTCCGCGATCTGGTTGATCAGCGAGATGTCGAAGAAGTTCAGCGGCGGGCGGCGGATCTCGATGGTGCCGACATGTCCGACCTTCTCGACGCCGATGTCTTTATAGGTGCTCATGATGTCCTCGAAGGTTTAGCGCAAGCCCAAGCCGCGCGCGATGATGCCGCGCAGCACCTCGGTGGTGCCGCCCTGGATGGTGAGTTTCGGCGCGGTCTTGATCGCGAAATCGAGCTGCCGCTCCAGGGTCTCGCGGTTGGTCGCGGTCTCCTCGACGAAGGCGGCGAGATCGCGGACGCGGTGCGGAAGCTGCTGCTCCCAGACCGTGCCGATGTCCTTGACGATGGACGCCTCGACCACCGGCTCCTTGCCGGCTTCCAACATGCCGGCCACCGAGACCGACATCCGCCGCATGGTGTGGAGCTGCGCGACGAGCCGGCCGATGCCTTCGGCGCTGCGCGTGTCCGGGTTGGGGCCGACCGCGCGGACCAGCTCGGTCAGCACGTAATAAGTTTCGAGGAAGCGCTCGGGGCCCGAGCGCTCATAGGCAAGCTCGCTCGTCGCCTGCTTCCAGGCGCCGTCGACCTCGCCGAGCACGTGATCATCGGGCACGAAGAAATCGGTGAAGACGACCTCGTTGAACTCGTACTGGCCGGTGATCTGGCCGATCGGATTCACCTTGATGCCCGGCTGCTTCATCTTGACCAGGAACTGGGTCAGGCCGTGGCGGCGGTTCTCCTTGGTCGGCGGCGATGTCCGGAAGATCGCGATCATGTAGTCGGCGATGTGTGCCGACGAAGTCCAGATCTTGGTGCCGTTGATGAGATAGCCGCCGTCGGTCTTGGTCGCGCGCGTCTTCGCGGCGAACAGGTCGGAGCCGGAGTTCGGCTCGCTCATGCCGATGGCAAAGCAGATCTCGCCGCGGCAGATCCGCGGCAGGATTTCCATCTTGATATGTTCAGGGGCGTACTTCAACAGCACCGGCCCGCTCTGGCGGTCGGCGACGAAGAAGCGCCGCGTCGGCGCATTGGCGACGCGCATCTCCTCGGTCACCACGTAACGTTCGAGGAAGGAGCGCTCCTGGCCGCCATATTTCTTCGGCCAGGTCATTCCCAGCCAGCCCTTGGCGCCGACCCGGCGGGAGAATTCCGGCGCGTCGGTGTCCTCGCGGTTGGGCTTGTGCGGGTCGAAGGTGCCGGCGGCGATCTCCTCGGCGAGGAAGGCCCGCACCTCCTTGCGCAATTGCTCGCACTTCTCGGGCAGGCGGATCGGATCGAAACGAAGGGCAGCGGTCATGTGTTTCTCTCCCTGATCAGCGCGATGCCACGAGCGGCCACAATTCGTCGGCCCCTCTGGTGGCGACCAGCTTGCCGAGCTCGACGGCCCAGTGGCTCTCCGAACCGAAATCGTCGCGCCAGGCCAGCGCCCGCAGCGAATAGCGGTGCAGGATGTGCTCCAGGGTGAAGCCGATCGCGCCGTGCACCTGATGGGCGATGGCGCCGCCCTTTTCCGCAGCTTCCGCGCAGCGGATCTTTGCGGCGGCGGCTTCGAGATAGACCTCGTCGTCAAAGCTTCTGGCATTCGCGATGGCGTCGGCCGCCGAGGTCGCCGCCGCAAGCGCTGCGGCGGATTCGCCGGCGAGGCGGGCGAGATTGTGCTGCACCGCCTGGAATTTCGAGATCTTCTTCTCGAAGGCGACACGCTCGTTGGAATAGCGCACGGAGATGTCGAGCATCGATTCCAGCGCGCCCGCGATCTGCAGGCTGCGCGCAACGCCGCCCATCAGCATCATCGTGGTCTGGTCAAAGCCCTTCGGCGCAGGCTTGAGCGCGACGGGCTGCACCTTGTCGAGCGTCACGGTGTCGCTGTGGTCGTAGCCGACATTGAGGCCGGATTCGATCCGGCCTTGGCCGGCATCGACCAGCGCGATCGAAATGCCGTCCTTGCCATGCGCCAGCACCGCAAAATGCTTGGCCGCTTTCGCAAAAGGCACGCCGCGCGCGCGGCCGGAGAGCGAGCCGTCGGCATCGAGGGTGATGCGATCCCGAGGGGAAGCCGGCAGCACCGTCATCTCACCCTCTGGTGACGCGATCTTCGCCTGCGCCAGCAGCCAGCCCGCCAGCATGGTCTCGGCGAGGGGAACTGCGACCGCGAAGCGCCCGGCGGCGTTCAGCAGCGCAAAACCGTCGGCCAGGCTTGCGCCGGAGCCGCCGAGATCATCGGGCACCCAGGACAAGGGCAGGCCGGCTTCACTCAGCGCCTGCCACAGCGGCGCCTGCCACGAATTCTTCTTGTCGTTGTTGATGGTTTGCGGATCGGCGAGATCGGCGAAGATCTTCTCCGCGGTCTCGACGACGATGTTGTCACTCTCCGCCACAGCGTTCCCCGTGTTTTGCCGTTGGCGCGTCCCGCCTGATCGGGCGACCCGCGCAGGTCTTCTTGCGCCCGATGATCCGAAAAAGCCATGGCCCTGACAAGCGTTGATCGCAGGTCAACCTGCGGCGCGGGCATGGGCACCAAGCTAATTCCGCTTAGCGGAGTTTGCTCGATTTGCAGGGCGCCGCAAACTCGCTAAACAGGACGCGAAAGATCAGAGCCACGGGGAAGGACATCAAGATGGCCAAGGACAATCTGTGCGCAATCGTGACGGGGTCGGCCTCCGGCCTTGGCGCGGCGACCGCCGAAATTCTCGCGCGCAGCGGCGCGCGGCTCGTCATTAATTATTCGTCGAGCAAGACCGAGGCCGAGGCCACGGCTGAGCTCTGCCGCAAGGCCGGCGCGGCGGAGGTGCTGGTCGCCCAGGGCGACGTCTCGAAGGACGAGGATTGCCGCAGGATCGTCGCGGCCGCCAGCGGATGGGGCCGCCTCGATATCCTCGTCAACAATGCCGGCACCACCAAACACGTGGCGCATGCCGACCTCGACGGATTGTCGGCCGAAGATTTCCAGCGGGTTTATGGCGTCAATACCATCGGCCCGTTCCAGATGGTACGCGCGGCGCGCAGCCTGCTCGAGGCCGGCGCGAAGGCCTCGGAGCGGCCCTCGGCCGTGGTCAACGTGTCCTCGGTTGCCGGCATCAGCGGCGTCGGCTCGTCGATCGCCTATGCCGCGAGCAAGGGCGCGCTCAACACCATGACGTTGTCGCTGTCACGCGCGCTGGCGCCGCTGATCCGCGTCAACACGGTGTGTCCCGGCTATATCGATACGCCCTGGTTCACCAAGGGCCGCGGCGAGGCCGGCGCCAAGCAGGTGCGCGACAGCGTCGTGGCGAAGGTGCCGCTCAAGGTCGCCTCGTCAGCGGAGGATATCGCGCAGCTCGTCTGCTTCCTGGCTATGCCGGCGTCCAGCAACATGACCGGCGAGGTCGTGCGCATGGATGCGGGGATGCATTTGATCACGTGAGGTGAAGCAACGTCATTCCGGGCTCGCGCTTCGCGCGCCCCGGAATGACGACAAGCTACCCCTTGATCACGCCGCTTGCCACCAGCCGGTGCCAGATGAACAGCACCACCACCGCGCCGATGGTGGCCATGATGAAGCCGGCGCCCTGGTCGGGGCTGTAATGGCCGATGGCCTGGCCGACGAAGGTCGCCAGGAACGCGCCGGCGATGCCGAGGATGGTGGTGAGGATGAAGCCGCTCGGATTGTTCGGCCCGGGCGCCAGCCAGCGCGCGATGAGGCCGGCAATGAAGCCGACGACGATGATCCACAACAGGCCGCCCATGCTCATGAGTGTGCTCCCCTTCCCGAGAACGCGTCGATCGAGGTTGGATTAAAGTCTGCCCGAGAGCTCGTTCTCGGTCGGCAGCCGCCCGTCCGGCGTCAGATGGTCGATCACTTGCGGCAGATACTGGCTGAGGCCGTTGAGCAGCTCCTCGCGCGAGAGGCCGCTCTGGGCGGACAGGCTCTCGATCTGGTCGGCGCCGAGTGCGCTGGCGAGATCGCCCGGCGCGATCGGCTTGTTCTGACCCTTGCTGACCCAGGAATTCGCGGCGTCGCCGTGGCCGCCCTGCTGCAACTGGTTGAGGAGGTCGCCGAGGCCGCCGCTGAGCACCGTGCCGGCCGCGCCGCCCGCGAGCAGGCCGCCGAGCCCGCCCTTGAGCAGGCCTCCGAGACCGCCAAGACCGCCGTTATCGGCGGCGACCGGCGGAGGGGCCGGCGTCGGTGACGGTTGCGGCGCCGTACCGGACTGGTTTGCGGTCATGTGCTTGAACGCCTTCCAGGCGAGCAGGCCGAGCAGCGCCATGGTCATCGGCGACATGCCGCCGGAGGACTTTTCGGAGCTCGGCGTGGAGGGGCCCCGCGGGCCGTTCTGCATGCCGTTGAGGACGTCGAGTAGACCCATGGTGCTCTCCTTTGGCGTCTCGTTCGGCGATTGCGCCGCTGACTGCCCCCGGGGCGAAAACATATGGGGCCGTCATGACCGTTACAAGTCGGATGCGACGCGATTGGTTGCCGGCCTCGCCTCTGCTATCGAAGGCCGTCTCGTTCAGGGAGCAAGCTCAGTGGTTGCGGATCGACCGATCGTTGTGGCCGGCGCCGGCGCCATCGGCTGTTTCGTCGGCGGCATGCTGGCGGCCGGCGGCCGCCGTGTCGCGCTGCTGGCGCGGCCGCGGGTGAAGACCGAGATCGAGCGGTTCGGCCTGGTTCTGACCGATTTCGACGGCTCCGAGAAGAAGCTCGGCGCAGGCCAGCTCGCGCTATCGGAGGATCCCGCGATCCTGCACAGTGCCGGCATCGTGCTGGTCACCGTCAAGAGCGCCGACAGCGCCGATGTCGCGGATCAGATCGCGCGGCATGCGCCCGAGGATGCCGTCATCGTCTCGCTTCAGAACGGTGTCGGCAATGTCGCGGTGCTGCGCGAGCGCCTCGGTGGCCGTCGTGTGCTCGCCGGGATGGTGCCGTTCAACGTGATCGCAATGGGCGAGGGCCGTTTCCATCGCTCGACCTCCGGCGACATCCATATCGGCGAGGACGCCGCGAACACGGCAGCTGCGCTTTCGGTGCCGGGCCTCAGTGTGCGTGCGAGCCGTGACATCACCGGCGTGCAATGGGGCAAGCTGATCATCAATTTGAACAACGCGCTCAGCGCGCTGTCGGATATGCCGCTTGCCGCTCAACTGGCGAGCCGCGACTGGCGAAGATTGTTCGCCGACCAGATGGCGGAGGGGCTTGCCGCGCTGAAGGCCGCGGGCATCGCGCCGGTCTCGGCGACGCCGATCCCGATGAACTGGTCTCCGGCCTTGCTGCGGCTGCCCGATGCGATCTTCAAAGCGATCCTGGGGCGGACCATGAAGATCGATCCCGAGGCGCGTTCCTCGATGTGGCAGGACCTGAAACACGGCCGCAAGACCGAGATCGACTATCTCCAGGGCGCCGTGATCGCGCTCGCCGAGCAGAACCATGTCGAGGTGCCGCTGATGCGCCGCATTGTTGCGCTGATCAGGGAAGCCGAGACGGCCGGCAACGGACCGCCGCGTCTGACGCCGCAGCAGATCCGCGGGTAGAGCTTGACGGTGATGGAGCATGCCATGAGGCATTGTCTGAAGATCGGGTTCGCGCTCGTCGCGCTCTGCGGCATCTCGACGCTTGCTCACGCAAGACCCCCGACGGTCGTGACCTCGCCCGGCTATGACAGGCGCCTGCAGGAGAGCAGGTCGCAATTGGGTGGTCCGCCGACAGCGACGGCGCCGGTGGTCAAGCCGAAGCGCAGCAAGAAGAAGCACACGAATTGAGGCCACAGACTCCATTGTGGTCCCGGACCTGCGCTGACGCTTCTCCGGGACGACAGCCGAGTTTGCGGCGGCAGCGGAATGAAGCCGAGGAGCTCAGCTCTTCTTCGCCGGCTTGCTCGGCGCCGGGTTGAACAGCTTCTTCAGGTCGTTCAAGCTTTCCGACAGCCGCGGCCATTCGCAGGAGAAGGAGCCCTTGGTGCAGGGCGCGCCCTTTCGCTGGCCGACGGTTTGCTGCACCTTCGGCCGCTCGACCGGGACCGGCACGCGGACGCGTTCGGTTTCGGTCTGCAGCGCCACCTGCTGGAGTTGCCGCGCCTGTTGCTCCTGCTGCTCGCGCTGTTGGCGCGCAGTCGCCTGGGCGGCTTCGTTGTTGCGACGCTCCCTGGCGAGATAGGCGGTGTAGGCTTCGTCGATCTTCTTCTGTTCCTCCGGCGTCGGGTTGGGCCCGGCGATGTCGAAGGTGCGATCCTGCAGGAAGTCGTAATAGGAATAGCCGCCGCCCGGCTTGCGGCGGCCGGCGAACTTGGCGTTGCAATTGGCGAGCGCGGAGGTCTTCTCGGCCTTGGTCGCGGCCTTCTCTGCGGCGTCGGCGCATTCCTCGAAGTCGACCGGCGCGCGCTTCCACCATTGCGCCTGGGCATGCGGCAGCGTCAGCAGAAGAACTCCTGCTGCGGCAGTGAGAAACAGCGCCGCACGACGCAATGCAATCACGGACGACATTCTACGAGAGCATTCCCTGGCAAACTCAACCCGAACTGAGTCGAGCCAGATTTTTGCCTCTTTATCGCCGGCTTGTCACCCGTGGAACCCGGGAATTTCATGTCTGGGATGCTGACATTTTGGGCTTGACGTGGCGCGGGAGTCACAGCGCCGTGGCGTCGGGCTGCTACACTTCGCCTCGCAAGCGCCGTACCTGAGGCGATGCCAGAACACGAAACACACAGAATAAGAACAAGACCCAAGAAACGAAATGGAAACGCCCGATGCTGCTGCCCTTGTCCGACGTGCCGCGCTGGTACGCTGAACGCAAGCCACATGGCACGATCGCCGTCCGTCATGGGCAGGACACGCTGACATGGGACGAGCTCGAGCGCGGCGCCAACCGGCGCGCGCGGGCGTTCGCGGCCAAGGGTGTCAAGCCCGGCGATTTCGTCGCGATCGGATTGCCGAACGGCAACGCGTTCTTCGAGACCTCGTTCGCGGTGTGGAAGTGCGGGGCGACGCCGACCTCGCTGTCATGGCGGTTGCCGCGCGGCGAAGCCGCCGCCGTGCTCGACATTCTCAAGCCCGCGCTGGTGGTCGGCGGCGAAGCCGACTGGAACGCGCCAAACCGTCTGCCGGCGGATTTCGTGCCGGACGGATTTTCGGATGAGCCGCTCAATCCCCCGGTGGCACGCTATTGGAAAGCCATGACCTCAGGCGGCTCGACCGGCCGCCCCAAGGTGATCCTCGATCATCATCCGGCGGTGACCGACACCGTCGCCGTGCCGCCGCTCAACATCCCCTTCGGAGTCTCGCTGCTCAATCCCGGGCCGCTCTATCACAATGCGCCGTTCATCGTGTCGCATTACGCGCTGTTCACCGGCGGCCAGCTCACCGGCCTCGTCAAGTTCGACGCCGAGGAGACGCTGCGGCAGATCGAGCGCGAGCGCGTGCAATGGGTCAACTTCGTGCCGACCATGATGCACCGGATCTGGGCGTTGCCGGAACACGTGCGGAGCGCCTACGATTTGTCGAGCCTCCAGACCGTCTTCCACATGGCCGCTCCGATGCCGCCCTGGCTGAAGGAGAACTGGATCGCCTGGCTCGGCCCGGAGCGGATCTGGGAGCTCTATGGCGGCACCGAGCGGCAGGGCGCCTGCATCATCTCGGGCACGGAATGGCTGACGCACAAGGGCTCAGTCGGCAAGATCGGCGACATGGCGCGCTTGCGCATCATCGGCGAGGACGGCAACGACGTCGCGCCGGGCGAAACCGGCGAGATCTATTTCCTCAACAATGATGGTGCGGACGCGACCTACCACTATCTCGGCGCCGAGCCGAAGCGGCGCAGCGACGGCTGGGAATCGCTCGGCGATATCGGCAGGCTGGATGCGGACGGCTATCTCTATCTCGGCGATCGCCTCGCCGACATGGTGCTGCGCGGCGGTGCCAACATCTATCCGGCCGAGGTCGAGGCCGCCGTCTCCGAGGCGCCCGGCGTGCGCTCCTGCGTGGTGGTGGGATTGCCCGATCCGGAATTGGGTCAGCGCGTGCATGCCATCATCGAGGCGGACGACGGCGCCGACGGTCAGGCCATCGCCGACGGCATGGCGGACTTCCTCAAAGAGCGGCTCAGCCGCTACAAGCACCCCGAGAGCTTCGAGATCGTCAGCGCACCGCCGCGCGATGATTCCGGCAAAGTCCGCCGCACCCTGTTGCGCGATGAGCGCGCGGCGTGGTTGAAGGAGGGGCGCGCCTTCCGGATCTGGCCGGCGAAGGCGCGGGCGCACGCCGAATAAGACAAACGCGGAAGGACCGACATGACGATCACCATCGCAGCGAACAGCGTGCCGAAGCCGCCGGCCGAGATCATCGAGGGTTTTCGCGGTGCGCCGACCTCGGTCATTTCGGACAATCTCGCCCGGCTGCCCGGCGCGGTGGGTCTCAAGCCCTATCATCGCGGCGGCGCACTGGTGGGCACGGCCTTCACCGTGCGCACCCGTCCCGGTGACAATCTCGCCATCCACCGCGCACTGGAACTGGTCGGTCCCGGTGACGTCATCGTGGTCGATGGCGGCGGCGACGAGACGCGGGCGCTGGTCGGCGAGATCATGAAGAACATCGCGCAATGGCGCAAAGCGGAAGGCTACGTCATCGACGGCGCGATCCGCGACGTCGCCGCGTTCGCGGCCGACGACTTCCCCTGCTACGCCCGCGCGGTGATCCATCGCGGTCCCTACAAGAACGGCCCCGGCGAGATCAACGTGCCTGTCACGATCGGCGGCAGCGTGATCTCGCCCGGCGACATCGTGGTCGGCGACGAGGACGGCGTGGTGTCGTTTCCCGCCGCAGGTGCCGCAGCACTATTGGAGACCGTGCGGGCACAGGTGGCGCGAGAGGAGGAGACATTGAAGGCGATCCGCGAGGGCCGCTATCAGGGTTCGTATGGGAAATCCTGATCAAGGAAAAAGAAAGGGGAGGGCAGCGTGAGCCAGAAGGACGAATTCCACAACATCGACAGTCCCGATGACGGCCTGTTCCGCGAACTCGCCGCGGGAGTGACCACGCGCATCTTCTCCGGCGAGCAGGCGATGCTGTCGGTGGTGACGCTGGCGCCCCATGCGCAGGGCACGCTGCACCATCATCCCGAGGAGCAATGGGGCGTGCTGCTCGACGGCTCCGCCATCCGCGTCCAGGGCGATGAGGAGATTGCCGTCAAGAAGGGCGATTTCTGGCGCACGCCGGGCAACGTGCCGCACACCATGCGGGCCGGCCCGGATGGTGCCCGCGTGCTGGACATTTTCAGTCCGCCTCGGCCAGAATACAGAAAAGCCGGGTCGGGCTTCGGCACGACCTAAGCGCCAAAGAGCAAAAAGCCGGGCGCGAACCAAAAACGGGAGGGGACCATGACGATCACACGACGCGCGCTGCTCGCTGCGCCGGCCATTCTCGCAATCACGCCGGCCATGGCGCAGGCCGGCAAGATCACGCTGGTCGTGCCGTTTCCACCGGGCGGCTCGACCGACGCGATGGCGCGGCTGCTGCAGGCCAGCCTGCAAACCAAGCTCAATCGCATCGTCGTGGTCGAGAACAAATCGGGCGCCGCCGGCGCGCTCGGCGCGGCGCAGGTCGCCAAGAGCCCGGCGGACGGCACCTCGTTTTTGGTCACGTTCGATTCCCACGCGGTGATTCCGTCCATCCTCGACAAGCCGCCGGTGGACGTCGAGCGCGAGCTGATGCCGGTACTGCTCATCGGCACCGCACCTTATGTGATCGCGGCGGGTGCCGACCGCCCCTACAAGAGCTTTGCCGACGTGGTGGCGGCCTGCAAGGCGAGCCCGGGCGCGGTGAAATATGCATCCGTCGGCATCGGCACGCTCGGCCATCTCGCCATGACCGTGCTCGGCAGCAAGGCCGGCGTCGAGATCATGCATGTGCCTTATCGCGGCGGCGGTCCGGCGATGAACGACGTGCTCGGCGGCCATGTCGATCTCATCGCGGGATCGGCGGCGCTGGTCGCCGCCCAGCTCGGCACCAACATGCTGCGTCCGATCCTGCAGCTCGGCCGCGAGCGGCTGCCGGCCCTGCCTGATACGCAGACCGCGATCGAAGCCGGCTTTCCCGATTTCGAGACACTGGCCTGGTGGGGCATCTTCGCGCCCGCGGGCACGCCGCCTGACATCGTCGCAGCCTTCGCGGCAGCGTCCAAGGAGATCCTGAGCGAGCCTGCGACCGCCGCCCAGCTGAAGGAGACGCAGCACATGACGCTGCTGCTGCAGGACGGGGCGGCCTTCAAGACCTTCTTCGACAAGCAGGTCGCCACTTGGGGCAAGGTGGTGAAGGATAATAATATCAGGGCGTAGGTGGCCGGCGGCGGTCCTTGCGCATTGGGCGCGGCGAGGGCTTCCGATCCTGTCGCCGCTTTGATATGTACACCCCCGGGCAACCCGACTGATGCGGGTTCCGCGGTCCCGTAGCTCAGCCGGATAGAGCGACGGTTTCCTAAACCGTAGGTCGGAAGTTCGAGTCTTCCCGGGATCGCCATTCTTTCTAGTCCTTTGCCGGCCATTAGCTATCAGAATGAAGCGGAGTCGCTCTGCCGGCACCGGATGGGCGACGCAATTGCAGGCATGCGGTCGCGGCTGCAATTGAGTCGGGCCCGCGACGTCATGGCCGTGTGGCTAACGACCCCAGGGCGGTGGCCCCGACTGGTGCGCGCAGTACGCCGCTGGTGATTGGCGAAGCGAGGGCCGGCGACGTGAGGTCGCAACAAATATTAGTATGGACAGGGATCACAACAGGTCGCCGCTCATTTAAATAACGCGCTCGACCGAGAATTTAATCCTGATCATTAGTTTCAGTTCGGCGATAATATTAATTTGGGCGGCGGCAGGAATTGCGGCTGCGAGATTAAAAACTCCATGCTCGGGTCAATGAATCGTCGCAAAAAAGGCGCGTGCGAATTCGAACACGCGGCTGATGGGGCGGCAAAGGACCAGCTCAAGTTGGACTGAGCCGCGACGTATCGATCAGTATGCGCATGAAACTCAGTCTGCGCTGCATTGCTCAGGGGATGAACAAACATGGCAATTGCTGGATTTCCAGACGCGAATAGCACCGGTCTTCCTGATGGCGTTATCCTGACTCCATCGGGCGACGTAACTATCACTCAACCAGGCACCGTAATCGACGCTCTCGATGTCAAAGGCACCATTACGGTCCTGGCCGATAACGTCACGATTCAGAATACTCGCATCACGTCCAGCGATTGGACAGGAATCTGGATCAAGGATGGCATTACAGGAACTGTCGTCAAGGACAGCGAGATTTTAAACGTTGGAAGTAGCCCAGATGGCGCGAACGGCATTGTCGGGTCCGGCACATTCCTGCGCAACGACATCCATGACGTGGAGAACGGCATTATCGTCACCGGTTCGAGCCTCGTCCAAGACAATTATATCCATGATATGAATGCGCCGGATGTGCGTCTCGGCACGTCCTTGGGCGGTCCGCACTACGATGGCATTGAGATCGACGGCGGCGTTTCAGACGTCGTCATTCGGCACAACACGGTCATCAACGAGAACAGCTACGTCTCGGCCGTGATGATCAATAATGACTTCGGTCCGGTTTCCAACATTCAGGTGGACGGCAACTATCTTGCGGGGGGCGGCTATACCCTTTACTCCGATGGCAGCTTCAGCAGCACCGACAAGATTTCCGGCGTCTCGTTCACCAACAACGAGCTCGGGCAGGGCAAGTGGGGATACTATTACTTCAGGGACAACACGCCCGTCCTGACGAACAACGACGAACTCGGCACGGGATGGCAGACGTCGTCTCCGACGACGCCCCCCGCAACGCCCGAAGTCCCGGCAGCACCGACCATCGCATCCTGGTCACCCGATACGGGCAAGACTGGCGACGGCATCACGGACGCCAATCAGATCACTCTGCACGGCACCGCCGCGGCTGGCAGCACCGTGAAAGTCTATGACGGTTCGACGCAGATCGGTACGGCGACCGCGACTTCGGCCGGAAGCTGGGACTATATCACCAAGGTCTTGACCGATGCTAAGCACACGCTGACGGCGACCGCGACCAACTCGTCGGGTCAAACCAGCGCGGCATCGGCTGCGGTGGCGGTCACCGTCGACACCAAGGCGCCAGCTGCACCGACGATCGCGAGCGACACCGTCAACTCTGCCAACCAAGTCGTTCTGTCGGGGGCTGCCGAAGCGAACAGCGCGATCAAGGTGTTTGACGGAACGACCCAGGTCGGGACGGCGACAACCAACTCGAGCGGTGCGTGGAGCGTCACGACGTCTGCATTGTCGGCCGGTTCGCACGCCCTGACGGCGAAGGCGACCGACGTTGCCGGCAACGTCAGTGCTGCGTCGACGGCCGTGGATGCGGTCATTGGTTCTGGGACGACGGGCTCCACCGGCTCGGGCACGTCGGGCACGGGCACCACAGCGCCCGCCGCGCCGAAAATCGCCTCGTTCTCAAACGATACCGGCACTGCCGGTGATCACATCACGAGCGACAAGACGCTGACCCTGGCCGGGACTGCGGTTGCCAACAGCACGGTCAAGGTGCTCGACGGCGCCACCCAGCTCGGCACGGCCACGGCGGATGCGAATGGAGCGTGGCACTACACCACCGCCGCGCTGCCGGACGGCAAGCACAGCTTCACTGCGACCGACACGGTCTCTGGCGTCACCAGCAAGGCATCGACTGCGCTGGACGTGACGGTGGATACCGCTGCCCCCGATGCCCCGGTGCTGTTGAGCGATCCGACCACGCATAACCGCGCCACGGTCTCCGGGACGGCGGAAGCGGGCAGCTTGATCAAGCTCTACGAGGGCGCGACCCTGCTTGGCACGACGACCGTTGCAAGTGACGGTGACTGGAGCGTGACGACCCCGAATCTCAAGCACGGGTCACACACCTTCACCGCGACAGCGACCGACGCAGCCGGCAACACCAGCGCCTTGTCGCAGCCGATCGATCCGCCGATCGGCTCGCACAGCGGTGGCGGCACCTCGACGGTGGAAGTCACCAATGTACGCCAGCACTCGGATCACACCGCGACGATCAAGGGCACGGCCGATCCCAACAGCGAGATCAAGCTGTATGACGGCACGACCTCGGTCGGTTCGTCCACGACGGACGCCGACGGCAAGTGGAGCTTCCAGACCTCCGACCTGTCGGGTAAGTCCCACGCCTTTACCGCGGAGCAGGTCGACACCACAGACCACGTGGTCGGAACCAGCTCGGGCGCGGCGATGATCGGCTCGGGCCGCAGCGACACGCTGACTGGCACCACCGGCAACGATGTCATGGTTGGCAAAGCGGGAGCGGATACGTTCCAGTTTGCGTCGAACTTCGGCCAGGACGTTATCAAGGACTTCGCTGCCCGCGGACCTGCTCACGACACGATCGAGTTCAGCAAAAGCGTATTCGACAGTTTTGCGAGCGTTCTCTCCCACGCGGCCCAGTCGGGCCACGACGTCGTCATCGCGACGGGGAGCGACACCCTCACGCTGAAGAACACGCAGCTCGACAAGCTGAACAGCCACGACTTCCACTTCGCGTAGGGGACGGGTCGGCCACACAAGCTGGTACTCAACAGCTGTCTCGGGGGATCTCTTGGGGGATCCCCCGACATAGGCATGACTAAAGTTGGACGGCGGGATAATCCCTCCGCCAACGGCTTTCTAGAACGCATGTCGGAAGTTCGAGCCTTCCGGATTCCCATTTTTCATAGGCAAGAGGTATGGTTTGCCGCGCCATTCGGCGCGAAAATTGCTAGAAACGAATGGCTTCCTTCCTCGCTGGCGGGGCTGCCATGCCGCAGCACCGCGCTGCCTCATCCGGAGACGACGATGCCCTTTGACCTGATCCTGCGCGGGGGCCGCGTGATCGACCCCTCGCAGAAACTCGATGCCGTGACCGATGTCGCCTTCGCCGGCGGCAAGGTGGCGGCGGTCGGCAGCGCGCTGAAGGCCGATCCGGGCACCGAGGTACGCGACGTCTCGCAGTTCATCGTCACGCCGGGGCTGATCGATCTGCACACCCACGTCTATTGGGGCGGCACCTCGCTCGGCATCGACGCCGAGGAGTTCTGCCGGCTCTCCGGCGTCACCACGGCGGTCGATACCGGCAGCGCCGGGCCGGGCAATTTCGCCGGCTTCCGCAAGCATGTGATCGAGCCGAGCCAGGTCCGCATCCTCGCCTATTTGCATGTCTCGCATGCCGGTATCTTCGGCTTCTCGCACCGGATCATGGTCGGCGAGAGCGAGGAGCTGCGATTGATGAATCCGATCGAGGCCGCGAAGGTCGCTGATGCCAATCGCGACCTCATCGTCGGCATCAAGGTGCGCGTCGGACTGCATTCCTCGGGCACGTCAGGGGCGGTGCCGCTCGACATTGCGCTGCAGGTTGCCGACGAGGTCGGCATGCCCCTGATGGCGCATATCGATCATCCGCCGCCGAGCTATGAAGAGGTCCTGGCACGTCTGCGTCCCGGCGACGTGCTGACCCACGCGTTCCGCCCGTTCCCGAACACGCCCGCAACCGCGCAGGGCACGGTGAAGAAGGCGGTGCTGGATGCGCGCGAGCGCGGCGTGCTGTTCGACATCGGCCACGGCAAGGGTTCGTTCGCCTTCAAGACCGCGCGCGCGATGCTCGCCAACGGCTTCTATCCCGACACCATCTCATCCGACATCCATCAGCTCTGCATCGACGGCCCGGCCTTCGACCAGGTCACGACCCTGTCGAAATTCCTGTGCATGGGCATGGAGCTGTCCGACGTGATCGCGGCCTCGACGGTGAATGCGGCGATGGCGCTGCGGCGTCCCGAGCTCGGCAGCCTCAAGCCGGGCAGCGTCGGCGACGCCACGCTGATCTCGGTGCGCCAAGGCCAGTTCGACTACGAGGACGTCGTCGGCGAGCACCTGATCGGTGATCGCAAGATCGTGTCCGAAGGCGTCGTCATCGGCGGCCGCTGGTGGCATCCGAACTAGAGCTTTGTGAGGCCGCGAGCCTACTCGTTCTTTTCCACATTCCAGAACATCGGCGTTGCCGGGCCGTCGATCACGCCGGTCAGTGATTTGCGCCATGCGCTCGGCGCCTGGAACTGGCCGAGCGGGATGTAGATCACTTGATCGTAGGCTTCCTTCTGCACGTCGAGGGCGATCTTCTTCTGCTCTTCAGGTGAAGTGGCGCGAGCGAAGGCGTCGCGCATCTCCTCGAGCTTGGGGTCCTCGGACCAGCCGTACCAGCCGCCACTCGTGCCCTTGCCGCCCATCGGGACGTTGACCAGCGGGTTCAATGAGTCGGCGGCGCCCTGGTAGGTGAAGAACATGTTCCAGCCGCCTTCCTTCGGCGACTTCTGGCTGGCGCGGCGGGTCACTAAGGTCTGCCAGTCCATGGCCTGAAGGTCGACCTTGAATCCGGCCTCGCGCAGCAGCTGCGCGACCACGATCGGCTGCGCTTTCAGCAGGATCTGGTCGCCTGGCGCCAAGATCACCACGGGCGTGCCGTCATAGCCGGACTCTGCCAACGCCTTCTTCGCGTCCGCCATTCCGTTTCCCTTCATCAGGGTCTCGCCGCCGGCATCGCTGGCCAGCGGCGTATCGCAGATGAAGAATGCGCCGCAGAACTTGTAGTACTTAGGATTGCCGATCTGGGCGTCGAGCACGTCCTTTTGGTTGATCGCGAGCAGCGCGGCGCGGCGGATCTTCACATTGTCGAACGGCGGGTGCAGGAAGTTCATCCGGCCGAACGACTGGAAGCCGAACTTGTTCAAGATGGAAACAGTGATGTCCGGGTTGGACTCGAGCGCGGGCAGCATGTCGAACGGCGGAGTTTCAACGAAATCGACATCGCCGGATTGCAGCGCGTTGAGCGCGGTCTGCGCATCCGGCATCGTGATCCACTCGACACGGTCGACCTTGACCACCTTGCCGCCCGATGTCCATTCGGCCGGCTCCTTGCGCGGCACATAGTCGGTGTTCTTTTCGTAGATGGCTTTCACGCCAGGCTGGAATTCGCTCGCGACGAACTTGAATGGGCCGGAGCCGATCTGCTCCGGAATCTGCTTGGTGATCGGGGTCTCGGCCAACCGCTTCGGCATCATGAAGGCGACAACGGCCGACGGCTTGGCGATCGTCTCCAGCACCAGGCCATAGGGCTCCTTCAGCTTGAGCACGATGGTCTTGGCGTCCGTTGCCTCGATTCCCGAAGTGAAGTCCATCAGCTTGCGCGCCATGCCGTCGACGCTCGTGAACCAGCGCTTCAGCGAGGCGACGCAGTCCTCCGCCGTCACCGGCGCGCCGTCATGCCACTTCAGGCCGTCGCGCAGGGTGAAGGTGTAGGTCAGCTTGTCCGCGGACACCGTCCAGTCGGCCATCTGCGGCCGCACCTTGAAGCTGGAATCGATGCCCAGCAGCGTATCGTAGACCATGTAGCCATGGTCGCGGGTGATGATGGCCGTCGTGAAGCCGGGATCGGTGACGCGAAGGTCCGACTGCATCACCGCAGTCAGGATTTTCTTTCCGGTCGCGGCGGATGCAACCGACGTCCAAGCGGCAGTAAGCGCCGATGGTGCAATAACCGCAAGCTGAAGCAGTTTCCGTCGCGAGACGTGAACCATTCGCAATTCTCCCGATGCAAACGAGACCGACGGCGGCTGCCGATGACGGGCAGCGTATGGTCTGTCGGCGCACCTTGCAATGACGGGTTGTGTCGTAGAATCTCATTCCTTTGCGATCGGGCAAGGGCCGTCGGAATCGGCGGCGTGACGGCAGACCGCTTCGTCCTAGGCCTGCTCGCGATAGAATTGCAGCAGCCGGGCGCCGGCGGGCGAGAGCCAGTCGGGTGCGCCCGCGATATAGCCCTCGACGTGATTGCTTGTTCCGACCAGATAGGTGACGGGCATGCCGACAAGCCTGAAATTCCCGACCGAAGATTCCGCAATTGCGTCGTACGCGTCGACGTAGCAGGCAAGGTTTGGCACGGCCAGGCCGCCAAGGAATGCGCGAATCTTTCGCAAGTCCTTCGTATCGGTGCAGATCGCGAGGACGTCGAGCCGGTCCGGCCGCGATCCCACCAGGCTTGCGAGCGCGGGCAGATCGAGCCGGCAGGCCGCGCACCACGTCGCCCAGAAATTGACCAGCGTGATGCGTCCCGGCTTTGCCGTCGCAACGATGTCCCTGCCATTGAGGTCCTGAAGCCGGAGCGGAGCCATCGGCGCACGAGGCCGCACGACCGTGAACTGGTTGCGGCCGGTCTCGAACACCGGCGGCCAGGACGGGTCGCCGCCTCGCGCACGGCCTGCGCGCAGCGAGGCAATGAGCGCGGGCGCGGCCATCAGGAGCGATCGTCTGGACGGCGCCGTGCCGGGCACGCGAGGCCTCTCACGCATGGATATAGGCCCAGCCCTTGAGTTGCAGATCGACCACGCGTCCGATTCCGAACGGGACGAGGCTCGCGCCCGATATCAGCGGAATGGAGATCTGCTCCTTGGTTTCCGCGATCGCTTTTGACGACGCGCACATGCTGTAGGCGAGGTTGGGCAGCGACTGCCGCAGCGTCGCGAGCGGCTCGACGAGCGGAGTCTTGTCCGCCCGGAACACGTCAATGCCCTTGCCGTTGGCGACCACCTCGATCAGCAATCTCGCACCCCTGTCGGCAAAATGCCTGGAGAGGTTGGCAGAGTAGCTGATCGCATGACCCATGACATAGGGCTCGTTGCTGTCGATCAGGATCACGACGCCCTCGGTGAGGCGATCTTCCTTGGCCGCGGCGGTGCCGCCGGCCGTGAGGATCGACGCGCCTGCGAGCAGGCCCCTGCGGGACCATCCGTTGGCTGGGATCATGGCTGCGGCGTCCAGCTGCTCAAAATTGCCGAGCGGCAATCGGCGCCTTGTGGCCGCGTCCCCACAGCACGAACAGGCTGAGCGCGAGCAGGACGACATTGAGCGGCGTCACAGGCGCTTCGCCGCGCGAGATGTGGAAGACGAGCGCGAACACCTGCAACACGGAACAGCCGAGTGCGGCCAGCACCGTCAGCCGCGGCAGGATCCGCGTCAGTGCCGGCAGCAGAATGCCGATCCCGCCGGCGAGATCGACCAGTCCGATGAAGCGGACGAACGTTGTGGAATGCTGGCCGGCCCAGGGCATCATCGCGGCAAGTTCGGGGATCGGCGTCAGCAGCTTGACCAGCCCGGCCGCGGTGAAAGCGAAGAAGATCAGGCCCTGTGCGGCCCAAAGGCCGATACGCAGGGCGCGGCCGGGTGTGGTGGTCTCATAGGTGGTAGTGGACACGATGGTTCTCCAAAACGTGAGGGTCGCCACCATTTGATAGTTTCCTGATATTTGATCACTACGTGTAATGGGATTAGTTCATTTCTCAGGTGTTGATGATCTTATGGATTCTCTGACCAGCATGAGGATGTTTTGCCTGGTCGCCGAGCTGAAGAGCTTCGCGACCGCGGCGCAGCGCCTGCGCATCTCGCCCGCGATGGTGAGCAAGCACGTGATGCAACTCGAGAAGCGGCTGGGCACGCGGCTGCTTAACCGCACCAGCCGGCGCGTCAGCCTGAGCGAAAGCGGCGCGCTCTATTTCGAGCAGGCGCGGCAGATGCTGGACTCGCTCGACGAGGTCGAAGCCGCCGTCAGCAACGCGACGGTCGTTCCGCGCGGCACGCTGCGGCTGACCGCGCCGGTGTGGATGGCGAACACGATCTTCGCGGGCGTGCTGGCGGATTACCAGGCGCGCTATCCGGAGGTCCGCCTCGACGTCGATCTCAGCGGACGGATGGTCAATCTGGTCGAGGAGGGATTCGATCTCGCCCTGCGCGCGACCGGCGCGCCCGACGAGGCGCTGATCGCGCGCCCCATCACCAAGGTCGCCTTCCATATGGTCGGCGCGCCCGCTTATCTCGATCGTGCGGGGCGCCCGACCAAATTGGCCGATCTCGCCGGCCAGGCGTTGCTGCACTACGCGCTGTACCCGGGTGAAAGCTTCTCCTTTGCGGGCGAGCACGGCACCGAGACCGTCAAGCTCAACCCGGTGCTGCGCAGCGGCAACGAAACGCTGCTGCACATGGCCGCGCTGGAAGGCATGGGTCTCGCTTTCCTGCCGAAATGGTTGGTCGCCGAGGACATCGCCGGTGGCCGCCTCGAGCACGTCATGCCCGGGCAGGTCATCTTCGAAGGAAAGCTGTTCGCGGTTTATCCGAGCCGCAAATATCTCTCCGCGAAGGTGCGGACCTTCATCGACTTCGTCGTGGCCGACCAGCGGATGAAGTAGCCGCTCACAGCGACCTGATTACAGCGACCTGACCCGATCACAGCGACCTGGCGATCAGCAGCTTCATGATCTCGTTGGTGCCGCCATAGATCTTCTGGATGCGGGAATCGATGAAGATGCGCGAGATCGGGTATTCCTGCATGTAACCGTAGCCGCCGAACAGCTGCAGGCATTCGTCGGCGGTCTCGACCTGCTTTTCCGAGCACCAGTATTTCGCCATCGACGCCGTGACCGTGTCGAGATCTCCGGCGACCAGGCGCTCGATGCACCAGTCGACGAAGACGCGCGCGATCATCGCCTCGGTCTTGCGCTCGGCGAGCTTGAAGGCGGTGTTCTGGAAATCCATCAGCGGCTTGCCGAAGGCTTTGCGCTCCTTGGTGTAATCGACGGTGAGCTTGACCGCGCGCTCCATCGCGGCGACGGCGCCGACCGCGAGCGCAAGGCGCTCCTGCGGCAATTGCTGCATCAGCTGAACGAAGCCCTGGCCCTCCTCCTTGCCGAGCAGGTTATCCGGGGGCACCGTCACATTGTCGAAGAAAAGCTCCGACGTGTCGGAGGCGTGCAGGCCGATCTTGTCGAGGTTGCGCCCGCGCTTGTAGCCGTCGGCGCCCGCGGTCTCGACCACGATCAGCGAGATGCCTTTGGCGCCCGCTTCGCCCGTGCGCGCGACGACGATGACGAGATCTGCAGCCTGGCCGTTGGTGATGAAAGTCTTCTGGCCGTTGATGACGTAGGAATTGCCCTGCTTCTTCGCCGTGGTCTTGACGGCTTGCAGATCCGAGCCGGTGCCGGGCTCGGTCATGGCGATGGCGCCGACCATCTCGCCGGAGGCCATCTTCGGCAGCCAGCGCTTCTTCTGCTCCTCCGAACCGTAATTGAGGATGTAATGCGCGACAATGGCGCTGTGCACGGAGACGCCGGTCGTCAGCTCCGGCACTGTGCTTTCGAGGTCGTCCAGCACCGCGGCGTCATAGGCGAAGGTGGCGCCCAAGCCGCCATATTCCTCCGGCACGCTCGCCAATAGCGCGCCCATCTCGCCGAGCCCGCGCCAGGCGAAGCGGTCGACCATCTTCTGCTCGCGCCATTTCTCGGCGTGCGGCGCCAGATCCTTGGCGAGATATTTCCGGAACTGGTCGCGGAAGACGTCGAGCTCTTCGGTCATCCAGGAGGAGCGATAGGCCATGATACCCTCGGTTGCTGCGGCTTGCCTGCTAGGTAGGCCAGCGGGCGGCGGCAATTATTGTGTTTTCAGGCTGCGCCGGGGACGCTACCAAGGCGGCCGTAACAGCGTCTGTCGGGATGGTTGATTGTGGCTGTCAAAACAAGAGAGCTCAAGCTCGACATCGAGCGCGTCGGCACGGTCTCGGCGATCCTGACGCAGCCTGACAAGGCGCGCGCCTGCTACGTGCTGGCGCATGGTGCGGGTGCGGATATGCGGCATTCCTTCATGGCGAAGGTCGCAGCAGGTCTCGCCGACCGCGGCCTCGCGACATTCCGCTTCAATTTCCCCTACATGGAAGAGAAGAAGGGACGTCCCGACCAGCCGGCCGTTGCGCACGCCACCGTCCGTGCGGCGGTGGCGGAGGCGGCGCGGCTATGCCCCGGGATGACACTCGTGGCGGGCGGCAAATCGTTCGGCGGGCGCATGACCTCGCAGGCGCAGTCCAAGGCGCCGTTGCCCGAAGTGAAGGGGCTCGCCTTCCTGGGCTTTCCCCTGCACGCCGCCAAGAAGCCGTCATCCGAACGCGCCGAGCACCTCGCCGGTATCGCCATCCCCATGCTGTTCCTGCAAGGCACCCGCGATGAGCTGGCCGACCTCGGTCATCTCAGGCCTGTCATCGCATCGCTCGGGGCGAAGGCGACGCTGCACGAGGTCGAAGGCGGCGATCACTCCTTCGCGGTGCTGAAGAGGTCCGGCCGGACCAATGATGAGGCGCTCACGGAGGTGCTGGACACGCTGGCGGCCTGGATCAACAGTCTCGCCTGAAGTTCAGGCGGAATAGAGCCCCTTGTCCCGCGCCTTCTGGATTGCCAGCGCCGCGATCAAATCGAGCGTCGGCGTCGACAGGCCGGCGGCGCGCGCGAACGCGGCAGGCGCCCTGACCAGCACGTCGATCTCCATGGCGCGGCCCAGTTCGTAATCCTGCAGCAGCGAGGGCTTGTGGTTGGGGGCGGGGCCGCTGCGCGTCACGCGCTTGACCTCGGGGATGAAATGCTGGGCGATGTCGTTGGCCTCGTTCAGCATGCGCGGAATGACCTCGGTAAAAGCAGGATCGTCGCGCACGCCGCGTGCGGTCTGGCCGGTGAGCAGGCACAGCACCGACAGCGACATGTTGGTCAGCAGCTTTGACCAGATCGCCTCGCGGATCTCGGCCACCGGCGGAGATTCCAGCCGCGCGTCGTTGAAGACGTTGCGAAGTTTTGTGATCCGCTCGCAATTGCGGTCGTCGCATTCGCCGATCAGGAGACGGTTGCGGTCCGGGGTGAGGTTATGCACCACGCCGGGCGCGATCACCTCGTTGGAGGAGAAGACGACACCGCCGATGATCCTCTCCTTCGGTATGCAGGCGCGCAGGCGCCCGCCGGGGTCGAGGAAGGATATGTCCGGCGGCGTCGGATGCCGCGGCGGCAGGCCGATCCCGTACCACCAGGGAATGCCGTTCTGCGCGAACACGATGGCGGTATCGTCCTGCAGCAGCGGCTTGACGCTGGCGACCAGCCCCGGCAGCGCGGTTGCCTTCAGCGTGGAGATCACGACATCCTGCGGCCCGAGCTGGGCCGCATCGCCTGACGCGTTCACCTTGGCGGAGACCTCGGAATCGCCGACCCGCAGCTTAAGGCCGGCCGCGCGCGCCGCCTCCAGATGCGCACCGCGCATCACGCATGAAACCTCATGGCCTGCCCGCGCCAGCCGGACCGCGATGTGGCTGCCGACGGCGCCCGCGCCGAAAATGCAGATGCGCATGATGATTCCGTCCTGTCCCTTGGTGCCGTCAGGCCGCAGCATGACACAAGCCGCCATGCGATGGGCGCGACCGCCCCACGCTGGAAAGATATGGATCGGGGTGCGCCAGCTCGGCCATAGTGCGCGCCAAGGAAACGAAGCGGAGGATCGCCGATGACTGCCAGCCCCGTCCTGTGGACCCTTGATGAGCGTGGGGTTGCAACCGTCACGTTGAACCGGCCGGAGGTCAACAATGCCTATGACGGCGCGCTGATCGCGGGCGTGCTCGCGGCCATGGACGAGCTCGGCAAGAAACCCAATTTACGCGTCGTCGTGCTGAGGGGTAACGGCAAGCACTTCCAGGCCGGCGCCGATTTGAAATGGATCAACGGCGTGCGGCCGCAATCGGCCGAGGCGAACGAAGCGGCATCCCGTGCGACGTTCGAGGCCGTGCAGCGGCTCAACACGCTGCCGATTCCGACGGTCGCCCTGGTGCAGGGCGGCTGCTTCGGCGGCGGCACCGGCGTGATTGCGGCTTGCGACGTCGTGATCGCCGCGGACAATGCGCTGTTCTCGATCACCGAGGTGCGCTGGGGCCTGACGGCCGCGATCATCATCCCGCAGCTCTGCGATGCCATCGGCGTGCGGCAGGTCCGCCGCTACGCGCTGACCGGCGAACGTTTTGGCGCCGAGGACGCGCGCCGCATCGGCCTCGTGCACGAGGTGGTGCCGCTCGCCGAGCTCGAATCTGCAGGCAGCAAGGTGGTCGAGCAATTGCTCGCCAACGGGCCTGAAGCGATGGCCGAGACCAAGCGGCTTGCCCTGGAGAGCTCGTTCGGCGGAATGGCGGTGGACGATGCGGCTTACAAGCGGCTCGTGCAGCTGCATTCGCTCAAGCGCCAGAGCGCGGAGGCGGCGGAAGGGCTGGCATCGTTCGCCGAGAAGCGGGCCGGGAATTGGGGCGGCGCGAAGGGCTGAACGTCAGCAGCCGCGGCAGATGTTGTTGATACTGCGATAGACGGCGTCGTCGTCCTGTCGCATCTGGCGCAGCGTTTCGAGCGTCTTGCTCTCGTCGTTCGCGGGCGCGGGCTTGCGCTTGGCCGCGAGCTCGTCCTCCTGCCGCTTGTAGCAGGCTTCGCGCTCGAGCTTGGCCTGGATGAAGCGGCAGTTCTGCTCCACGGCTACGGCGGGAGCGCTGCAGAGCGCGAGAGCGACGAGGGCGGGCAGGGCGAATTTCACGACGATCGAATCCATGGCGGCCCTTCTCTCAGGTCCGCCGGTTAAGGGCAACCATCTTATGGGGCGTGTAGCCCGCATGCGAGGCGCTGCCTACAGCGACGGCGTGAGTGACGTTTTCAGCAGTGTCAGCAGCGCCTGCACCGCGGCGGCATTGCGCCGACGCTCGGGGATCGCGGCCTTCACCCATAATTCCGGAATCGGAAAGTCGCGCAGCACCGGCTTCAACGTCCCGTCGCGCAGGGCGTCGGCGACGAGATAATGCGAGAGTAGCGCGATGCCGTTGCCGGCGACGGCGCTGCGCGCCAGCACGTGTCCCTCGTTGGAGGAGAGCAGCGGGCTGACCTGGATGCTGATGCGGCCGCGCGGTCCGTCGAACACCCATTCCGGTCCGGTCGGCAGGAAGCTGAGGCAGCGATGCTCGACCAGATCGCGCGGATGCTTCGGCGTGCCGTGTTTCTTCAGATAGGCCGGCGAAGCGCAGAGCAGCCGCTTCAGCGCACAAAGCGGCTCATCGACCACGCCGCCGAAGGAATGCGGGAAGGCGCCGATGGCAATGTCGAACCCTTCGGTGACCGGATCGACCGGGCGATCGATCAGCACGATATCGAGCTTCAGCCGCGGGTTCTGGGTCTGGAACGCGCTGAAGGCGTCCGCGAGCCGCGCCACCGTGAGCGAGGTCGGGGCCTTGATGCGGAGGTGATCGACGAGGTCGTGGCCCTTCTCGCCCATGCGCGAGAGCAGGTCGGTCGCATCGGTGACGACGCCGCGGGCGCGGTGCACGTAGCGCTGCCCGGCTTCGGTCAGCCGCAATTGCCGGGTCGAGCGGTGAAACAGCAGCGTGCCGATCCGCGCCTCCAGCTGCGTGACGCGTTTTGCGACCACCGAGGTCGAGACCCCCAGCTTTCGCGCGGCGGCGGAGAAGCCGGCGGCATCGGCAGTGGCTAGGAAGGCCTGCAGGTTCACGAGGATGTCCATCTCGACCTTTCTCGATTCGCGTAAGCTGATCGCGTATTTTGGTAGATTGTAGCCCGCTGCGCGTTAATTCATAGTCGCCCCAAGCAAAGGAAATTCGGGAAGGGACGCGCCATGCGGGCCACGACGATCGAAGAACCGGCACGCCAGGTGCCGCTCTATGGCGAATATGAAGTCGTCGTGCTCGGCGGCGGTCCCGCCGGCATCGTCGCGGCGGCTTCAGCTGCGCGGGCCGGGCGGAAGACGCTGCTGATCGAGCGCTACGGCTTCCTCGGCGGCATGGGCACGGCGGCCGGCGTCACCAATTTCTGCGGCTTACATGGCAATGTCCATGGCGAGCACCGGCGGCTGGTGCAGGGCATGGCGTCCGAGCTGCTGGCGCGGATCGATCGGCTGGGTGGCCTCAACACGCCGCACCTGATTCTCGGCAAGGTGTTCGCCCAGGCCTACGACACCGCTGCCTACAAGATCGCGGCCGACGAGCTGCTCGCCAGCCACAAGGTGCACATCCTCTTCCATGCGCTCGGCGCCGGTGTCGTGATGAGCGATGACAGCCGTATCGACGCGCTGATGGTCGAGACCAAGGCCGGCCGCCAGGCGGTGCGATCTGAGATCTTCATCGATTGCTCCGGCGACGGCGACCTCGCGGTGTGGGCCGGCGCGCCCTTCGAGATCGGCGACGCGGACGGTCATCCGCTCTATCCCTCGATGATGCTGCGTCTCAACGGCATCGATCCCGAAAGGGCGGGCGACGCCTGGCGTACCATCCCGCAATTAATGGAGAAGGCGACCGCGGCCGGCACGCACACATTCCCGCGGAAAAGCGCGATCGTGCGGCCGCAAAAATCCGGCATCGAATGGCGGGTGAATTTCACGCAGGTGGCGCGCGAGGACGGTCACGCCATCAACGGCGTTGAGCCCGACGATCTCACCCGCGGCGAGATCGAGGGCCGCAAGCAGGCGCTCGCCGCATACGCGTTTTTGCGCAGCACTGTGCCGGGCTTTGAAAAGTCCTACATCGTCGATTTGCCGCCGCAGCTCGGCATCCGCGAGACCCGTCGCGTCACGGGCGGCTACCAGCTCAGCGGCGAGGACGTACTCGGCTGTGCCTCGTTTACGGATTCCATCGGCGTCAATGGCTGGCCGATCGAGGCCCATGTTCCCGGCGATGTCGTCTTCACCTTCCCGCCGATCCCGGAATCGCGTGGCTATAACGAGTTGCCCTACCGGATGCTGGTCCCCGAGGGCGTCGACAACCTGCTCGTCGCCGGCCGCTGCGCCTCCATGACCCATGAGGGCCAGTCGGCGGCGCGGGTCTCCGGTGCCTGTTTCGTGATGGGGGAGGCTGCCGGTTCCGCCGCCGCGCTGGCGCTCTCCGGAAACCGGATCCCACGCGAAATCCCCATTGAAAAGTTGCAGGAAACGTTGAAACAACAGGGCGCCTTCATCGGCCGGGACCAGGCGCTGCCTGAAGGTTTGTGACGGGCTTGCAATAGAACGACCAAGACAACGACGGCGGAGGAAACGGGATGATCGGGATGGTGCGGCTCGCGCTTGCGGGTCTTCTGGCGATCACGGCGATTGGCACGGCGCGGGCCGAGGACGCGTTGAAGGCCAGGATCGGCGTGCTGCGCCTGTCCTCCTCCGCGCCGGTCTTCATCGCGCAGGACAAGGGCTATTTCCGCGAGGCCGGCTTAGAGGTCGAGCTGAAATTCTTCGACGCGGCCCAGCCGATCGCGGTCGCGACGACCTCGGGCGACGTCGATTTCGGCATCACCGCCTTCACCGCGGGTCTCTATAACCTTGCCGGCAAGGGCACGCTGAAGGTGATCGGCGGCATGAGCCGCGAGAAAGCCGGCTATCCCCTGATCGGCTATTTCGCCAGCAACAACGCTTACGCCGCCGGGCTGAAGACGCCGAAGGACCTCGCGGGAAAACGCGTGGCGATGACGCAGGTCGGATCGAGCTTTCACTATTCGCTCGGCCTGCTCGCCGACAAATACGGCTTCAAGCTCGCGGACGTGAAGATCGTGCCGCTGCAATCGCTGTCGAATGCGGCCGCCGCGCTGAAGGGCGAGACCGTCGATGCCGCGCTGCTGCCGATCTCCACCGCGCGCAAGCTGATGGACGAGGGCGGCGCGAAATTTTTGGGCTGGGTCGGCGACGAGACGCCCTGGCAGCTGGGCGCGGTGTTCGCCTCGCCGAAAACGCTGACCAACAAGGCGCTGGTGACGAAGCTGCTCGGCGCGCTCGCCAAGGCCGACCGCGAATATCACGACGTCATCCTCGCCGCGATGAAGGACGGCGTCGCGCCCATCAACGACAAGACGAAACCGCTCCTGGAGATCATCGCCAAGTATACCAACCTGCCGGTCGAGCAGGTGGTCGGCAATTGCGCCTATATCGACCCCGACGGCAAGCTGGATGTGAAGAACGTCGACAACCAGATCAAATGGCTGCAGGAGCAGGGTTTTGCCGACAAGGGTTTTGACGCGGAGGCGATCATCGCCAAGGACTATGTGAAGGCGGATTGAGAGCAGAAACCAGTTCATGGACCTGATCGCCAGCCACATCACCCACCGCTTCGGCGATCTCGCCGTGCTCGACGATGTCTCCTTCACCGTCGGCGCCGGCGAGGTGGTGGCGATCGTGGGGCCTTCCGGCTGCGGCAAGAGCACGCTGCTGTCGATCCTCGGCGGACTGTTGCAGCCGACCTCCGGCGCGCCCGAACTCCGGGGCTCGCCGCCGGCGGACAGCCTCAATCCGCTGACCTTCGTGTTCCAGGACTTTGCGCTGCTGCCCTGGGCGACGGTGGAGGAGAATGTCGAATTCCCGCTGCTGCACACCCAGCTTTCGGCCGTGCAGCGACGCGCGCTGGTCGAGGACGCCTTGCGCCGCACGACGCTGACTGATTTCCGTAAAGCCTATCCGAAACAGCTTTCCGGCGGCATGCGCCAGCGCGTCGGCATTTCGCGCGCGCTCGCAGTCAAGCCGGCCATCCTGCTGATGGACGAGCCGCTGTCGGCGCTGGATTCGCAGACCCGCGAATTGCTGATGGAGGATTTCGTCCGCCTGCTCGCCGATGGCGGCATGGGCGCGGTCTACGTCACCCACAATCTCGAAGAGGCGGCGCGGCTCGCCGACCGCATCGTGGTGCTGTCGCGCAGGCCCGGCCGCATCCGCGAGGTCGTGACCGTGCCGATGACGCGCGCTGCGCGCGGGGAGGCTGAAGCGCGCGAAAAGCTTCCGGCGCTGCAGAACCAGATCTGGTCGCTGATCCGCAACGAGGCGATCGACGCCGAGCGCGAGGTCCAGCATGCTTGATCGCGCGCCGGCCGAAATTGCGAAAGACGCTGCAACCCGGCGCGTCCGCTTCCGCGGCGCCGGCTTCGTGCCGGCATCGAGCCGCTACGGCGGCTGGATCGCGCTCGCGATCGTCATCGCGATCTGGCAGGCCGCAGGCAGCGCCGGCCTCGTCAATGCGCTGTTTCTGCCGACACCCGCCGCGATTGTCCGTGCGATCTATCAGCTCGCGATCTCCGGCGCGCTCTGGCAGCATCTGTCGGCCTCGCTGCTGCGCATCGGCGTAGGCTGGCTGCTCGGCACGGCGGCGGGCGTCGCTGTGGGCTTTGCCATCGGCCTGTCCAGGCTGGCGCGCAGCGTTGGCATCACCTTCATCTCGGCGCTGTTCCCGATCCCGAAGATCGCGCTGCTGCCGCTGCTCATTCTTTGGCTCGGCATCGGCGAAGAGCCGAAGATCGCGACGATTGCGCTCGGGGTGTTCTTCTCGACCGCGATCTCGGTCTACAGTGGCGTCGATGCGGTGCCGCGAAACCTCATCCGCATGGCGCAGAGCTTCAACGTCCCCTTCGCGACCATCGTGCGCAAGGTGATCTGGCCGGGCGCGCTGCCCGCGATCCTCGCCGGCTTTCGCATCACGGCCTCTGTCGCGCTGCTCCTCGTCGTCAGCGCCGAGATGATCGGCGCCCAATACGGCATCGGCGCCTTCGTGCTGCAGGCCGGCAATCTGATGCAGACCGATCAGCTGCTCGCGGGCGTCGTGATCCTGTCGGTGTTCGGCCTCGCGGTCGGCAAGCTGATCGGCTGGCTGGAGGTGCGGTTGCTGCACTGGCGGTAGCGGCAATCCGCGCTGCCACCTTTTCTGTTTCCGAAGATGGTGATTACGCTTTCGGCTAATCCACCCTACGAGAGCCTCACGCGTTGCCGCGATCTTCCCTGAACAGATCCAGCTTCTGCTGCACCGGCCGGTCCGAGAAGCTGAACAGCACGGCATCCTCATCCGCCTCATGCGTGACCCAGTGCCAGCTCGGCACCACGAACAGATCGCGCGGGCCCCATTCGAACACGGTATCGCCGATGCGGCTGCGGCCCTTGCCCTCAATCGGGCAGAACACCGTCGCATCCGTCGAACGATAGCGCGCGGTCTTGAAGCCCTTCGGCAGCAGCTGGATGAAGGTGCCGATGGTCGGCATCGCGAAATCGCCGGTCTCGGGGTTGCTGAACTTCAGCTTCAGCCCGTGGCAGGCGTCCCACTCCTGGCTCGTTCGAGCCTTCTCCAGTGCCTCACGCGTGTAGGCATAGGGATAGCTGAAGATCGGCGAGGTCTTCGAGCTCCGCTTCACATCGACCGGCAGCAGATTGTGGCCGTAGCGCGCAAAGCTGTCGCCCGCGGGTCTTGTGATCTTCTGCTGGTCCTCTTTCGATCCCTCGGCGAAGGAGCAGTCGAAGAACTGCACCAGCGGAATGTCGAGGCCGTCGAGCCAGAACATCGGCTCGTTGGTTTCGTTGGAATGATCGTGCCAGGTCATCGATGGCGTGATGATGAAATCGCCCGGCTCCATCGCGGTGCGCTCGCCGTCCACGGCGGTGTGGGCGCCCTTGCCTTCGAGCACGAAGCGCAGCGCCGACTGGCTGTGCCGGTGCGCCGGTGCGACGTCGCCGGGCACCACCATCTGCACGCCGGCATAGAGTGAGGTCGTGATCTTGGACTGGCCGCGCAGGCCGGGGTTCTCCAGCACCAGCACGCGGCGCTCGGCTTCCTTGGCGGTGATCAGCTTGCCGGCCTCGATCATGTAGTCGCGGATGACGTCGAATTGCCAGAGATGCGGCCGGCAGGCGCTCTTCGGCTCCGGCGTGATCAGATCGCTCATCACCGTCCACAGCGCGGTGAGGTTCTCGCCGTCGATCTTCTTGTAGAAGGCCTCGCGCTCCGGCGTCTTGGTCACGGCTTCCATGGCGGCGCTCCCGTTCGTTTTGTTGATTGACAGTATACTGACGATCTAGGTAGCGTCAATGCGAGGGACGGCGTACAAGGCCCCAAAATGACCGAGGATATAGGGAGGTCCCAATGAAGCTGCACGGCTATTTCCGCTCCAGCGCCGCCTATCGGGTGCGGATCGCGTTGAACCTCAAGGGCCTCAAGGCCGCGCACTTGCCGCATCATTTGCGCAAGGGCGAGCAATGTGCGCCCGCTTATCTCGCCATCAACCCGCAAGGCCTCGTGCCGGCGCTGGAGAACGATGGCGGTGCTGTGCTGACACAATCGGTCGCGATCATCGAATGGCTCGACGAGACGCACCCCAATCCGCCGCTGCTGCCGAAAGATGCACTGCGGCGCGCCAAGGTGCGGGCGTTCGCCCTGGCGATCGCCTGCGACACCCATCCGGTGCAGAACCTGAAAGTGCTGGCGCGGCTTCGCGAACTCGGTCTGGCCGAAGAGAAGGTCCAGGAGTGGGCCGCCTGGGTCAACCGCGAAGGGCTGTCGGCCTGCGAGACGCTGATCAAGGACGAGCCGGGGCCGTTCTGCTTCGGCAATGCGCCGACGCTGGCCGATCTCTGCCTGGTGCCGCAGCTCGCCAATGCGCGCCGCTTCGGCGTCGATGTCTCGGCCTATCCGCGCCTGCTCAAAGCGGAGACCGCGGCCAAGGGGCTGGCGGCGTTCGCCGAGGCCGCACCGGAGAAGCAGCCCGATGCCGAGTAAGCCGCCTCCTCCGATCACGATCGATGCGGTCTATGCCGCGCCGGGCTATCTGTTCCGGCGCATGCAGCAGATCGCGGTTTCGATCTTCATGGAGGAGTGCAAGGCGTTCGACCTGACCCCGGTGCAATATGCCGCGCTGATCGCGATCCACACCCATCCCGGCATCGACGCCACACGGCTGTCGGCGGTGATCGCCTTCGACCGCTCCACGCTCGGCAGCGTGATCGAGCGGCTGCAGGCCAAGGACTTTGTCGAGCGCAAGCCGGCGCCCGAGGACAAGCGGATCAAGCTGCTCTACCTGACCAAATCAGGCGCCGCGATCCTGCGCGAGATCATTCCCGCCGTCGAGCGTGCCCAGGCGCGCATGCTGGAGCCGCTCAAGCCGGCCGACCGCAAGACGCTGATGGCGTTGATGTCGCAGCTCGTCGACCTCAATAACGAGGCCTCGCGCGTGCCGTTGCGGGCGGAAGATGCGCTGGAGCATCTGGGGAGGGGTGGGTGAGGGGACGACAGCGAGAGTGTGGTGACGCGGTTGCTTCACATCCTCAACGTCGTCTCACATCCTCAACAACGCCTGCCGATCGATCTTCCCCGTGCCGGTCTTCGGCAGCTCGTCGGTGAAGATCACTTCGCGCGGATATTTGTAGGGCAGCAGCTTGCCCTTCACATAGTCCTGCAGCCGCCGCGTCGCGTCGCCCTGGTTGACCGTGCGGTTGTTCATCACCACCACGGCCTTCAGCGTCATCCGGCGGTCCGGCAGCTCGGCGGCGAACACCGCGCATTCGCGGATCTCGGGGTGGTCGGCGAGGCACAGCTCGACCTCGAGCGGATAGACCCATTGGCCGGAAATCTTGATGAGATCATCGGCGCGGCCGCGGAAGAAGTGGAAGCCGTCGGCATCCCTGACGAAACGATCGCCGGTGTAGATCCAGCCACCCTCGCGGATGGTCTCGGCGGATTTGTCCGGCCGGTTCCAGTACAGCGGCGTGTTGGAATCGCCGCGCACCCACAAAATGCCTTCCTCGTTGTCGGCGACGTCGCGGCCGTCCTTGTCGCGCAGCGCGACCTCGTAGCCGGGCACGCGCAGGCCTGCGGCACCGAGCTTCTTCTGCTCGGGCCGGTTGGAGAGATAGATGTGCAGCACCTCGGTGGAGCCGAGGCCTTCGACGATCTCGAGGCCGGTGAGCGTCTTCCAGCCGTTGAAGACCTCGGCCGAGAGCACCTCGGCGGCGGAGAGCGCCATGCGCAATGACAAGAAGTCGGTCTTGTCCGCGCCGTCAGCCTTGGTCAGCGACGTATAGAGCGTCGGCAGGCCGAAGAAGACCGTCGGCCTGTACTGCGCGATCGCCGCGAAGATCGACGCGGGCTTCGGCTGGCCCGGCAGCAGCAGCGTCGCCGCGCCCGCCGAGAACGGGAAGGTGACGGAGTTGCCGAAGCCATAAGCGAAGAAGATTTTCGGCACGGAGAAGCAGATGTCGTCAGGCGTCAGCTTCAGCACGCTCTGCGCGAAGGCGGCCTCGCTATAGGCCATGTCGTGCTGGAGATGCACGATGCCCTTGGGCCGTCCGGTCGACCCCGAGGAATACATCCAGAACGCCATCTCGTTGCGCTGCGTGGGGGCTTCGGCCAGCTCGGCCGGCAATTGTGCGAGCCAGTCTGCCGCCGCAACCGCTTTCGGCGCCGCATGGTCGCGCACCTCGCCATTGACGACGATCAGCGTATCCAGCTTCGTGTCCTTGCAAGCTTCCGCATTGAAGCGCGAGCAGAACTCGGACTCCGCCACCGCAACTTCAGCCCCGGAATCGGCGAGATAGAATTGCAAGAGGTCCGGCGGCGTCAGCGTGTTGATCAGGAGCGGCACGAAGCCGGCGCGCACCGCGCCGAAGAACGCGGCCGGATAGGCCGGGGTGTCGTCGAGGAACAGCAGCACGCGGTCGCCGCGCTTCAGGCCGAGCGAAGCCAGGCCGTTGCCCCAGCGGCAGGCGTCCGCGCAGAGCTCGCCATAGGTCCGCGTGCCCGCGGGGCCCAACAGCGCGAGCTTGTCGCCACGGCCCTTGCCGAGATTGTCGAATAGGACGCGGCTGGCGTTGTAAAGTTCCGGAACGGCAAAGCCGATCTCGCGTGCCCCCGCGCTGTCGGCGGGCACCTGGTCGAAAATCTCGTTGCTCATGCCTCGTCTCCGCCGTTCTTGGCGGCCTCGTAGCGGGCCATGAAGGCCGGGGACATGTGGCGCAGGCGTGCATCGTCGATGCGGCCGGAGCGCGTGATGTAGCTGTAGGCGAAGTCCATCAGGTCGAGCTGCATGTGCTGGGCAAAATGCTCGTACCAGAAGGCGCTGGTGCGCGCGGCGTTGACGAGCTTCTGCACCACCGGTTTTCGCGCCGCCTGGTAACGATGCAACGCGGTCGACAGGTGCGCATCCGATTCCAGCGCCTTGACCAGCGCAATGGCGTCCTCGATGGCGAGCCGCGTGCCCGAGCCGATCGAGAAATGCGCGGAGTGCAGGGCATCGCCGAGCAGCACCATGTTCTTGAACGACCAGTGCTCGTTCCAGACCCAGGGGAAGTTGCGCCAGACCGATTTGTTGGAGACCAGCGAGCGGCCGCCGAGCGTGTCGGCGAACACTTCCTCGCAGACGCCCTTGGACTGCTCGACGTCCTTGTAGGCGAAGCCATAGGCCTGCCACGTCGCGTGATCGCATTCGACCAGGAAGGTGCTCATGGTCGGCGAGTACCGGTAGTGATGGGCGTTGAAGGCGCCGCGGTCGGTCTTCACGAAGGTTTGCGACAGCGTGTCGAAGCGCTTCGAGGTGCCGTACCAGACGAACTTGTTGGAGGAATAGGACAGCGAGGTGCCGAAATCGCCTTCGAAGGCGCGGCGCACCAGTGAGTTCAAGCCGTCGGCGGCGACGATCAAATCGTGGCCATTGAGCTGGTCGATGGTGTGGATCTGCGTGTCGAAGCGCGGCGTGACGCCGACGCCGAGCGCGCGCTGCTGCAGGAATCTCAGCAGTTCCAGCCGTCCGATCGAGGAGAAGCCGACGCCGTCGATGGCGACGCTGTCGCCGCCGAGGTTCAGCGTGATGTTCTCCCAGCTCTCCATATGCGGCGCGATCGCGTCGACCGTCTCGGGGTCGTCGGCGCGCAGGAATTCCAGCGCCTGGTCGGAGAACACGACGCCAAAGCCCCAGGTCGCGTCGGCCGGGTTCTGTTCGAACAGGTCGACTTGATCCTCGGGGTGGCGCTTCTTCCAGAGATAGGCGAAGTAGAGCCCACCGGGCCCACCGCCAATCACGGCGATCCGCAACGTCTGCCTCCCTAATTGACAGTATACTTACTATCTAGGGGTAGACTAATGTGCTCCGGCGTCCGGCGCCAGCGGAATTATCCGCCGGCGCGGGCGCGCCGAAACTCATTATCGGACGCACGTTTTGCGCGCATCCGAACCGTCAGGGCGGAATCATAGCCAAACCGCGCCGGCTTGGCTATTCGCGCATCAGACGCAGCGCTTCACATAGACCCCGTTCACCAGCACCCTGGTGCAGCGGACCACCGGAACCGGCTTGCGAACCACGACGGCCGCGTTCGGCCCGGCGCAGCCGGCGCGATAGACCCCGCGGGCGCACACCACCGCATTGGCGTCGGTGGCATCAAAGGTCATGGTCGCTCCGAAGGCGAGCAGCGCAGAAGCAACGAGCAGCAATGTACGCATGTTGTCCTCCCGGTCTTGTCGTGATCGAAATCGGACGCCTGAAAAAGATTTGTCGTTGCAGGCGTGCGGCGAATTCATCCACCGCACGCCGCTCATCGTTGCGTGCCGCCTTATCGCGCGGCAAAGGGTGCCAGCACGTCCCTGCACGCCGGCGAAAGCGATGCGGCATTGCTGGCGAGGCATTGCATGATGCGGCCGGCGCCGACCTCGACGCCGGCGCAAATCGCGCGGATGTCGGCGCCACAGGCCGATCGAGCTACGAACAGTTCTTCGCGCGGCCGCATCGGGCGCAGCACCAGCACGGTGGGGGCTGCGGCAGGCGCTGCCGCCGCACCCGCCGCCGGCGCAGCGGTGGTCGCCGCGCCGCCGCCGGTTGCGGCGCTCACGGCCTTCTCGCAGGCCGGCGAGACCTTGGCCTTGTTCTTCTCCAGGCATTCGAGCGCTGGCGCGCCGCCCGGCGGCACGCTGGCGCAGACCTTGGGATAATCGCCGCGGCATGAGCTCTTGATCGCAGCAAGTTGCGCGCTGCTCGGCTGCTTGGGTGCAGCGGTCTTCGGCGCCGGCGGTGCAGCGGCCGGCTTTGCAGCGGGCGCCGATTCAGCCTTCGGCGCGGCAGGTGTCGGCGCCGGCTCCGCTTTGGGAGCCGCTTCGGTCTTCGGCGCAGCGGCGGGAGCGGCTTCGGGCTTCGCAGCCGCGGGCGGCGCGATCGCGCGAACCGCGGTCTGGCATCCACCCGAGAGGCTCGACATGTTCTTCTGCAGACATTGAAACGCTTCGGTGCCGCCGGGCGTCACGCTCGAACAGTGCGCCATGAAGTCGGAGCGGCACGCGGACCGGATGGCGCTCTTCTGGGCCTCGGTCGGCGCCTGCGCGAATGCGCCTGCTGCAGTTGCGAACAGTGCCGCCGCCAGCAACGCCGTGCGCGTTGAGACATGTTTCAACGTATTGAACATTGGGATGAATTCCTGCCCTGTCGATATCGTTCGACGCTTAATCAAAGTCGCGCAATCGCAATCGTCGCGAGTGATGCCTCGCGAACGATATCATTGGCCGCTTCGGCCTCTACCGCAAGTAGATTGTGCCGGCGCGAATGCGATGAGCCGACGTCGTCAGAGTCTGACCATGCGCTTGCCGCGGTTCTCGCCCGCGAGCAGCCCGATCAGCGCCTTCGGCGTGTTCTGCAATCCGTCGATGATGTCTTCCTGCACCTTCAGCTTGCCGGATTTGACCCAGCCCTGGAGATCGGCGAGCGCGCGGGGGCTCTCCTTCATGTAGTCCATCACGATGAAGCCCTGCATGACGAGCCGCTTCACCACGATCAGGCCCGGCACGCCGCGCGGGCCGTGCGCTGCGGGCGCGCCGTCATATTGCGAGATCGCGCCGCAGCAGGCGATGCGGCCGTAATTGTTCATCTGGGGCAGGCAGGCTTCCAGAATGTCGCCACCGACATTGTCGAAATAGACGTCGATGCCCTTGGGCGCCGCCGCGCGCAGCGCCTTGAACACCGCGCCGTCCTTGTAGTCCACGGCGGCGTCGAAGCCGAGCTCGGAGGTCAGCCAGTTGCACTTGTCCGCGCCGCCGGCGATGCCGACCACGCGGCATCCCCTGATCTTGGCGATCTGTCCGACGATCGAGCCGACCGAGCCTGCGGCCGCGGAAACCACCACGGTCTCGCCCTCCCTGGGCTTGCCGATCTCGAGCAGGCCGAAATAGGCGGTGAGGCCGGCGATGCCGAATACGCTGAGCAGATGCGTCATCGGTTCGAGCTTCGGCATCTTGGTGAGGTGCTTCGCCGGCACCGCGGCAAATTCCTGCCAGCCGGTGTCGCCGAACACGATGTCGCCGGCAGCCAGGCCCTCAGCCTTCGAGCTGACCACCTCGGCAATGGCGCCGCCGGCCATCACGCTGTTGGCCTCGACCGCGGAGCGGTAGGTCGCGCCGTGCATCCAGGCACGGTTGGCGGCGTCGAGTGAAATGTATCGCACGCGCAGCAAGGCCTCGCCGTCTTTCGGTTCCGGCACGGCACCGTCCACCATCTTGAAATGCTCGGGGCCGAGCTTGCCGCTGGGTTTTTCGACCAGCAGAATTTGGCGATTGGTGCTGCCGCTCATGGCGTTTCCCTCTTTGATCGTCTTGACGATTATTGATGCAGCCGCCGCAAACAAAACGAGCAGGCCGCATGCGTTGTGCGCTGCGTGAAGGCTAGATCGCGGCGTGCGATTTCACAACGGGAACATCGTGAAAACGCGATCACACGCAAAGCGTGTTGCGTCGCTCAAATATCTGCGACATCATGAAGCGCCGGTGTACGTGGGGGTAAGCGATGTCGAACAGGTTCACGCAATACATTCTGGCCGCGATGGTGCTCGGCATCGTCATGGGGGCAGCGATCTACAACTTCCTGCCCGACACGCGCGCCGAGTGGGCCTCCGCCATCAACCTGATCGCCATGATGTTCCTGCGCCTGATCAAGATGATCATCGCGCCCCTGGTGTTCGCGACCCTGGTCGGCGGCATCGCCCATATGGGATCGGGCTCCAAGCTCGGCCGCATCTTCGCCAAGACCATGGGCTGGTTCATCAGCGCCTCCTTCATCTCGCTGCTGCTCGGCCTGATCATGGTCAATTTGCTGCAGCCCGGCGCCAACTTCCCGGGCACGCTGCCCCAGGCCGGGCAATCGACCGGCCTGCCGGTGTCGGCCTTCTCGATCGAGAAATTCCTCACCCATCTGATCCCGACCTCGATCGCGGATGCGATGGCGCAGAACGAGATCCTGCAGATCGTGATCTTCGCGGTGTTCTTCTCGGTGGCGATGGGCTCCATGCCCGAACGTTCGAAGCCGATCCTCGCGATGATCGACGACGTCGGCCATATCATGCTCAAGGTCACGAGCTACGTGATGCTGTTCGCGCCGCTCGCGGTGTGGGCCGCCATCACCGCGACAGTCGCCAAGAACGGCCTCGCCGTGCTCTGGAAGCTCATCGTCTTCATGGGCGGCTTCTATCTCTCGCTGATGATCCTGTGGGCGATCCTGGTCGTGGTCGGCTTCGTCGTGATCGGGCCGCGCTACAGTCATCTGTTGAAGCTGGTTCGCGAGCCGCTGATGATCGCGTTCTCGACCGCGAGCTCGGAGGCGGCCTATCCGAAGACGCTCGAGGCGCTCAACCGCTTCGGCGCCTCCTCGCGCATCTCCAGCTTCGTGCTGCCGCTCGGCTATTCCTTCAATCTCGACGGCACGATGATGTACTGCACCTTCGCGGCCGTCTTCATCGCGCAGAGCTATCACATCGACATGTCGCTCGGCACCCAGCTCGCGATGCTGGCGACGCTGATGATCACCTCCAAGGGCGTCGCCGGCGTGCCGCGCGCCTCGCTCGTCGTGATCGCCTCGACCTTGGCGCAGTTCAACATCCCCGAGGCGGGCCTGTTGATGATCATGGGCATCGACACCTTCCTCGACATGGGCCGCAGCGCCACCAACGTGATCGGCAACACGCTGGCGACCTCGGTCGTGGCCAAATGGGAAGGCGAGCTCGGGCCTGAGCACGCGATGGGACCCGGCGATGCCGTGCCTGATGACATGATTCCCGGCGAGGTGCCCGCGATGGCCGGCCATGGGTAGGAGCGAACCATGGGCCAGATCCTGGCGAGGTCGTTGACCTCAGGCCGCCTGAGGCTCGCGGCATCGTTGCTCGCGACCTCCTTGTTGGCTGCGTCGTTGTTCGCGACCCCGGCGCTCGCGCAGACCGGCGAAGGGCTGAGCCCGACGCTGTCGGCCATCAAGACGGCGCACACCGTGCGGCTCGGCTATCGCGAGAGCTCGCCGCCGTTCTCCTTCCTCGACCAGTCGGGCCGCCCGATCGGCTACAGCCTCGAGCTCTGCGAGGCGATCGTCGAGGAGATCGGCGTCGAGGTCGACGACCCCAATCTCAAGATCGACTACGTCAAGGTCACCTCGGACGGCCGCATCGACGCCGTGCTGCAGAACAAGATCGACCTGGAATGCGGCTCGACCACGGCCAATGCCGAGCGCGGCAAGCGCGTCGCCTTCTCGCCGCTGATGTTCGTCGCGGGCACCAAGCTGATGGTGGCGAAAGCATCCACCGTGCAGTCGCTGGTTGACCTGAAGGGCAAGACCATCGTGGTGACCAGGGGCACCACCAACGAGCAGGCGATCCAGGCGGCGGACAAGAAGTCCGCATTGGGGCTGAATATCGTCGCCGGCACCGATCACGAGCAGTCCTACCAGATGCTCGCCGACGGCAAGGCGGACGCGTTCGCGACCGATGACATCCTGCTCTTCGGGCTGATCGCGCGCCACAAGGCGCAGGACAAATTCCGCGTCACCGGCGATTACCTGTCCTACGATCCCTACGGCATCATGTTCAGGAAAGGCGAGCCGCAATTGTCCGCCGTCGTCGAGCGCGCCTTCCGTAAGCTCGGCTCCAACCGCGACCTCGTCCCGCTCTACAACAAATGGTTCACCGCGCGACTTCCGACCGGCGAACGCCTGAACGTGCCGATCTCGCTGCAGCTGGAGGAGGCGTTCAAGGCGATGGACGATTCGGCGAGCGCGAATAATTAGTTCACGCTCGCGCCGCGAACTCGCTGCCTTCCCTTCTCCCCTTGTGGGAGAAGGTGGCGCGAAGCGCCGGATGAGGGGTATCTTTCCGCTCATTCGGATGAGAGTTGGATTCGCGGAGAGAACCCTTCACCCGTCTCACCGCTTCGCGGTGAGCCACCCTCTTCCACAAGGGGAGAGGGGGCAGCGAGTTCTCCGCTAATTTTCCCCAAACACCCGATCCAGCGCCGCGTCATATGTCGCCTGCACCAGCTCCGGATGCAGCTTGCCTAACGCTTCCATCATCACGCCGGAATTGATCTCGAGCACGCGCCATTCGCCGTCGACGCGCACCACGTCGATCGACGCAAACACAATGCCGGTGGTGCGCGCGGCCTCGGTCGCGAGCTTCACGCAGGCCGCACGAGTCTCGCCATCCGCCAGCAGCACCGGCTTTGCGCCGGCATCGAGATTGTGCCGCCAATCCGTGCCACGCTCCTTGCTGTAGACGATTAGGGGCACATCATCGAGCAGCACCACACGGACCTCGTCCTCGATCGCGACATAGGGCGAGATCACGAGCCCGGTGCTCATCGAGAAAACCTCGCCCGTTGCGTGGTCGAGCTCCGCCTCATTCGTCACCTTGAACACCGAGCGCCCCGATGTTCCCTCGTTCGGCTTGATCACCACGCCTTGAGGATTGTCGTGGAGCAGCTCGAGCATCGCGTCCCGCCAGTCGGCGCCAACGACGTTCCCGCCCAGCTTCGGATTGAGGAAGAGGTGATGCGCGATGCAGGGCACGCCCGTGAGTGCCAGCACCTCCGATGTCGCCGATTTGTCATTGGCGAGACGATGCGCGACGGCGCTGTTGAGGCCGATGTCGTAGCCGAAGGCGAAGCGCCGCTCGTTGCCCCGGCGCATCGCGATCAGCCAGCCGCCGGCGCGGACATCGACGGCGATGCCGTGGTCGGCACAATAGCGCCGAATTGCCTGAACGAAGATTCGCTCGCCGCCTGCCATCTGCCTCAACCGTTCGTTTCGATCAGTCCTGGCGCGAAAAGCCGCAAAAATGCGGGGATCGGCGCCAAGCGGGGTGGAAATCAGAGCTATTCTTAATGAAATTCTCGCGAGCGCGACGGAAATTAAGTGCTGCAATCGAGGTCCGGAGGGAAAAGAAATTGCCCTTCCTGCAAGCCGGGCAGCAGATTCATTAATCCTGCGGCCAATTCAGCCGCAAATGCCGGTTTGATCGGCATCAATTGCACCCGAAACGAGGTTGATTATTGGTCTCAATGGCGTAGATCACACACGCGAAATCCTCCGCCATGGCAATGGTGTCCGCCCCGTTTTCAGGGCCGGGCAACGCTTTTGCCCCAAAACCGCAATTATTCGGAATATCGAAAATCATGAGCGCGTTTTACCGAGAGAAGGTTCTGTCCGTTCAGCACTGGACCGACACGTTGTTCAGCTTCCGCGCCACGCGCGATACCGGTTTCCGCTTCCAGAACGGCCAGTTCGCCATGATCGGCCTCGAAGTCGACGGCCGTCCGCTGCTGCGCGCCTACAGCATGGCGAGCGCCAACCACGAGGAAGAGCTCGAGTTCTTCTCGATCAAGGTTCAGGACGGTCCGCTGACCTCGCGCCTGCAGAAGATCAAGGAAGGCGACACCATCCTGGTCGGCCGCAAGGCGACCGGCACGCTGATCACCGACAACCTCATCCCCGGCAAGCGGCTGATGCTGCTCTCGACCGGCACGGGCCTCGCGCCGTTCGCGAGCCTGATCAAGGACCCCGACGTCTACGAGCAGTTCGAGTCCATCGTGCTGGTGCACGGCTGCCGCCAGGTCTCCGAGCTCGCCTATGGCGAGAAGCTGGTCGCGAATTTGCGCGAGGATGAGCTGTTCGGCGAGCTGCTCGCCGACAAGCTCGTGTACTATCCGACCGTGACCCGCGAGCCGTTCAAGAACCGCGGCCGCATTACCGACCTCATCAACTCCGGGCAGATCTTCACCGACATCGGGCAGTCGCCCCTCGACATCGAAACCGACCGCATCATGATGTGCGGCAGCCCGGCGATGCTGGAAGAGCTGAAGGTGATGTTCGAAGGCCGCGACTTCATCGAAGGAAGCGGCAACAAGCCTGGCCATTTCGTGATCGAGAAGGCGTTCGTCGAGCGGTAAGCGCCGCTCGCAGCCATCAATTCAGCTGCCGTCCCGGGTCTGCGCTGGCGCTTGCCCGGGACGACACCGGCGTTTGTGGCGTCAGCCGCGGGCTTGCTTTCCATTGCGCCGCCTGTACCGGCCCCGCCGTCCGAACATCCCCCTTTGCTGCACCGCACCCCGCCCATCGGGCTGATTGATTTGTCTCGGCCAAATTCGCTAGCCTGAAACAAGGGCCGCGTCATATCCGTATGACAGGCGAGGGCGTATCGTACTGCCTCATGCTGGCGAGAGGATCGGAATCGTGGCCAACGACACCAAGACGCAGGAATCCGCCCAATACTCAGCCCCCCAGCACGCATCCCCCAAACGCCTGCCGCTGGCGGAAGAGGGGATCATGGAAACCCTGCTGCTGCCATTCTCGCCGCGCTTCATCGTGCTGACGATCTGCGCGGTCGTCACCGCGCTGTTGATCGGCATCGGCATCGCCGACCGCAAGATCTTCGACATCCTCTTGGTGCCGATCCTGATTTTCGGCGCGCTGACGCTGCTCGGTGTCCGCGATCTCCTGCAGAAGAGCCACGCGGTGCTGCGCAACTATCCGATTTCGGCGCATATCCGCTTCCTGCTCGAAGAGATCCGCCCCGAGATGCGGCAATATTTCTTCGAGAGCGAGAAGGACGGCATGCCGTTCTCGCGCGACACCCGCGCGGTGGTCTATCAGCGTGCCAAGATGGAGCTCGACAAGCGTCCGTTCGGCACCCAGGAGGACGTCTACCGCGAGGGTTATGAGTGGATGCATCACTCGGTCGCGCCGAAGACGCACGCCCAGGAGAAATTCCGCATCACCATCGGCGGCCCCGACTGCAAGAAGCCGTATTCGGCATCGGTGTTCAACATCTCAGCGATGAGCTTCGGCGCGCTCAGTCCGAACGCGGTGCGGGCGCTCAATGCCGGCGCGAAGAAAGGCGGCTTCGCGCATGACACCGGCGAGGGCGGCGTCAGCCCCTATCATCGCGAGATGGGCGGCGACATCATCTGGGAAATCGGCTCCGGCTATTTCGGCTGCCGACGTCTGGACGGCGCCTTCGATCCCGAGGCGTTCGCGCGCGTCGCCGGCGACGACCAGATCAAGATGGTCGAGCTCAAGGTCAGCCAGGGCGCCAAGCCCGGCCATGGCGGCGTGCTGCCGGCGGCAAAAGTCTCGGAGGAGATCTCCAAGATCCGCGGCGTCGCGATGGGCGAGGACTGCATCTCGCCGGCCTCGCACCGCGCGTTCTCCACGCCGACCGGCATGATGCAGTTCATCGCCGAGATGCGCCGCCTCTCGGGCGGCAAGCCGGCCGGCTTCAAGCTCTGCATTGGTCATCCCTGGGAATTCCTGGCGATCTGCAAGGCAATGCTCGAGACCGGCATCTATCCTGATTTCATCGTCGTGGACGGCAATGAAGGCGGCACCGGCGCGGCGCCGCTGGAGTTCATGGATCATCTGGGCATGCCGATGCGCGAGGGCGTCAATTTCGTCCACAACGCGCTGATCGGCATCAATGCGCGCGACCGCATCAGGATCGGCGCGTCCGGCAAGATCGCCACCGCCTTCGACATGGCGCGGGCGATGGCGATCGGCGCGGACTATTGCAACTCGGCGCGCGGCTTCATGTTCTCGCTCGGCTGCATCCAGTCGCTGAGCTGCCACACCGATCGCTGTCCGACCGGAGTGGCGACGCAGGATCCGACGCGGGCGCGCGCCCTCTACGTGCCGCTCAAGATCGATCGCGTGCACAATTATCACCACGCGACGCTGCATTCGTTGACCGAGCTGATCGCCGCCGCGGGCCTCGAGCATCCGCAGCAGCTGCGTCCGATCCATTTCAGCCAACGGACGTCGACGACGCAGGTGCAATCCTTCGCCCAGCTCTATCCGGCGCTGCGTCCGGGCGAGCTGATCGACGGCACCGAGGACCCGCGCTTTAGCGATGCCTGGCGGATGGCACGGGCGGACACGTTCCAGCCGGTGCTGTAGCGGCACCGCTTCGCCCCACCGCGATACCGGTCCGCACAATCACGCCGAGAGCGGGGCGGGCTTTTAACGGTTGGTTCAACTTTGGGTGTAAATTGTGCCCATGGACGAACGACGCGACAAGGCGAGACATCGTGTGCTGAAGGCCGGAACGATCGAGTTCGGCGGCGGCGCGATCGACTGCACCGTCCGCAACCTGTCCGACACCGGCGCTGCGCTCGACGTCACCAGCCCGGTCGGCATCCCCGAACATTTCACGCTGTTTGTCCCGGCCGACGGAGCCCATCTGTCCTGCACCGTGGTCTGGCGCAAGGAGAAGCGGATCGGCGTGCGGTTCGGGTGAGGGGGAGTTGGAGCGCTATTCGCGACGCCGCTCGCCTCATCCCGTCTCGACCTCGCTCAACCGGCTCGCCAAGATCTTGTCGATCCGTCGTCCGTCGAGATCGATCACCTCGATATGCCAGCCGCCGAAGTCGAAGGCATCGCCGGTGTCGGGCAGCGCGCTGAATTGTTGCAGCACGAGGCCCGCCACGGTGTTGTAACGGTGCGGCGGCAATTCGACGCCGAGCAGCTCGCCGAATTCGTCGACCGGCATCCAGCCGGAGATCAGGAATGAATCGTCTGCGCGCCTGACATAAGCCGGCTCCGGCGGTCCCGCTTCAGAATGGAAGGCGCCGACGATCGACTCGAGGATGTCGGCGGCCGTCACCATGCCTTCGAAGCCACCATATTCGTCGTAGACGAAGCCGACATGAACCGGAGCAGTTTTCAGAATGGTCAGCACGTCGCGCGCGTCTGCCGACGCCGGGATGCCGGGCGCCTCGCGCACCAGCGCGCGCAGATCGGGCTCGCGTTCGTTCATAAAGGCGACCAGGAGGTCCTTGGCCTGGAGCACGCCGATCGGCTTGTCGCGGTCGCCGTCGGAGACGGGAAAGCGCGAGTGCGGGCTCTTGGCGATGATCTCCTGGATGGCGGCGAAATCGTCGTTCAGGTCGATCTCGTCGACCTCCGTGCGCGGCGTCATGACCGCGCCCACCGGACGGTCGCCGAGCCGCATCACGCCGGCGATCATCTCCTTCTCGCCGGGCTCGAGCACGCCTGCGCTCTCGGCCTCGCTGACGAGGTGATGGATCTCGTCCTCGGAGACCTTCTCCTCGGACTTGCCGCCGCGGCCGAGCAAAGTGAGGATCAGCTTGCCGGAGAGGTCGAGCAGGAAGACCAGCGGCAGCGAGACCTTCGCGAGAATGTGCATCGCCGGCGCGACCCTCACCGCAATGCTCTCGGGGTCGCGCAGCGCCACCTGCTTCGGCACCAGCTCGCCGACGATCAGGGTGGCGTAGGTGATCAGCGTGACGACGAGGCCGACGCCCACGATGTCGGCAACGCCGGGGGACAGGCCGAGCTCGAGCAGCCATTGCGTCAGCCGCTGTCCGAGCGTCGCGCCCGAGAACGCGCCGGAGAGCACCCCGACCAGTGTGATGCCGATCTGCACCGTCGAGAGGAACTTGCCGGGATCGGCCGCCAGGGTCAGCGCCCGCTCGGCGCCGCGCACGCCCTTGGCCGCGAGCAGCGACAGCCGGGCCGGACGAGACGAGACCACGGCCAGCTCGGACATGGACAGGAGGCCGTTGATGACGATCAGGACGACGACGATGACGAGTTCGACGGAGAGCATCGGGTTTCCGAGGTAAGGGAGTGTGGCCGGATTAGCGGCACACGCCTTGATATAGGTATTCGGCGAGGAAATGCCGTCAATTTTGCCGCATCCGAACGCCCCAGGGAACCCGCGCGCGACAATGGTCCCGGAGATCCGCGACCACCTGACACTCCGCGGAACTACGGAGCGATGCTTAACGGCCCCTTAGTGGCCCGCCGCTAGGTTTTCGAGATTGCAGAAATGTATTCGGGGGACCCAAAGATGCGGATCGGGAAGCTTTTCGCGCTGTCGATGCTGACGGTGACGGTTTTTGCGGTCATCCTCGGCGCCGAGGTGCTGATACCCCAGACGCGCATCTTCACGAACCGCTCCGACGCCATCAAGACGGTCGATGCCTTTGGTGCGATGCTGACGGTCAGCCAGCATGTCGCCGGACTTCGTGCGCCCTACATCTCGCCGATCTTCCAGGAAGGCGTTGCGACGCAGGCGCAGAGCGAAGCGGCCGGGAAGGCTGCGAAAGCGGCCGATGCCGGATTCGAGGCCGCAAGGCGCGCCGTCCTGGTGCTCGATGACAGCGCAGCGATGATCGAAACCCTGGATCGCACCGCCCGACGGCTGAAGGATATCTATACTGCGGCAGACCGCGCGATGAGCGTTCCCCTGGCGGCACGCGACAGTGCCGTGGTCAAGGGCTTCCTGCCCGCCGTTGCCGAAGTCATCAGCAACATCGAGCCCATCATGAACCGGCTCGAAGGGCAGGTCGTCAATGCCGATTCCTCGCTCGCGGCGCTCTTGAGCCTGGCGCGGACCGCACAGGATCTGCGTGTCTCGGCCGGCAGCCGCGCCGCCACACTGTCGCCGGCGCTGTCCGCGCGTCGCCCGCTCGTAGCGGCCGAATTCTCGCTGATGGACCGCATGCAGGGGCGTGTCGAAGCCGACCGCGAGCGCATCGAAGCCGGCATGCAGCAGCTCGGCAATCCGCCCCGCATCGCCTCCGCACTGAAGGCTGCGACGGAATCCTATTTTGGCAAAGCAGCTCCGATCGTGGACAAGGAGATGCCCGCGGCAAGAGGCGACGGCAAGTATGGCACCAACGCCGAGGAGCTGGCGAACGTCATCGTCCCCGCCATCCAGATGTTCTACGGCGTGCGCGACGCCGCGCTGGCCGAAGCGGCCGAGCGTGCCATTGCTGCGCGCAACGGCGCCCTGGCGATGCTGGCGTTGGCCGGCGTTGCCGTGCTTGCCCTGCTCGGAACCCTCGGTGGCGTGACCATGATGCTGCGCAGCCGCGTGGTGACGCCGCTCGGCCGGATCGCGGACGTGATCGGAACGCTCGCCGCTGGACAGCACGACGTCGAGATTCCCGCGACGGGCCGCAATGACGAGATCGGCCAGGTGGCGGGCTCGCTGCAGCACTTCAAGAATTCCTTGCTCGCCAAGAAGCAAGCCGACGAGGCGGCCGCGGTCGAGGCCGAGGCGAAGCTGCGGCGCAGCCAGCGCATGGACCAGATCGCGCGCGAATTCGAAGCCATGATCGGTGACGTCATCAACACGGTGTCGTCGGCCTCGTCCGAGCTGGAAGTGTCCGCGGGCACGTTGACCAGCACGGCCGATCAATCGGAGAAGGTCACCGCAACCGTCGCGGCCGCCTCCGAACAGGCTTCCACCAACGTGCAGACCGTGGCCGCGGCGGCCGAGGAGATGGCCTCCTCGGTCGACGAGATCAGCCGCCAGGTGCAGGACTCCGCGCGGATCGCCGGTGAGGCGGTGCAGCAGGCCGGGCGGACCAACGACCATGTCGGCGAACTCGCCAGGGCCGCGGGGCGGATCGGCGACGTCGTCGAGCTCATCAGCCAGATCGCGGGCCAGACCAATCTTCTCGCCCTCAACGCCACCATCGAGGCGGCGCGCGCCGGCGAGGCCGGGCGCGGCTTCGCGGTCGTCGCCTCCGAGGTCAAGGCGCTCGCCGAGCAGACCGCCAAGGCCACCGGCGAGATCAGCCAGCAGATCTCGGGAATTCAGGCCGCGACGGACGAATCCGTCGGCGCCATCAAGGCGATCGGCGACACCATCACCCGCATGTCGGAGATCGCGTCCGCGATCGCCTCGGCGGTCGAGGAGCAGGGCGCGGCCACGCGGGAGATTTCCCGCAACGTGCAGCAGGCCGCGCGCGGCACCCAGCAGGTCTCCGCCAGCATCGTCGACGTCCAGCGCGGCGCCAGCCAGACCGGCTCGGCGTCCGCCAACGTGCTCAATTCCGCGAGATCGCTGTCCGGCGAGAGCACGCGCCTCAAGATCGAGGTCGGAAAATTCCTGGACGCCATCCGCGCGGCGTAGAGCTCGAGCGTCTCTCTCCGCTCAGAGAGACAATCACATTTGAAAAGCGACGTGCCCGCGGCCCATCCTTCGAGACGCGCGCAAATGCGCGCTCCTCAGGATGAGGACGGAGTGTGCGGCTGCAGCTTCAACGGGCGCTGACGCTGCTGAGCCTGATCCTGAGGAGCCCGCGCAAGCGGGCGTCTCGAAGGACGAGGCGCGCGCCCGGACGGCGCCGTCAGTCGTCGCTCAGAACTCGCCGTGCAGCCGTCCTGAGAACACCGACACCGGGCCGCGGTCGGCATTGTAGGCGGGGTTGACGATGAGCTGGTAGTCGGCCGTGAAGGTCAGCGCCTTGTTCAGCGCGTAGGCGTAGTAGGTCTCCAGCACGCGTTCCCTGCGGTAGTTGAGCCGGCCATCGCCAATCAAGGGGCCGAGGCCGCCGGCGGCGATGAAGTCGCGATGGTCCTGCGACAGCGCGTTGACGGCGCCCGCAAGTGCGACGACGTCGTCGGGCCGGCCCCATCTCGTTCCTTTCACCGAGACGCCGCCGGACAGGCTGCGGTCGATGTCCGTGAAGGCCATGATCTCGTTGCGGCCGTCGTTCCAGCTCCAGCGGCCGAACACGCCGAAATCGTCGGTGATCGCCTGCTCGACGTTGAAGGCGTAGCCATATTTGATACGGCCGCGACGGGTCTGGGTGATGTCGACGCCGAATGCCGGATTGTCCAGCGTCTCGCGATAGCTGCCGGAGAACGCGCTGTTGACGAAGCCGAGCGTGCGCAGCTTGCCGGGCATGCCGAATAGTGAATAGCGCGTCTCGAGCTCCATGACATATTCGCCGCGGCGGCCGACATTCATGTCGAAATTGTTCGAATTGGAAACAGCGCCCACCAGGAAGTAGCCGGCGCGCAGCGCCCACTGCTTCTGATTCAATTCCGCGGTGGCGCCATAGCCCAGGCCGAGCTTGTCGGCGGCATAGTCGAAGGCGCCCGACGCCCAGATCGACCAGTTCATGAAGTCCTTGCGCGGATCATGCGCGTAGGAATTGCCGTCGAATACGTCGACCACGGAGAATTTGCCGACCTGCAGGGTCAGGCGTGAGACGTCGACCTTGCTCGCGAGTTGAAACTGACCGCTGGCAAGCTCCTCCTGCTCGCCGCCGAAGCCGAAGGTGTGGCGCACGAACAGCCGCGAGGCGTTGAAATGCGGATAGGGGAAGCCCGACTTCTGCGCTTCGCCATTGGTGAAGCCCGCGGCGCCCGTCGTGTTGTTGAAACCGAAGCCCTGGAGTAGCTCGGGATTGAAATAGACCTCGCCGCCGTCCCACAGCCGCGCATTCAGATAGAGCGAGTTGCTCCAGGTCTGCTGGAAATCCGGGGACGGCAGCAGGCTGTTGGGCCCGGTATAGGGCGCGCGGAACGCCGGGTAGCCCTGCCCCAGCGCGGTCGACTGGCCGTGGATCTCCCAGCGGTTCGACTCTGTGTCGGTGACGTCCGACTTCGGATTGTAGGTCGGCACGCCCGGCCAGTCGATCTTGCGATTGAGACCGATCCGCAGGCTGTGAAAATCCATCGACGAGGCATATTGCGCGCCGGAGGGGAAGGTGACGTTGGCGTTGTCGAACTTGCTGTAGAGATATTCGAGCCGCGCGGTCCAATGCGGGGCGAAGGCATATTCGGCGCCGCCGCCCGCGGTCCAACCGAGCCGTGTGTGCAGCACCTTCTCTTCGACGCCGCCGTTCGGCGTCGAGAGAAAGCGCTCGCCGGTGAAGGCTGCGCCGCCGGTGGCGTAAAACAGCCAATTGCCGCTGGTGTAGCCGAGCCGCGCGCGCAGGCTAGCGACATAGTCCCAGCGTTCCTCCGCGAACGACAGCGCGGTCCCCGTCGACGACACCACGTGGTTGGAGGGCAGATAGTTCGGAAAGGAAATGTCGCCTTCGACGCCGAGCAGCAGGCCCGAATTGAGGCGCCAATTGTAGCCGGCCTGCACGCCGCCGGTCGCGCCGGTGAAGACGTTGTTGTCGGTTGCGAACAAGGGATCGGTCAGCGTCGCCGATGAGGTGCCGCGGGTGACGCCGACATGCGCGCCGATATAGAGGCCAGTCCAGTCATAGACCGCTTTCAGCGCCGGCGCCTTCAGCGGCAGATCGGCGGCACGGCTGGCGGCGGGAACGGCCAGCACGCCCGAGGCGATTGCCGCAGCTGTCCGCAAGTACCTGAAGCGATAGCCCCTCAACGTCACAACGCCGCCCCCAACACACGAATGGTCCCCATTCGCCGCAGCCGACATCCCTGCCGATTCGCGACGATCCTGTCATCAGGTCCTTGGCTTGTTCACGCGATCTGTCGAGATGATCTCGGTTCGGCGCGATTTCTTCCAAGGTTCCAGATCTTGGCACGAACATTATTGCGATTAATTCGCAATAGCAACTGGCGTGGATTGTCACATGGAGTGTTTCGCATCGCTGTGTGACGGGACGGCAACAAATTCGAGGGGGCCGAAAAGAAGACCCCGCCCGGGGGGGACAGCCGGGCGGGGTCGGGGGCACGACACGGGGTGGATGAGGCGCCCGTGTCGGACGCAGGATCCACGAGAGATCGGCCTCAGGTACTCAAATCAGTAGCAGGTACGAACGCGGCCGACGTACTGGCCGAAGGCGTTGTACTGGGCGACCCAGCCGCAGCGGTGATAGCCGTAGTAATAGGGGTCGTTGCTGGCGGCGATCGCAGAGCCGACGACGGCGGCAGTGGCGATGCCGGCACCGACACCCCAGACCCAACCGGGCTGCTTGGCTTCGGCCGAGGAGGTGGTGGACACGATGCTGCCGGTGACGGCGAGGGCAGCGAGGGCGACGGCGGCAATCTTGGTCTTGATCGACATGTGAAACTCCATCCGGGTTGAGGCGGTCCGTTGTGGCCCGCGTGCCCAGTTTGACGGAGGCTCCACGCGTCCGGTTCGAATGCGGCAAAGCCGCTGCCGGACCTGTGAACTTTCTCGAATGATTCCAGCAGGATATGGGCTAGCCCAGAGGCCCCTTGGCGAGCCTGTTCACGTCGAAGTTATCGACCTCTTCAAGCAATTCGCAAAAGGCCCTCGCGCCCTGGTCGAGCAGCCGCTCGCCTTTCGCAGGCTCAGCCAATGTCGCGTTGCCGACTGCGCCGCTGGCGTTGAGATCCTGCGCCTGCCAGGCAAAGGGCGCGGGCCGCTGCGTCGACAGCCAGCGATATTGCTTCGCCATCGCGACACTGCTCGCGGGAAAATCCGCGACCGCATCTTTCCGCACCTGATCGGGATAGCGCGCCAGCATGATCGAGGTCTCGATCGCGCCGCCGTGGATGCCGTGACGCACTTCCTCGGCCGGGAACAATTGATCCGCGCCCGACAGCCGTGACCACGATGTCGTCACCACGAACAGCTTGTGATGCGCGCGCAGGTCCTGCGCGACCAGCATCATCGCCGCGCTGTTGCCGCCATGGCTGGTGATGATGACGAGCTTCTTCACGCCGCGCCGCGCGATGTCCTCGCCGATCCCGGTCCACCGCTTCAGCGCCGCTTCGTTCGGCAGCGTCTGCGTGCCCGGATAGTCGATATGCTCGGTGGAGATCCCGATCGGTTCAACCGGCAGGAACGTCGCTGGAACGCTTCCCGGCAACAGTTCGCGCACGCGGGCCAGATAGGCGTCAGCGATTAGCACGTCTGTCGTGAGCGGCAGATGGGGGCCATGCTGTTCGGTCGCCGCCAGCGGCAGCACCGCGATCCAGCGCGCCGTCTCCGCGGCGGGCGCATCGGCCCAGCGGATTGCGGTCCAGTCGTGGGACGGCGTCATCAAGGTTTCTTTGCCCGAATTTGTCACGTAATTTGCGCTATCAGGGGATGCGGACCCGGCTGGTTCGCGTCCCCTGATGTCATGCGGTTCTATCGCGTTGCGTTCATATGAGCCAGATGCGATTGGGTTTTAAGCGATCGACGGAGTGCCATTATGCCCCCCATTCACATGCGGCGAACGCTCATTGCGGGCCTCTTGGCCGCTTTCGTCTGCAGCATCCCGGCGCGCGCGGAGACGCTCGACAAGGTCACCTTCGGCACCAATTGGGTCGCCGAGGCCGAGCACGGCGGCTTCTTCCAGGCGGTGGCCGACGGCACCTACAAGAAATACGGGCTCGACGTCACCATCGTCCCCGGCGGCCCCAACGAGAACAACCGGATGCTGCTGATCGCCGGCAAGATCGATTTCTTCATGGCCGCGAACACGCTGATGTCGTTCGACGCGGTCGCCAACAACGTTCCCGTCGTGACCATCGCCGCGATCTTCCAGAAGGATCCGCAGGTGATGCTGACGCAGCCGGATGCCAAGGTTGCGAAGCTCGAGGACCTCAAGCCGCTGACGCTGTTCGTCTCCAAGGAGGGCATGGGCAGCTATTTCCAGTGGCTGAAGTCCGAATACGGCTTCAGCGAGAAGAACGTCCGCCCCTATAATTTCAATCCGCAGCCCTTCATCGCCAATCCCAAGAGCGCCATGCAGGGCTATGTCACCTCCGAGCCGTTCGCGGTGGAAAAGGCGGCGGGCTTCAAGCCCAACGTGCTGCTGCTGGCCGACTATGGCTTCAACACCTATTCGACCCTGATCGAGACGCGCCGCGACATCGTCGAGAAGAAGCCCGATCTCGTCCAGCGCTTCGTCGATGCCTCCATGGTCGGCTGGTACAACTACATCTATCGCGACAATTCCGCCGGCAACGCCATGATCAAGAAGCTCAATCCGGAGATGACCGACGATCTGCTGGCCTATTCCGTCGCCAAGATGAAGGAGCACGGCATCGTCGATTCCGGCGACAGCTTGAAGAACGGCATCGGTGCGATGAGCGACGAGCGCTACTCCTCCTTCTTCAACAAGATGGTCAAGGCCGGCGTCGTGAAGGCGGATCTCGACTTCCGCAAGTCCTACACGCTGCGCTTCGTCAACAAGGGCGTCGGCGTCGAGCTGCGTCCGAACAAGCCGTAGCGCAAGGTCGATGTCTGCAGTCAAGACCTCGTCCGCCGTCGAGACCGGCCTGTCGCATCTCGCCGTCAGCCTGCGCGGCGTGACGAAGACCTATGACAACGGCATCACGGCGCTCGGCCCGTTCGACCTCACGGTCCGCAAGGGCGAGTTCATCTCGCTGCTGGGCCCGTCCGGTTGCGGCAAGTCGACGGTGCTGCGGCTGATCGCGGAGCTCAGCGCGCCGTCCTCCGGGATCGTGCGGGTGGCGCGCCACGAGGGCGAGGCGCAGCCGGGGCACGGCATCGGCTTCGTGTTTCAGGAGCCGACCCTGATGCCCTGGGCCAGCGTGCGCGAGAACGTGCGGCTGCCGCTGAGGCTTGGCGGTGTGCCGAAGTCCGAGGGACGCGCGCGTGCGGACGCTGCGCTGGCCAGCGTCGGGCTCGCCGATTTCGCAGATAGCTTTCCGCGCGAGCTCTCCGGCGGCATGAAGATGCGGCTGTCGCTGGCGCGCGCGCTCGTCACCGATCCCGACATCCTGCTGATGGACGAGCCGTTCGCCGCGCTCGACGAGATCACGCGCTTCCGCCTCAACAACGACCTGCTCGCGCTGTGGCGAGCCCTCGGCAAGACCGTCATCTTCGTCACCCATTCGGTGTTCGAATCCGTCTACCTGTCGCAGCGCGTGGTGGTGATGACGGCACGGCCGGGCCGCATCCAGGCCGACATCCGCATCGAGACGGTCGAGCCGCGGGGCGAAGAGTTTCGCACGTCGACCGCTTACGGCGACTACTGCCGCAAGGTCTCGGGCGCGCTGGCGCCGTCCTATTCGGGGCAGTCGCTGCTATGAGCGCGCAAGCCCCCGTCACCGCGCAGCCGCAAGGCGCGCTGCGCCTGATGCTTCCCGTCATCGTGTTCGCCGCCGGTCTCATCGCCTGGGAACTGGTGGTCCGCCTCAAGGAGATCCCGCCCTACGTGCTGCCGGCGCCCTCGATCATCGTCCTGACACTGTTCAAGGACTGGGCCGTGCTGTCGCAATCGCTCGTCACCACGCTCCTGACCACACTCGAAGGTTTTATCGCGGCCAGCATCGGCGGCATCGCGCTGGCGCTGTTGTTCAACCAGTCGAAATGGGTGGAATATTCTCTCTTTCCCTACGCGATCGTCCTTCAGGTCACCCCGGTGATCGCAATTGCGCCGCTCCTGCTGATCTATTTGGAACAGCAGACCGCGGTCGTGGTCTGTGCCTTCATCGTCGCCTTTTTCCCGGTGCTGTCCAACACCACGCTCGGGCTCAATTCGGTCGATCGCAACCTCACCGGCCTGTTCCAGCTCTATGGCGCATCAAAGCCCCAGACCCTGCGGTTTCTCAAGCTGCCCGCCGCACTGCCCTACATTCTCGGCGGCCTGCGCATCGCCGGCGGCCTGTCGCTGATCGGCGCGGTCGTGGCCGAGATCGCTGCGGGAACGGCGGGCGCCGGCTCCGGGCTCGCCTACAGGATCGCGGAATCAGGCTATCGATTGAACATACCCCGCATGTTCGCAGCGCTGCTTTTGTTGTCGCTCGCCGGGATTGTCATCTATGGGGTGCTGGCGCTAGTTTCGCACCTCGTTTTACGGCGCTGGCACGAGAGCGCGCTTGGAAAGGAAAACTGATGGCTGCCGGTTCGATTTCGTCCGAGAAGATCGACCTTCTGATCTATGGGCCGGTGCGGCCGATCCTCGAGAACGGGTTTTCCGATCATTTCGTCGTGCACAAGGCCGAGACGCGCGGCGACCTCGAGCGGCTGACGCCGGCGATCCGCGAGAAGATTCGCGGCGTCGCGGTGACCTATCACACGGTGCGCGCCGACAAGGACTCGCTGTCGCAGCTGCCCAAGATCGAGATGGTGGCGAGTTTCGGCGTCGGCTACGACCATATCGACGCCAAATATGCCGCCGAGCACAACATCATCGTCACCAACACGCCCGACGTGCTGACCGAGGAGGTCGCCGACGTCGCGATGGGCCTTCTGATCTCCACGCTGCGCGAGTTCATCAAGGCCGACCGCTATGTGCGCTCCGGGCTCTGGCAGACCCAGAACTATCCGCTCAGCGTCGGCTCGCTGCGCGACCGCAAGGTCGGCATCGTCGGCATGGGCCGGATCGGCCAGGCCATCGCGCGCCGGCTCGATGCCTCGCTGGTGCCCGTGGTCTATCACTCGCGCAATCCGTCCAAGGACGTCTCCTACAAGCACTATCCTGACCTGATCGAGATGGCGAAGGCGGTGGACACGCTGATGGTGATCGTGCCCGGCGGTGCCTCGACCAACAAGATGATCAATGCCGAGGTCTTCAAGGCCCTCGGCCCGCGCGGCGTGTTGATCAACGTGGCGCGTGGCTCGGTGGTCGACGAGCCGGCTTTGGTGCAGGCGCTGAAATCCGGCACGATCCTCGCCGCCGGCCTCGACGTGTTCGCGGCCGAGCCGACGGTGCCGGACGAGCTCAAGACCATGCAGAACGTCGTGCTGCTGCCGCATATCGGCTCGGCCTCGGTGGTGACGCGCAACGCGATGGACCAGCTCGTGGTCGACAACCTCAAATCGTGGTTCTCAGGCAAGGCGCCGTTGACGCCGGTTGCCGAAACGCCGTTCAGGGGGCGCTGATGAGAAGCCTTCAGGTCGTTGCATTCGCGATCGCGGCCTCGCTGGCCGCGATCGGCGCTGCGCATGCGCAGGATGCAACGAGCCTGAAGAAGTCGATGCCTGGCCAGTGGGAGCTCTCGACCACCGAGCGCAGCAAGACCTGCGTCGTCACGATGAAGGCCAACGCCGCGGGCCAGGCCTTCAAGCTGGAGCTGGAGCCGGCCTGCAAGACGGCGCTGCCCTTCACCAAGGATATCGTCGCCTGGAGCGTCAGGGGCCTCGATATCGTTCGTCTGCAGGACGCGACCGGTGAAGCCGTGATCGACTTCACCGAGGTCGAGGCCGGCATCTTCGAAGGCCTGCGCCAGGGTGAGGGCGTCTACATCCTGCAGGATCTCGCCGCCGCCCGCTCGATGGCGAAGTCGATGGACCAGATGATCGGCGATTGGTCGATGGTGCGCGGCAACGGCCAGCCGGTGTGTGCGCTGACGCTGACCAACACCGAGGCGAGCCCCGACAATTTCCAGGTCTTCCTCAAGCCGAAATGCGACGCGACCATCGCGCAGTTCAACCCGACGCAATGGCGGCTCGAACGCGGCCAGATCGTCCTGATGTCGAAATCGGGCGCGGCCTGGCAGTTCGAGGCCGACGACAACGCGCAGTGGCGGCGCGTCCCCGACACTGCCGATCCCCTGATCATGCTGCGTCAATAGGCATCCCCGCCGTCACCGCGGCCGAACGGCGACGCTCCCAGGCGGAACCCGCCGACAGGGCATTCCGTTGACGGATGAGGTGATTCTGGAGGTCCGGCATGGCCAAGCGCATCCTCGCAATCGGCATCGAGCCCGGCAATGCCGATTACAGCGCGTTCCCGCAGCTCACGCCCGAACATGTCCGCAGCTACATCGAGGCCCAGCTGCTGCGTCTGCGCGGCCTCGGCTTCGAGGTCACGAGCTGCCTGATCGATCTCGATGCGACGGCCGAGGCCGCCGTCACCGCGGCCTTCCGCGACGAGCACTTCGACTGCATCGTGATCGGCGCCGGCCTGCGCGAGCCGAGGGAGCGCCTGCTGCTGTTCGAGAAGGTGCTCAACCTCGTCCACCGCCTCGCGCCGGATGCCGCGATCTGCTTCAACACCACGCCCGCCGACACCGCCGAAGCGGTGCAGCGCTGGGTGGAGCCGTGACGGCCGGCTGACCCGGATAGCGAGTCAGCCCGTGGTCTGAAAGGCTTGAACCAACGCTTTGCGATACATCGCATCCTTTTCCCGCAATGAGCCGCTGCGCGCCGCAAGCATGGTCGTGGGTATCAGCGGCGTGGCCTAAATCAACCGCATCCCGCGCAGGCTCGCATGTCCGCCTTTGCCCACGATAATGTGGTCGTGCACCGCAATCCCGAGCGGTTTTGCGATGTCGATGATGGCCTTCGTCATCTGGATGTCGGCCTGCGAGGGCGAGGGATCGCCGGAGGGGTGGTTGTGCACCAGGATCAACGCGGTCGCCGATAATTCCAGCGCGCGCTTGATCACCTCGCGCGGATAGACCGGAGTGTGGTCGACCGTGCCGGTCTGCTGCACCTCGTCGGCGATGAGCTGGTTGCGCTTGTCGAGAAAGAGCAGGCGAAATTGCTCCTTGTCGGCGAACGCCATGCTGGAGCGGCAATAGTCGATCACCTCGTTCCAGGACGACAGCGCGTTGCGGCTGTTGACCTCGCCCCTGGTCACGCGGCTCGCGGCGGCCGCGATCAGCTTAAGCTGGTTGATCGCGGCTTCGCCGATGCCGTCGACCTCGCGCAGCCGCGCCACCGGCGCATGCACGACCTCGGCGAACGAGCCGAAAATCTTGATCAGCGTCTTTGCGAGAGGTTTCGTGTCCCGTCGCGGCAGCGCCGGAAACAGCGCCATCTCCAAGAGTTCGTAGTCGCTGAGCGCATCGGCGCCGGCATTGTAGAAGCGCTCGCGCAGCCGTTCGCGATGGCCGTGATAGTGCGGCACCTCGTCAGGCTTGCTCTTGTCGTGGTCCGGCTTGGCGGGCATCGGCCACCAGCATCGCCGGGGCCTAGCGCTTTTGCAACCGTCAATTGCGGGGCGCGCCGGCCGGCGTCCCGGCGGTCGGTGCGAGCGCGGGCACCGTGACCGCCACTACCCCGGCGAGAATGAGCGCCATTCCGGCAAGACTGGCCCAGGTCAAGTGCTCGCCGAGAATGGCGGTACCTAACGCTACGGCGAATCCAGCGCGCAGATAGCTCCCGCTGGTCGTGGCGAGCGTGCCGAGCGTATGTATCAGGCGGAAATAGATCACCATCGCCAGGGCCGTGCAGACCACCCCGAGCGCGATCACCGCCGCAATCGCCTGCGCGGGTGGCTGTTCCAGCCTCCAGGGCTGTTCGAGAGCCGCGGCGGTCGGGAGCATCAGCACCGCAGCGCAGCTCATCGCCCCTGCCGCGGTGACGACCGTGGGCAGACCCGAAAACCGCTGCCCCCAGATCGGTGCGAGCGCGTAACTGAAGCTCGCGCCGAGCACCGCCGTCTGGGCCAATGGCGACGCCGTGCCGATCCCAGACAGCGCATCGATCCCCATGGTCAGGGCGACGCCCGCAAGGCCGAGAACGACGCCGGCGATCTTGCGCCCGCAGATCGCCTGCCGTCCGCGCCCGGTCATGACAGCGATCGCCAGCACAAACATCGGCGGCGTTGCATTGAGCACGCCGGCGAGCCCGCTCGTGATATGCGTCTCACCCCAACTGATCAGGGTGAACGGCAGCGCGCTCTGCAGCAGCCCCTGCACGACGAAGGCGGCCCAAACTGATGTCTGGCGAGGAAGGGAGTGCCCCTGCGCGGTCGCAATCAGGATCAGGAGAATCGCTGCGATGGTCACGCGAGCGGCGACCATCGTGAACGGCGGGATCGTGGCAACAGCGAGCTTGATAAGCGTGAATGAGGAGCCCCAGATCAGCGAGAGCAGCAGCAGCAGCCCGGCCTCGATTGGGAGACTGATCTGTCCCGACGTCGTGTGTCGTTCCTGTGTGCTCATGCGATCTGCTCCTGGGATCGGCACCATGATCCAGGGCTGCGGCGCGGGCTGGCTGAATTCGGACCTCATCGCCCGATGGTGTCCGATTTCGGCTACTCGGTGCGCTGCGTCGAAACTATGATTTGGTAATGGTGAAGACTTCAGCCGAGCGGCAAACGTTGCCACCGCATCTCGACCGGGAGACCTGCGATCGGGCACGCCTTTCGCGCGCCCGCGGGTTCGACGGCCTGTTCTTTTCCGGGGTGCGCTCGACGCGCATTTATTGCCGGCCGGTCTGCCCGGTTCGCCCGGCACGCTCGGAGAACGTCACCTTCTATGCGACCGCGGCTGCGGCCGAGCGGGCCGGCTTTCGCCCCTGCCTGCGTTGCCGCCCTGAATCGGCGCCGGGTTCGCCCGCCTGGATGGGGACGGCCACCACCGTCGCGCGCGGCATGCGCTTGATCCACGACGGCTTTCTGGACGGGGCATCGATGACCGAGCTTGCGGAAGCGCTTGGCGTCGGGCCGCGTCATCTGCTGCGCCTGTTCATGCGCCATGCCGGCGCGAGCCCGAGCGAGATCGCGGCAACCCGGCGCGTGCAGGAAGCCAAGCGTCTGATCGATCAGACCGACATGAATTTGGCGGAGATTGCGTTTGCGGCGGGCTTCGGCAGCGTGCGCAGATTCAACGACGCGTTTGCCGCTACCTACAAGAGGGCGCCGTCGTCATTCCGCCGCCGTCGATAGAGGACGCGACCGGCTCACCCGATCTGCTTCTCGCCGTGCCGTTCCGACAGCGTGAAAATCTCGACACCCGTGGCGGTGACGCCGACGGAGTGCTCGAACTGTGCCGAGAGCGAGCGGTCGCGGGTGACGGCGGTCCAGCCGTCGGAGAGGATCTTCACATGCGGCTTGCCGAGATTGATCATCGGCTCGATGGTGAAGAACATGCCGGGCTTGAGCTGCACGCCTTCGCCGGGGCGGCCAATATGGATGATGTTCGGCTCGTCGTGGAACATGCGGCCCAACCCATGGCCGCAGAAATCGCGCACCACGCTCATGCCCTGCGGCTCGACGAAGCTCTGGATGGCGTGACCGATGTCGCCGGTGGTGGCGCCGGGCTTCACTGCGGCGATGCCGCGCATCATCGCTTCATACGTCACCTCGATCAGCCGCTCCGCCTTGCGGGCGATCGGGCCGATCGCATACATGCGGCTGGAATCGCCGTACCAGCCGTCGACGATGAAGGTGACGTCGATATTGACGATGTCGCCTTCCTTCAGCGGACGGTCGCCGGGCATGCCGTGGCAGACCACGTGGTTGAGCGAGGTGCAGGTCGAATAGCGATAGCCGCGATACATCAGCGTCGCCGGATAGGCGCCATGGCTGAAGGCGAAGTCGCGGACGAACTGGTCGATGCGCTCGGTCGGCACGCCCGGTCCGACGATGTCGGTGAGCTCGTCCAGGCACTTCGCCACCAGCGCGCCCGCCTTGCGCATGCCGGCGAAGGCGGCCGGCCCATGCAGCTTGATCTGTCCGGTCTTGCGCAGCGAGGTATCGGTGGCTTCGACGTAGCTCATGCTTGTGCGGTCTTTTCGGGCTGATCGCGATTGTCGGCGGAAAGGCTTGATTTCAGGCCCTAATTTAATGATTGCCGGCATTCATGCAAGCCGAGCCTTCCGCCCTCGTGTCCGAAAGCGGCCTAATTCGGGACTTCTACGGTGGTTTCCACCGGCAGCGCGCCGCCGCGGATGCGGATTTCGCGGACGGGGTAGGGAACCCGGATGCCCTCCCGCTTGAAGGCGTCCCACAGCGCCAGCATCACGTCGCTCTTGACCTTGTCCATGCCGTCAGGATCGGCGATCCAGAAGGTCAGCGAGAACTTCATCCCGGCTTCGGCGAACTCGGTCAGGATGCAGGTCGGCGGCTTGCCCTTCTGCGCGCGCGGATGGGCTTCCGCGGTCTCCGCCGCGAGCTTGCAGACCAGTTTCGGGTCGGCGTCGTAATTGGTGCCGAAGGCGATCTTCACCAGCGTGTTCTTGTCGGTATAGGTCCAGTTGACGACCTTCTGCGTCACCAGATCCTCGTTCGGCACCAGGAACTCGCGGCCGTCGCCGGCGGCGACGGAAATATAGCGCGTCTTCATCGCGCTGATGCGGCCGGTATTGTCGCCGATGGTGACGAGGTCGCCGGGCTTCACCGACTTGTCGGCGAGCAGGATGATGCCCGAGATGAAATTGGCGACGATCTTCTGCAGGCCGATACCGATGCCGACGCCGACCGCGCCGGAGAACACCGCGAGCGCCGACAGGTCGATGCCGACCGCGCCGAGCGCGATCACGATGGCGACGGCGAGAAGCCCGATGCGGATGATCTTGACCAGCAGCACCTGCACCGACGGCGTCAGGTCGCTGGTCGCGTTGATCCGGCTCTCGGCGAAATTGCTGGCGATGTTGGTCGCCCAGAGCGCGATGAGGAGGAGCGCACCGGCCTTGAGCGCCAGCAGCGGGGTCAGGCGGAGGCCGCCGAGCACGATCGCGTAGGCATCGAGCAGGTCGACGGTCGCATCGAGCTGGCCGAGGATGGACAGCGCGGCGACGAACCACGCCGTGATCGACACCAGCTTGACGATGAAGGCATTACGCAGCACCGAGGTCACGAGCCGGATCGCGAGCCAGGCCAGCCCGAGCTTGGCGGCGACCATCAGCAGGTAGGAGCGGCTCGGCCAGGTCGCATGGTACATCACCACGCGCGAGACGATCACCGACAGCGTGAACACCGCCGTCGAGGCGCTGGAGACCATCACCCGGGCGAAGTGCCGGAGCGGCAGCGGCCAACGCATCGCCAGCGAGGTCATGTCGACCCGGTTGCGGACGGCGGCCTCCGCCGCATAGGCGATGCCGGCCGCGGCCAGAATGAGGCCGAATTGCAGGTAGAACCAGGGCGAGGAGATTTCCGCCCCGACGCTGCGCGCGGTGGTCTGCACGAACTCCATGAAGTCCTTGAGGTCCATGTCCATCGGTCTCGTCGGCAAGCGGGGAGGAATTGATTCGAGGGAGCCGCAGAATCCCACAAGGGACGCGGCCGGGTCATCGATACACCGCTAAGTGATGGAGGTTAAGGCCGTATAATACGGGCAGATTGCCGCGAGAGGCGAAAATGGGTTGGCGCGCGAGTCTGCCGACGATAAGGATGCCTTTCCCGCTGCTTTGACCCGGAAGGTGGATGGCCTCTCTCGACTCCGTCAGCCTCGCCATATTGCTCGGCGCCGTCCTCGTCATGGCCGGCATCCTGTCGAGCCTGCTTGCGCTCCGCTTCGGTGCGCCCCTGCTGCTCGTCTTCCTTGCGGTCGGCATGCTCGCCGGCGATTCCGGTCCCGGCCAGCTCCAGTTCGACGACGTCCGCACCACCTATCTGGTCGGCTCGGTGGCGCTGGCCCTGATCCTGTTCGATGGCGGCCTCAGGACACGCTTTGCCAGCATCCGCACCGTGCTTGCGCCGTCCGTGGTGCTCGCGACCGCCGGCGTGCTCCTGACCGCGCTGATCACGGCGCCGTTCGCCAAATATGCGCTCGACCTCAATTGGACGGAATCGCTGCTGGTCGGCGCCGTGGTGGCCTCGACCGATGCGGCCGCCGTGTTCCTCTTGGTGCACACCCAGGGCCTGCGCCTGCGCCCGCGCGTCGGCGCGACGCTGGAGGCGGAATCCGGCACCAACGACCCCTTCGCGATCTTCCTCACCTTGATGCTGGTCGAGTACATCTCGATCGGCTCGAGCTCGCCCGGCCACGTGCTGATGGAGTTCGTGCAGGAATCGGTGCTGGGCGCCATCGTCGGCGTTATCGGCGGGCGCCTCGTCGTCATGGCGCTCAACAAGGTGGCGCTGCCGCAGGGCCTGCACGCGCCGTTCGTGACCACGGCCGCGCTGGTGATCTTCGGCGGCTCGCAGATGATGCACGCCTCCGGCTTCCTCGCGGTCTATCTCGCCGGCATCATCATCGGCAACCGGCCGACGCGCGCGCATAACCAGGTGGTGGCCTTCCTCGATGCCGCGACCTGGCTGGCGCAGATCGTGATGTTCGTGCTGCTCGGCCTCCTGGTCTCGCCGAGCCGGCTCGGCACCAGCGTGCTGCCGGCGGTCGGCGTTGCCTTCGTGCTGATGCTGGTGGCACGGCCGATCGCCGTCTTCGTGTGCCTGGCGCCGTTCCGCTTCAACTGGCGTGAGAAGATCTTCATCGCCTGGACCGGCCTGCGCGGCGCGGTCGCGATCTTCCTGGCGTCGATCCCGATGCTGGTCGGCCTGTCCAAGGCCTATCTCTATTTCGATGTCGCCTTCGTCGTCGTCATCATCTCGCTGCTGCTGCAGGGCTGGACCCTGGCACCGGCCGCGCGAAAACTGCATGTGGCGCTGCCGCGCGCCGAGCGCGGCCCGCGCCGTGTCGAGCTGGATCTGCCCGGCCAGCTCGAGCAGCAGCTGGTCGGTTATCCGGTGCGGCCCAAGAGCCTTTATTTTCGCCGCGGCCTGATCCCGTCCTGGTCCAAGCCGACGCTGGTGATCCGCAACGAGAACATCCTGACGCCGCTGGAGGCCGATCCGATCGCGCCCGGCGACTACATCTATCTGCTGGCGCCGCCGGAAAAGGCCGAATCGCTCGACCGCTTCTTCGTCGACATGCAGCCGAGCTCGGCGCCGGATCCGCATCTGCTCGGCGATTTCATGGTCTCCGGCGAGCACACGCTCGCCGAGCTCGCCGAGGTCTACGGCGTCAAGGTCGGCGAGGACGAGAGCAAGCTGACGCTCGCAGATTATTTCGACGTCCATCTCGACCGCGCGCCGAAGGAGGGCGCCGAGCTTGCCCTCGACGAGATCGTGCTGGTCGCACGCAGCATCTCCGGCGGCCGCGTCAACGTCGTCGGCCTCCGCCTGCCGGAAGACGACGAGACCCCGCCGCCGCTGACCCGCGCGCAGGCGCTGCGCAAGAAGCTCGCGGATGTGTGGGGCTCGGTGGCTGGGGTTTAGCGCTCACTATCGCCCGACGATCACCGCCACAATCTCGCTGTCATCGCCCAAGCCGGCGCATGACAGCGGTGGTGGGGCGAAAGCAAGTCGCGCCCCACCTCACGCCAGCACCTTCACCCCACCAAAACTCGTCACGCGGCCCTGCTTCAGCATCACGATCTGCGTGGCGAGCTGGCGCAGCTCGGCGGCGTCGTGGCTGACATAGACCATGGGGACATTGGCTTCGTCGCGTAAGCGCACCAGATAGGGCAGGATCTCGAGCTTGCGGCCTTCGTCGAGCGCGCCGAGCGGCTCGTCGAGCAGCAACAGGCGCGGCCGTGACAGCAGCGCGCGTCCGAGCGCGACGCGCTGACGCTCGCCGCCGGATAGCTTTCCGGGGCGGCGGTCGAGCAGGGCGCCGATATCGAGCAGATCGATGACGCGCTTGTGTTGCGCCGGATCGGGCGCAAGGCTGTTCATCCGCCGTCCATAGTCCAGGTTCTGCGCGACGTTGAAATGCGGGAATAGCCGCGCGTCCTGGAACACATAGCCGATGCGGCGGCGATACGTCGGCACGTGAATGCCGGCCGCAATGTCGTCGACGGTCTCGCCGTCGATCACGATGGTGCCGCGGTCGGGCCGCAACAGGCCCGCGATCATGTTGACCAGCGACGTCTTGCCGGCGCCCGACGCGCCGAACAGGCCGATGACGCGACCCTCGCTGGCGAAGGACGCGGACAGCGAGAACTCGCCGAGCTGCTTTTCGATGTCGACCCGCAGCATGGTCAGTTCCCGTGCAGGCGCTGCGTGGCGCGGCGGACGAACCATTCGGCAGCGATCAGCGCGCCCAGCGCCAGCACGATCGAGACGATCACGAGCCGGCCGGCCGCGGCATCGCCATCCGGCGTCTGGATCAGCGAGTAGATCGCCGACGAAATCGTCTGGGTCTCGCCGGGAATGTTGGAGACGAAGGTGATGGTCGCGCCGAACTCGCCGATCGCCTTGGCAAAGCCCAGGACCATGCCGGCGAGCACGCCGGGCAGCGCCAGCGGCAGCGTCACCGTGAAGAATACTTTCCACGGTGCTGCGCCAAGCGTCTCGGCGGCCTGCTCAAGCCGGCGGTCGATCACCTCGATCGACAGCCGCATCGGCCGCACCAAAAGCGGAAACGCCATCACCCCGCAAGCGAGCGCCGCGCCGGTCCAGCGAAACGAGAAGACGATGCCGAGATAATCGGCGAGAAATCCTCCGACGAGGCCGCGCCGGCCGAAGCTGAGGAGCAGCAGATAGCCGGTGACGACCGGCGGCAGCACCAGCGGAAGATGTACGACGGCATCTAGCACCGACTTGCCCCAGAAATCGCGCCGCGCCAGCAGCCACGCCAGCGCGATGCCGAACGGCGTCGCCACCAGCGTTGCGATGATCGCGACCCTGAGCGAAAGCAGGATCGCCGTCCATTCGGCGGGAGAGATCTCGAACATCAAGTCGTCAATATCAGATTGTCGGGCTGACCAGGAACTTGAAGCCGTATTTTTCAAAGATGGTCTTGGCGGCCGAGGAGCGCAGGAAGGCGAGATAGTCGCTGGTCCCGGCCTTGGCGGTCGTAGTCGCCGCAACCGGATAGATGATCGCCGGATGCGAGTCCGCCGGGAAAGTGCCGACGATCTTGACGGAAGGATCGACCTTGGCGTCGGTGGAATAGACGATGCCGAGCGCGGCCTCGCCGCGGGCGACCAGCGTCAGCGCGGCGCGCACGCTCTCGGCCATGGCGAATTTCGGCTCCGCTGCCTGCCAGGCCCCAAGCTTCTCCAGCGCCGCCTTGGCGTATTTGCCGACGGGGACCGACTTGACGTCACCGGTCGCGACCCTGCCGTCGCCGGCGAGCTTGGCGAGGTCAAAACCTTGCGCGATGGTGACGTTGTCGACCTTGGAATCCTTCGGCGCGATCAGCACGATGCTGTTGCCGAGCAGGTTGACCCTGGACGCATCGTAGATGGTCTTCTTGGCGATCGCATAGTCCATCCAGTCGGTGTCGGCCGAGACGAACACGTCGGCCGGCGCGCCCTGCTCGATCTGCCTCGCCAGCACGGAGCTCGCGGCATAGCTGACCGAGAACCCGATGCCGGTCTTGGCGGTGTAGGCCGCGTCGACCTCGTCGAGCGCGTTCTTCATCGAGGCGGCGGCGAACACGGTGATGGTCTTGTCCTCGGCGGCGGCCGGCGAAAGGCTTGCGCCCGCGAGGATCACGAAGGCGGCGAAAAGTCCTGAAATGCGTAACATGGGCAGCGCTCCCTGCGAATCCGCGCGCGCAGGATGCGCGCAGGACTGGCGTTGGTGGGGTCGTTAGCGACGGGTGGAAGCGCTGCTCCACGGGACCCGGCGGCGGCTTACGGCCGGCCGGGATATCGCAAGCGCGAAGATAGCAGGCTGACGCCGGAGGTCAAAGGGCGGCGTGCTGACCGAGCCTTACGGCTTCGCATCGCCCGCATGCAGCACCGCTTTACAGGCCGCCGGCATCTGCGCCAGCGTCATCGGCGGCTTTGGCTTTGGCGGCTCCGGCGGCGGCTTGGGGTGCAGCACCGCATCGGAGAACCAATAGGCGAGATCGGCGGGCTTGCAGCCTTCGTCCTCGGACTGCGACGGCTGGCCCTCGCACTCGCCGGCACCGGCCGGGCAGCGCATGCGGATGTGAAAATGGTAGTCGTGGCCCCACCAGGGGCGGATCTTCGAGAGCCAGGCGCGGTCGCCCTTGGCCTCGCGGCACAGCGCCTTCTTGATCGCGGCGTTGACGAAGATGCGCTGCACCGCCGGCTCCCGCGCCGCATCGCGCAGCACCAGCACATGGCCGGGCGTGAACACGCGGGGGTCGATGTCGAGCCGGTCCTGGCGCACCATCATCACCGCCGACATGTCCTCGCGCTCCTCGCGCGAGAGGCGGCGGTCCGGCATCGGCGTCAGCCAGATGTCGGCATCGAGACCGATCTGGTGGCTGGCATGGCCCGACAGCGCCGGGCCGCCGCGCGGCTGGGCGATGTCGCCGACCAGGATGCCCGGCCATCCCGCGTCCTTGTGCGCCTTGGCCGCGAGCCGCTTGATCAGCGCGATCATGTCGGGATGGCCATAGCTGCGGTTGCGCGACAGCCGCATCACCTGCCAATGATCGCCGTTGACCGGCATCTGATCCGCGCCGCCGATGCAGCCCTTGGTGTAGGAGCCGATGACATGCGCCGGTCCCTTCGACGGCAGCAGTTTTCGCGCGAATAGTTCCTTCGCGGCGAGGTCCGGGTCGTTCGGGTTGGCGAGCGGCGGCAGCGGCTTCGGATTCACGCTGCCCTTGTCCTGGGCCGGCGCGTCGCCGGCGGACAGGAACGTCATGACAAGCAGGAGGGGGACAATGCAGCGGCGACTCATGAAGATGTCCTTATAGCCCAATGCTGCATCAGGGTTAAGAATGAGGCCTGGGCCCGGCCACCGGCTCACCGCGGCTCGCCAAATCGTGTCTCGAACGGCGTTTCTTAAGGGGGCAATAACCGTATCCTGCATTGACCAAAATTCGTGCGCAGAGTGAGATAAATCCGCGGGTCGCATGCAATCGCGCGAGATTTCGGAACGGATTCAAGCGTGCGCGCAATTTTGCGGCAAGTCGATCATCGATTGCGGCGCTGGACCCAGTCTGATGGCGCCTGTCGCCGCAACGGCGCCACGCAAACAGGCAGCAAGCTCCGCCGGGCGCGGACCGCGGCCGCCCAAGATTACTTTTCTTTCAGACACTTGCCTCAAGACTTGCGCCGCGGGGCGCGATTGGGACGAGTGAAGTTGGGTTTGAAGTCTCGAAAAGCAACAAAACGAAACAGAGGCGTGCGTGTCCGGACCGGCCGATCGCCGCGCAAGCTGCGCTTCGCGCGCACGCAGCGGGCCCTCTCCGGACGCGACGAAGTCCTGCGCAGTCGCGCCGAGGCGGAAGCCGCGATCGCGGACGCGCGCAAATCCCATGAGCGCCTGCGCCAGGCCGTCGACATCCTGCCGCAGGGCATCGTGTTTCTCGATGCCGAAGGCCGCTACGTGCTCTGGAACAAGAAATACGCCGAGATCTACAGCAAGACCGCCGATCTGTTCGAAGAGGGCGCGCGCCTCGAAGACACGCTGCGCATCGGTGTTGCCCGCGGCGACTACCCGGAGGCCGCGGGCCACGAGGACGAGTGGATCGCCGAGCGCCTGCGAAGGCTCTATCAGCCCGGCGCGCGCCACGAACAGAAGCTGTCGGACGGCCGCGTCATCCTGATCGACGAGCGCCTGACCGATGATGGCGGCGTGGTTGGCCTCCGCGTCGACATCACCGAATTGAAGCAGCGCGAGGCCTCGTTCCGCCTGCTGTTCGACGGCAATCCCGTCCCCATGATCGTCTGCGCGCTGGACGATGAGCGCATCCTCGGTGTCAACGATGCCGCGGTCGCACATTACGGTTACAGCCGCGCCGAGTTCGAGCGGCTGACGATCCGCGCCCTGCAGGCCTTCGACAGCGAGCCGCCCTGGATCGCCGACCGTTCGAGCGAGGAACAGGCCGGCCGCACCTGGAAGCACGTCAAGGCCGATGGTGCGCTGATCGACCTTGCGATCTATTTCCGCGAACTGACCTATGCCGAGCGGCCGGCGGTGCTGCTTGCGCTGATGGACATCACCGAGCGCAAGCGTGCCGAGGCGCGCCTCGCCTTCATGGCCCAGCATGACGCCCTGACCGGCCTGCCCAACCGCACCCTGCTGCGCCAGCAGATGGACGAGATGCTGCTGCACACGCGGCGCAGCGCCGAGAAGGTCGCGCTGCTGATGCTGGGGCTCGACAACTTCAAGGCGGTCAACGACACGCTGGGGCACGCGGTCGGCGACAAGCTGCTGCGCGGCGTCGCCAAGCGGCTGCGCTCGACGCTGCGCGAGGAAGACGCGCTGGCGCGGCTCAATTCCGACGAATTCGCGATCCTGCAGAGCGGCTTGACGCGGCCCGAGGACGCGGTGGGCCTGGCAAAGCGCCTGCTCGAGGCCATCGCCGATCCCTATCTGCTCGACGGCCATTCCGTGGTGATCGGCGCCTCGATCGGCATCGCCATGGCGCCGGGCGACGGCGATGAGTCCGAGAAGCTGCTCAAGAGCGCCGACATGGCGTTGTCGCGCGCCAAGCAGGATGCGCGCGGCAGCTTCGCGTTCTTCGAGGCCGCGCTCGACGCCAGGGCGCAGAGCCGCCGCAAGATCGAGGTCGAGCTGCGCGATGCGATCCAGCACGACGTGCTGCGTCCGTATTACCAGCCGCTGATCGATCTCCAGAGCGGCCGCATTACCGGCTTCGAAGCGCTGGTGCGCTGGCCGCACGCCGAGCGCGGCATGGTCTCGCCGGCCGAGTTCATTCCGGTGGCCGAGGACACCGGCCTGATCAATCCGCTCGGCCGGCTGATGCTGCGCCGGGCCTGCCTCGATGCCGCGACCTGGCCGGACGACGTCCGCGTCGCCGTCAATTTGTCGCCGCTGCAGTTTCGCAGCGGCAATCTGCTCTCGATGGTGACGGAGGCGCTTAAAGCTTCCGGCCTGCCGCCGCGCCGGCTCGAGCTCGAGATCACCGAGACGCTGCTGCTGGAGAAGAGCGCGCAGGTGCTGGCGACGCTGCATGCCTTGCGCGCGCTGGGTGTGCGCATCTCGATGGACGATTTCGGCACCGGCTATTCCAGCCTCAGCTATTTGCGCAGCTTCCCCTTCGACAAGATCAAGATCGACCAGTCCTTCGTCCGCGATCTCGGCGCCAACCGCGAGGCGCAGGCGATCATCCGCTCCATCGTCAGCCTCGGCAAGGGCTTGGGGGTCACCATCACCGCCGAAGGCGTCGAGACCGAAGCCGAGCTCAGCTGCCTCAGGGCCGAAGGCTGCGACGAAGGCCAGGGCTTTCTGTTCAGCAAGGCCCGGCCCAATATCGAGATCGTCAGCCTGCTCGTCGCCCAGCGCGGCATCGACGGCGGCGAGGCTGCGCTGGTGGCGTAGGCGCTGCCGCGGGGCAATCGAACCTGCCGCGCGCTGCCGGCGTCTCATGATTGGATCGATCGAACGGATGCGGCCCCATGATTTCTGATGCGCCTCCGCTGCCGCTGCCTGGCCCGCGCTATGCCCGCTTCTCGCGCCGGTTCAAGGCCGTTCTGCTGGACTGGATGCTGGCGACGGCCCTGCTGTTCGGCGCCCTGGCGGTTGCCAGCAATGTCGCGAGCGATGGACTCAGCCGCAGTCTCGGCGTCGCGGTCGTCGTCATCCTGCTGCTCTACGAGCCGGTGCTGGTCTGGCGCGCCGGCGGCACGCTCGGGCATATCTGGACCAATTTGCGCGTCGTCGACGACCACGGCGGCAATCTGAGCTTCGCCAAGGCGTTGGCGCGCTTTGCCGTCAAGAGCATTCTGGGCTGGTATTCGTTCGTGATCCTGGCTGCCACGCGCCGCAACCAGGCGGTGCACGATCTGCTGACGCATTCGACCGTCCAGATCCGCGATCCCGCCAAGGCGAAGCCCGGCCAGTTCATCACGGAGCGGCGCGAGGACGATCCAACCATGCCCTCGCGCCTGCGGCGTGCGCTCGTGACAATGGTGTATCTGGCGCTCGGTGTCTTCCTCTATCTCGGTGTGCTCGCGGTCCTGGTCCGCGCCGGCGTCCTGTCGCGGGCGTGCCTCTACCAGGACGTTTGCAACGGAAGCGACCACATCGTCGACTCCGCCGCCGCTGTGGCCCTCGTGCTGATGATTGCCCTGGTTATCGTCATGGGCTGGCGCGGCCGGCTGCTCGGTGCTCGCAAGGCGTAGGCGAATTCAGTTCTTGGCGCCGGAGCCCTCCGCCAGGATCGCCTTGCCCACGTCTTCATAATGGCTGTCCCGCGCCTGGATCTGCTGCGCGATGGCGTGCATGTCGCGAAACCGTCGCTCGAACGGATGCTTTCGGAACACCGCGGTCGCGCCCGCCATGTGATAGGCGGCGTCGACCACGCGTCCCGATTGATGGATGGTCCAGGTCGCCGCCAAGCGGACCGCGCTGCGATGGGCCGCGCTGAATTCGCCCGTGAGGCAGAGGTCGTGCCACATCGCATGCGCGGTGGCGTACAGATAGGCGCGGGCCGCGCGCAAATCGCCTTCGGTGCGGCCGATCAGCCCCTGGACGGCCTGATTGTCGCGCATGGCGCTGCCTGCCAATGAGGGGTGCTTTGCGCGCGCCAGCGCGATGGCGGCATTCAGCGTGGCGCGTGCGACGCCGAGCGAGACCGCGGCAAAGCCGAGGCTGAAGGCAGAGCCGGTGCCGATTTTGTAGAGCGGGCCCGTCTCGCGAAGCGCCGAGGCCACGTCGCGAAACGCCGTGAAGCGCTCGGGGATGAAGAGGTCGGCCACCTCGTAGGAATCCGTGCCGGTGCCGGCAAGGCCGATCGCCTGCCACACGTCGTGCAACACCGCGCTCGTGGCGGGGAACAGGATGGTGCGCACCTCCGCCGAGCCGTCGGCATTTTTCCGCGGGCTGCCGTCGGCCCCGACGATGCGCACATGGGCCCCGAGCCAGCTCGCCTGCCGCGAGCCCGAGGCGAAATCCCACCGCGCCGTGACGCGATAGCCGCCCCCGACGCTGCGCGCCTCATGCGCGATCGCGCCCCAGGCCAGGATGCCGGGCGGTGTATTGAAGATCTCCTGCGCGGTGTCGCGGTCGAGCCAGGCCGCGATCATCGCGCAGACGCTGCACTGGCCGAGACACCAGGCGGTCGAGGCGTCAGCCTTCGCGATCTCCTCCAGCATCTGCATGAAGATCTCGATCGGGGCCTCGGTGCCGCCGAGACTTTGCGGGAGGAGGGCGCGATAGAGCCCGTTCTCGATCAGCGCGGCGACGACCGCCGGCGTCAGCCGCCGCGTCCGCTCGATCTCGTCCGCCTCGCGCGCGATCAGCGGCGCAATGGCGCGGGCCCGTTCGACGAGGTCGATGGTCGAGGCCTTTGTCATGTCTCTTCCCGTGCCCCTCTTGATTGCTGTTCGGTGGGCGGGCGGATGGTGACCCATTCGTCGGGTCCGATCAAGAATTCCGCGCCCGCGGCGAAAATCAGCCGCGTGCAGGATGCGAGCGCCATCGCGGCATCCGGCCTCACCGTCGCAAACACCTTCCGGTTGCATTATCATCCGTTCTGAACTTTACTGACCGTTTTCAACACGGGGAGATTTTCATGGTCAGTTTGCGCGAGCCGGGACTTGGACCGATTGTCGGTCACACCACTGATACGACAGCCAGGATTTGGGTCCGCGCTGCGGACCCCGCGGATGACAGGGCGCAGCTCGACGAAAATCGCCGCACCATTGGCGTGATCGGGATCGTGGAAGACGGCAAGATCAATTTCGCTTGGTACTTCCGGCTCAACCGCGAATTTGACCGCACGGGGACCTTCGTCCTCGGCTCTGACGTCCAGCTCGGCTACTATGACTCGATCGACCTCGACAGCGTGGAAGAAGTCGCAGTCGCGGTAAACCTGAACAAGAACGTGCCGGCAAAGCCGCTCATGCCGAATACGGCATACACCGTTCGGGTCGGCGTCCTCACGGTCGACGATCCCACGCCGAACACGTCCCGGACGTCGGATCTGCAACTCATCGCGATCTTGCCTGACATCAACATCATCAAGAACGATCTGTTGGGGCTCGATCCATCGAAATGCGAAGCGACGTTCCGCACCTTCCCGCCTGCGGGGCAGATCGCCGACACTCTCGCATTCCTGCTCGGATCGTGCCGCTATCCGGGGCTGCTTTGGAAGATCAAGGAGGCCGACCAGATCTTCGGGCCGATGTCCCAGCACTTCAAGGACAGCCCGATCGGCCCGGCGGCTTCCTTCACCATGATGTGCGGCGATCAGATCTATGCCGACATGCTCAATCGCTTCGTTCCGATCCTGCGGGCCGAGCGGTACGACGAATTTCAGGAGCGCTATACGACGGCCTATTCGGCGCAGAACCTGCGCAATCTGCTGCAGCGATCGAGCACCTACATGATCCTCGACGACCACGAGATCGAGGACAACTGGACCCAGGACCGGCTGAAAGGCGATCCCGGCAAGCACATGGTGTTCAACTACGCGGTCACCGCCTACATGAACTACCAATGGAGCCACAGTCCGCGCACCTGGGGGCGTCTGCTGTACTATACGTTCGATTGCGGCGGCTACCCGTTCTTCGTTCTCGACACCCGCACGCAGCGTTACAAGAACAACAACGACCGCGCGTTGGATAACGGACTGCGCGACAATTACATGCTCGGCTATCCCACCATCGACGAGCATCATCCCGGACAAATGCGCAGGCTGAAAGACTGGCTTTCGCAGATGCAGAAGGATCGCAACAACGTCCCGAAGTTCATCGTCTCATCCAGCGTGTTCGTTCCGAATGCGATGGACGAACGGATCGACGACCGGACGAAGAAAGGTCTCGATACCCTGCTGTTCGACGTCAACGGAAACAATCGCGACGACAGTGATAGCTGGCCGGCATTCCCGCAGACGCGTAAGGAACTGCTCGACCACATCGTCGACGAAGCCATCCAGAATGTCGTCTTCCTCTCCGGCGACATTCACTGCTCAAATGTCGCCGAAATCTCCTTCGAGCGGGATCAGGGTCAGAGGAAGAGAGCCCTGCCTCTCAGGGCATTCGCGGTCACGTCATCGGCGTTCTATTGGCCATTTCCGTTCGCCGATGGAGACCCGAATGGGTACGTGCACAATTCCCGATTGCCCGAGCAATGGGACGCGTTTCCGCTCAAGGACGGCAAGACGCGCATGCATTACAAGTCATGGGGCTTTACCCAGGACGACAATTTCGCGCGCCTCGAGATCGACAGGACGAAATCGCAGCTCAAGGTTCGCGTGTTCGATCGCAACGGCAAACCGGTCGTGAACACCGAGGTCGCGTCGGGCAAGAACGTTCCGCTGGAGACCGACTTGCAACTGGAGCCCTGGACTTAGCCGTGAGAAAGCCCCCTTGTGACCGCCGCGCTGCGGCCGAGATAGAGGGGGCGTCGCTCGACCGGAAGACTCAGCGCTCCGGCGGCGGCTTGCGCGCCCGCGTTGCCTGCTCGAAGGCGTGTGCCAGCCGCAGCAGCTTGTGCTCGCTCCAGGCGCGCGCCCCTTCCAGCGCCAGCGAGCCCGCCGTGGTCTGCGGCTTGTCGCCGGTGGCGATGTTGTCCTTGAGCAGAATCGGCACGCCGGCCAGCGGCCGCTCCACCGATGGCCTGATGCCGTCGCGCTCGCCCGCGATCGCGCGCGCATTGGGATTGAGCGCGCGAACCGAATTGAGCGCGGGCCCGTTGCGGTCATAGGCCTCGATACGCGCGAGATAGAGCTCGGTCAGCAGCGTGGCGGTGATCCGTCCGCCGGCCAGGGCGTCGATGATCTCGCTCATCGACGCTTGCTGCGGCGTCGGCATGGCCGGCGCCTTCGCATCGCCGCGGATCGGCTGGTCCATCGCGTCCTCTCGGTGGGCTTGCTACGAGTATGCTACCAATGGTAGCATTGGGCTTGCTCGCGCGACAAGCCGATGACCGGTCGTGCAGTGCAGGGTAAGCTTCCAGTCCTTCCAGCGGTTTCAGACAAGCGATCCATGGAGTGCACGATCCGGCCCGCGCGCGAAGACGACGCCGATGGCATCAGTGAGGTCATCGTGCGTGCGCTGCGCGAGACCAATGCCAAGGACTACACGGACGCGATCATTGAAAGGATCGAGTGCAGTTTTGACCCGGACTCAGTCAGGCAGCTGATCGGGCAGCGCACGATCTTCGTTGCCGCCATCGGCAGCCGCGTCGTTGGAACGGCAGGCCTCGATGGCAGCGTCGTCCGTACCGTCTTCGTGGCACCCGATGCCCAGGCCCGCGGTATCGGCAAGCGGCTGATGGCGGAGGTCGAGCGTGTCGCACGCGAGCGAAACATTCCTGCCTTGACACTCTCGTCCTCGGTCACCGCGGAGATATTCTATGCCAGGCTCGGGTTCAGGGTGGTGCGCGACAGCTACCATGGTGATGAACGCACGATCGTCATGGAGCGCGAGCTCGATGACGCGCCATAGATCCGGTTCGGATCGGCCGCCGTCTTCGAGGGGAAGTGCATGGCACAAGGTGTGACCGCGATGGGGCTCACGGCTGTCGATCTCGGGCTGCGCGGCGCGGTGAGCGGGGTGTTCCTGCTGATCATTATCGTGGCGCTGCTGCGTCGAGCCACCGATCAGCACACGTTGTTGGGCATGGCCATGTCGGCCGGTGGCGTGTTCTACGCCATCACGACCGCGCCATACTTTCCCAAGGCGTTCTGGTGGTGGGTGTTGCCGATCCTGTCGGCGCAACCCGCCGTGTTCTGGCTGTGGGCGCGCGCGGCGTTCGACGACGATTTCGTGCTGAAGCGATGGCACGGCGCGGTCTGGCTTGCCATGGTCGCCTTCGGATTCGCGCTCACACTGGGTTGGGCGAACTGGCCTGCCTTGGCCGGGGCCGGTGGTCGGGTTCTGTCATTGGTCACTCTGGGGCTGGCGGTCGCAGCCGCGGTCCAGACCGTCAAGACCTGGCGCGTCGACCTTGTAGCGCGGCGACGCCGGCTGCGGCTGGCGATGCTCGCGATCAATGTCGGGCTCATTGCGGTGGTGGCCGGTGCTGGCTTTGCGGCGATTCCCGTCGTCGTCCCCGGTGGCGCCGGGAGCTTTCCGACCGCGCTGTGCCTGTTCGTGGTGGCTATGTTGGCCGGCGTGGGGACTTTTGGCATGCCGACGGCCGTCACGGCCAACGACGCCACGGCAGCGATTGCGCCTGGTGACATCAGCCCGCAGGCCCGAAGGGCCGATCGTGCCACGACCGGCGGAGTAGCGGTCGATCCCCTCCTGCTCCGGCGGCTCGATCATGTCATGACCGTCGAGCGGGTCTACCGGCAGGAAGGACTTGCAATCGGGGCGCTCGCCGCGCGGTTCGACGTTCCCGAGTATCGGCTCAGGCAGGCGATCAACGAAGGCCTCGGCTATCGCAACTTCAATGCCTTCCTCAATCGCTATCGCATCGAAGATGCCAAGACGGCGCTGTCCGATCCGGCCCAGCGCGAGGTGCCGGTGCTGACCATTGCGATGGATGCCGGCTTTCAGTCGATCGGTCCGTTCAACCGCGCCTTCAAGGCCGAGACGGGCATGACCCCGAGCGAATTTCGGCGCGACGCCCTGGTCCAAACGGCGCCGGGCTCGGCGCGCGATCAGGAAATCGGCCAGTGGCGCCGCGACATCGGTTAGCCGATTTCCGGATTCGGCGAGAAGGCGCGGGCGTGATTGGGCAGGCTGGGAGCCTAGTCCTCATCAGCGAGCCTGACCATGCCCCCTCCGATCGCCGCCAATTCTGCGTCCGAACGATTGCACGCCCTCGATGCAGTCAGGGCCTTTGCCCTGCTGCTTGGCATTGTCCTGCACGCGGCGTTATCGTTCGTGCCCGTCTCGCCCCGGTTCTGGTTCATCCAGGACACCCATCCAAGCCTTTCCGTGGGCTTCCTGTCTTTCTCTATCCACGTGTTCCGGATGACGACCTTCTTCCTGATGGCGGGCTTCTTTGCTCGGATGAGCTTTCATCGCCGGGGGATTGGGGGCTTCGTCAGGGACCGGTTGCAGCGCATCGGGCTGCCGCTGGTGATCTTCTGGCCCATGGTGTTTCCGGTCATGGCGTTGGCCGTGAACTGGGCATCACAGTTTCCGAATGGCGGTCCGACGGCCGGTATGCGCAACTGGCCGGTGCTGCCGGATTTCCCGCTCGCCCATTTTTGGTTTCTCTACGTGCTGCTGGAGCTCTATGCCGCCGCCCTCCTGCTGCGCAGCCTCGTCGTTTGGCTCGATGCGTCAGGCGCTTTGCGAACGGCGCTGGACCGTCTCTTCGCGGGGATCATGCAAAACCCGCTGGCCTCGCTGGTTCTGGCGATCCCGATCGGCATCGCCTTCAGCCTCGACCCGAGATGGGCTGGCGCGGTCGGCGTGAGGACGCCGGATCAATCCTTCGTCACCAACGCGCAGGCCTGGATCGGCTTCGGCACCGCCTTCGGTGTCGGCTGGCTGCTGCACCGGCAGATCGAGCTGCTGCGGACCCTGGAGCGGCGTTGGCTGTGGAATCTCGTGCTGGCGCTTGGCCTGATCCTGACCAGCTTCGTGCTGTCAGGCGTGATGAGTTCAGCGCCGGGTGCGCCGAAGCCGCCGGTCCGCGCCGAGACGCTCAGGCTCGTGGCCGCCATCCCGTATGCTCCGGCGATCTGGATTTCGACCTTCGCCTTCATCGGCCTCGCGCTCCGCTTCATGTCCGGCTTCAGCCCGATCAGGCGTTACCTCGCCGATGCCTCCTATTGGCTCTATCTGATCCACATGCCGATCGTGATGGCGCTGCAGGTCGCGGTGTCGCAGCGTGCCTGGCCCGGGCCGTTGAAGTTCACGATCATCCTCGTCGCGGCGCTCGTTCCGATGCTGGCGAGCTATCAACTCCGGGTGCGCTTCACCTTCATCGGCGTGTTGCTGAACGGGCGTCGCGCGCCGCGCGAGACGGCGCCCACCACCGCGGTCACCGGCGCGGCCGTGCCGTGATGCCCGGCTGCCGGCCCGCTCCCTCGTCACGCCGCAGCGCGGCCAAAGTCGAGCGAGGGCCTGCGCTTCGTCGGAAAGCTCAGTGCCACCGCGACGGCGGCGAGGCCGATGGCGAAGGAGCCGGCGTGCAGCCAGGTGTATTGCTGGAAATTGTCGAACACGAGCCCGCCGGCCCACGGCCCGAGTGCCATACCGAGGCTGGCAAAGGCCGACACCGCGCCGAACACGGTGCCCATGATGCGCGCGCCGAAGAACTCGCGGACCAGCACCGCATAGAGCGGCATCACACCGCCATAGGCGAGGCCGAACACGACCGAGAGCGCGTAGAATTCGCCGAGCTGGGCGACGGCAAGATAGGTCGCGATGCACATCGCCTGCACGAACAGGCCGCCGACCAGCACGGGTTTTGCACCGATACGGTCGGCGAGCGCACCCAGCAGCAGGCGGCCGCCGAGGCCCGAAACGCCGGCGACGCTGTAGACCGTCACCGCCGTGAGCGGGGCGATGCCGCACACCATGGCATAGGACACCATGTGGAAGATTGGGCCGGAATGCGCGGCGCAGCAGGCGAAATGCGCCGCCGCCAGCGCGACGAATTGCGGCGTGCGCAACGCCTGCGCCGCGGTCAGCTCGGCTTCTGGTGCCGCGTTCGCGGTCGCGGCGCCTGCCGCTGCCGGCGCCGGCCGTACCAGGAAGCAGGCGGGAATCAGCAGCGCCCATGCAGCGATGCCGATCACGAGCATTGCGGTGCGCCAGTCATAGGCCGTGATCAGCCAGCTCGCGGTCGGCGCGATCGTCACCGGCGAGACGCCCATGCCGGCCGAGACCAGCGCCACCGCAAGGCTGCGGTTCTTTTCGATCCAGGCGCTCGCCAGCGCCATCATCGGTGCGTAGAAACTGCCGGCGGCAATGCCGATCAGCACGCCGAAGCAAAGCTGGAATTGCCACAGGCTCGTCGCCTGGCTCGCGGTGACCAGGCCGAGGCCCAGCAAGAGGCTTCCCGCGAGCACCACGATGCGGGTGCCGAACCGGTCCGACAGCGCGCCCCAGAGGAACGCGGCAAATCCCATGCAGAGGAAATCCAGTGTCGCCGCCGCCGACACGCCGGCGCGCGACCAGCCCATCGCATCCGAGATCGGCTGCAGGAACACCGCCAGCGACAGCATCGTGCCGAACCCGACACAGGTCATCAGCGCTCCCGCTGCGACGACGACCCAGCCATAGTCGAAGCGTGATGGCTTGCTCATTGCGTTTCCTCGGCGCTCTTGGTTTTGTTGATGCTGCGCGCGGCGATGGTGGCCCATTGGGCGGTGAAGGGCAAGGCAGGCTGCGACCGCACGCTGACACCGTCTGCCCGTCATGATAGCATGACGCCCGTCACTGGCCCGCGTTCGCAAGCGCACACACAGGAACGTGTGAGGAGGCAAGTTCAATGACATGGGGAGCAGTCTGCAGGCCACGCGGTTGCCGCTGGCTTGTCATGCCCATCATTTTTGCTGCCGCGGTCGCGGCACCTCCAGCATACGCACAGGACGGCAAAACCTCCTCCGGCGATCCGGGGCCGGTCTTTTCCGAGAGCGGCCCCGATGCCGAACTCTATGGCGCGGCTCAGGGTTACCCGGTCGGCACGCGGGGCGGCGCCCCCCAGATCGACAAGCTGGTCGGGGTCTACAGCCATTTCGACGAGCTATACCGCTCGCGCGCGATCGGTCGCGCGGCGGCGCCATGGCAATTCAAGCGCGCGACGGAGCCGTCGATTGCCTACAGTTTTGGTAACGAGCGACTGAGCATCGCGGATTACCTCAAGCGCAACCCGGCGACGGGACTCCTGATCGCCAGGGACGACACCATCCTGTACGAGCACTATCAATATGCGCGGACCGACCGCGACCGCTTTGTCTCGCAGTCCATGGCGAAGACGCTGGTTGCCATGCTGGTCGGCATCGCGGTCTCGGAGGGACGGATCAAGTCGATTGACGACCTCGTCTCGACCTACGTCCCCGCGCTTGCAGGAACGGAATATGGCAACACGTCCATCCGGGCCTTGCTGAACATGTCGTCGGGCGTCGAATTCTCGGAAGTCTACGATGGCAACGACGACATCGCCCGGCTTGGGCGGGCGCTGTTCGTCGATGAGCCGAAAGACCCCGCGGCAATCGTCGCGCAATTCAACACCCGAAGCGCGCCGCCGGGGACCAAATGGCACTATGCAAGCGTTGAAACCGAGATCCTTGGCCTGGTCCTGCGCGCCGCCACGGGCACGCCGGTTGCCGACTATCTTCACGACCGGATCTGGGACCCCATCGGCGCAGAGGCCGATGCGTCGTGGGCGATCGACGGCAGCGGGCAGGAGATTGCCTTTTGCTGCTTCAACGCGACCTTGCGCGATTATGCGCGCCTGGCCCGGTTGCTCGCACACGACGGCGCCTGGGAAGGCCGCCAATTAATCCCGCGGCAGTGGCTGCTCGATGCCACGACCGTCAGACCAGGCGATGGTCATCTCGCTCCGGGCGTCGCCACATCCTATTTCGGCTACGGCTATCAGGTGTGGCTCCTGCCGGGCGAGCCGCGCAGATTTGCGCTACTCGGCATCCGCGGTCAGGTCATACTGGTCGATCCAGCCTCCAAGCTCGTCATGGTGCACACCGCCGTTCGCCAGAAGCCGTCCGAGCCGGGCGCCCTCAGGGAGCCGCTCGCATTGTGGTTCGCCGTGCTTCAGCAGCTCGGACAATGACGATGTGATTGTTCTCGCGGCTGCGCACAGCTGCCGCCGCCTTGAACCTGTCCGGCTTTTGGGAGCACCAACGGCGTGTTGGTCCCCTTTTGCCGGGACGAGAGAAAGACGCGATGAAGACCCTGACAGCATCGATCCGCGTTGCAGTCGCCGCGCTGGCTTTGAGCCTGTCGTTCGGCTCGCCCTCCTACGGCGAGGAGGGCGAGACAGGCGCGCTCACGCGGCAGATGAAGGTGCTTTATCAGGCAGGGAAGTACGCGGAAGCGCTGCCACTGGCCCAGAAGGCCCTGGCCCTTCACGAGGAGCAGTTCGGCCCGGACGACGCGCGCGTCGCGATGCCGCTGAGCGACCTCGGCACGATCCATCACAATCTCGGCGAATTCGCCGTTGCCGAGCCGCTGTACAAGCGGGCGCTGGCCATCCGCGAGAAGACGCTAGGCCCGGATCATCCGGAAGTCGCCATGGTGCTGAACAATCTCGGCGATCTCTATCGCGCGGAAGGGCGCTTCGCGGAAGCGGAGCCGCTCCTGAAGCGATCGATCGCCATCGACGAGAAAGTGCTCGGCGCCAATGACCCCTTGATCGTGTCGCCATTGTGCAATCTCGGCGCCGTCTACAGCAGCCAGGGCCGATACGATCAGGCCGAGCCGCTGTTCAAGCGGGGCCTCGCCGTGGTGCGGAAAGCACTCGGCCCCGACGATCCCGAAGCGACGGTGCTGATGAACAATTTGGCAGATACCTACATCCAGCAGCATCGCTATCCCGATGCAGAGCGGCTTCTGAAGCGGTCCATGGTGGTGGCCGAGAAGGCCTTCGGTCCCGATCATCCCGACGTCGCTCAGGCGCTGAACAATCTCGGTGCACTCTATGCGCGTCAGGGGCGAAACAGCGAGGCCGAGCGGCTGTTCAAGCGGTCGGTGGCGACTTTCGAGAAAACCTTCGGCTCCAATCATCCGGATCTTGCTGGTGTCCTGGACAACCTCGCCGGCATCTACAGGAATCAAGGTCGCACTGCCGATGCTGACCAAGTCCTGAAACGGTCGATGGCCATTCGAGGGAAGACAAGGCCGATCTGAGCAGGCCAGTCGAGAAGTCCTTTGTGAAATGTTCATCGCGGTTCGCGTTGAGGGGACCATGACGAAGCGTGCAAGACGGCTCCAACTTGCCCTCGCCCTGATGTGGCTCGGATTGTCTGCGGCAACGGCGGCCGGCGGCCCCTCGAAGGACATGTGGAGCGGTGCATGGACGTTCGAAATGGACCGCCAGGATCGGCCATGGCTCGCCTCTTCCGACCCGCGCGGCAAGACCGTGTTCCGCATCGGCTGCGGTTCGCATTTTGAGCTGGATGCGGTCTATCCGGGGAACGCGCCGACAAAGGACCACACCGAAGCCTCGATCACGATCGGCAACGGCAAGACGCAGATGGAGTTCGCCGGCTTCGCATACGCGGGCCCTCAGTCCTTCCCGCCGAACACCTCGATGTTCAACCAGGCGGACCTTGGTCATCCCGGGCTCGCCGACGATCAATGGCGCATGCTGGAAAACCGCGTCCTGGATCTTTTGGGGGCGGGCCAGCCCCTGAGGGTCGCAGCCGAAGGCAAGAGCTACGTGCTGCCGCCGGTCAAGGTATCGCGCTGGCGCGACCGTTTTCAAAAGATCTGCTGACGCGCTGATTGCGCGCAGGTGGACGCGTCTCCCGACGATTTTTTTTCGCTCGACCATGTCGGCGCCGACGGGTTTCAATCGTCCTTGGGTGACAAGTCCCGAAAAGTGCCGCCCATGGCGGCACGCGGGACGTGATGTCGCACCTCGACTGCAGGAATGAACTGGAGCAATGCCCATGAGGATCACCGTTGAAACCAGCGTCGCCGCCCCCATCGACCAGGTCTGGCAGGCCTATACGACGCCCGCCGACATCGTGAAGTGGAATGCGGCGTCCGACGACTGGCACACGACCAAGGCGACGGTCGATTTGCGCGAAGGCGGCGCCTTCTCGTCGCGGATGGAAGCCAAGGACGGCAGCATGGGCTTCGACTTCGCCGGCACCTACACCAAGATCGTCGAGCACAAGCGGATCGAATACGCTTTCGGCGATCGCAAGGCCGAGGTGGAGTTCGTGCCCGGTCCGAACGGCGTTGTCGTCCGCGTCGCGTTCGATGGCGAAACCACGCACTCGGAGGAGCAGCAGCGGGGCGGCTGGCAGGCGATCCTCGACAATTTCGCGCGGTACGTCGCGGCGAAGAAAGCGTGATCGGTCAGGGATCGGACGTGATCGCTTGCATCACGCCTTCCGCGATGCTCTCACGGTAGCCCTGTTTTGCCCGACGGAGCAAACCGGCTTCGTAAGCTCCCAAAAAACGCAATGCCGCCAAGGGGGCGGCTACTGTGCATGGGGTTGTTTTCGCGTTTTTTGTTTGGCCGGGTACTGAGGTCGGGCCGGCGCGTCGCCAGCCCCCGCCTCAGCTATCCACCTTCAGCGCGGCAATGAAAGCTTCCTGCGGGATGTCGACCTTGCCGAACTGCCGCATCTTCTTCTTGCCTTCCTTCTGCTTCTCCAGAAGCTTGCGCTTGCGCGTGATGTCGCCGCCGTAGCATTTCGCGGTGACGTCCTTGCGCAGGGCGCGCACCGTCTCGCGCGCGATCACCTTGCCGCCGATCGCCGCCTGGATCGGGATCTGGAACATGTGCGGCGGAATCAGCTCCTTCATCTTCTCGACCATCGCGCGGCCGCGCCCTTCCGCGCGGGTGCGATGCACGAGCATGGAGAGCGCATCGACCGGCTCGGCATTGACGAGGATCTGCATCTTGACGAGATCGGCCGGCTTGTAGTCGGTCAGATGATAGTCGAACGAGGCATAGCCCTTGGAGACCGATTTCAGGCGGTCATAGAAGTCGAACACGACCTCGTTGAGCGGCAGATCGTATTTCACCATGGCGCGGGAGCCGACATAGGTGAGCTCCTTCTGTGAGCCGCGGCGGTCCTGGCACAGCTTCAACACGCTGCCGAGATATTCGTCGGGCGTCATGATCGTCGCCTCGATCCAGGGCTCCTGGATCTCCTCGATCTTGACCACGTCAGGCATGTCGACGGGATTGTGGATCTCGAGCTCGGTGCCGTCGGTGAGCTTCATCTTGTAGATGACGCTCGGCGCGGTCGCGATCAAATTGAGGTCGAACTCGCGCGACAGCCGTTCCTGGATGATCTCGAGGTGCAGAAGTCCGAGGAAGCCGCAGCGGAAGCCGAAGCCGAGTGCGGCGGAGGTCTCCATCTCGAAGGAGAAGCTGGCGTCGTTGAGCCGCAGCTTGCCCATCGCGGCACGCAGCGTCTCGAAGTCGTCGGCGTCGACCGGGAACAGGCCGCAGAACACCACGGGGATCGCCGGCTTGAAGCCCGGCAGCATTTCGGTGACCGGCTTCCTGTCGTCGGTGATGGTGTCGCCGACGCGGGTGTCGGCGACTTCCTTGATCGCGGCTGTGATGAAGCCGATCTCGCCGGGGCCGAGCTCGTCGACCTGCTGCATCTTCGGCGTGAAGAAGCCGACGCGCTCGACGTCGTAGGCAGCGCCCGTGCCCATCATGCGCACGCGGCTGCCCTTCTTCATGACGCCGTCGACGACGCGGATGAGAACGACGACGCCGAGATAGACGTCATACCAGCTGTCGACCAGCAGCGCCTTCAAGGTCGCGTCGCGGTCGCCCTTCGGCGGCGGCAGGCGGGTGACGATGGCTTCCAGCACGTCTGGGATGCCGAGACCGGTCTTGGCCGAGATCATCACCGCGTCGGAAGCGTCGATACCGATGACGTCCTCGATCTGCTGCCTGATCTTCTCGGGCTCGGCCGCGGGCAGGTCGACCTTGTTCAGGACCGGGACGATCTCGTGATTGTTGTCGAGCGCCTGGTAGACGTTGGCGAGCGTCTGCGCCTCGACGCCCTGGCTGGCGTCGACCACCAGCAGGGAACCCTCGCAGGCCGCCAGCGACCGCGAGACTTCGTAGGCGAAGTCGACATGGCCGGGCGTGTCCATCAGGTTGAAGATGTAGTCCTTGCCGTCCTTGGCGCGGTAGGCGAGGCGCACCGTCTGCGCCTTGATCGTGATGCCGCGCTCGCGCTCGATGTCCATGGAATCGAGCACCTGCTCCTTGCCCGCCATTTCGCGGTCGGAGAGGCCGCCGGTCATCTGGATCAGGCGGTCGGCCAGCGTCGATTTGCCATGGTCGATATGGGCGACGATGGAGAAATTGCGGATGTTCGAAATGGGGACGGTCGTCATGGGCGCGGGATACCACTCACATCCCCGTGCGGCAACCATTCACTTGGTCTTCCCGCGTCCGCACGGAGGAGCCTCTGGAGGGGTTTAGCCGCCCGGGCTTGCGGCGGTCCGGGAAGGGGCGGAGATCGATCCGCCATGCCGCTGCAATCCGGCCTGCAGCCATCGATTTCAGGGGCCGGCTCTGCTAGCTTTCCGGCTTTCTGTCACGGAAATGGGCAATGTGTTGGAAGTTTCTTTTCGCCTTGCTGTTTGCAGTGTGTTTTGCCCACCCGGCCGCTGCTGAAAGGCGCGTCGCCCTCGTCATCGGCAATTCCGCCTACCAGAGCGTGTCACGGCTGGAAAATCCCCGGAACGACGCGGTGCTGGTGGCCGATACGTTGCAGAAGCTCGGCTTCACGCTGGTCGGCGGCGGTGCCCAGGTCGAGCTGGACAAGCCCAGCTTCGACGCAGCGGTCCAGCGCTTCGGTAACCAGTTGATCGGCGCGGACGTCGCCCTGTTCTATTACGCTGGCCACGGCATCCAGGTCCGCGGGACCAATTACCTCGTGCCGATTTCCGCCAATCCGACGCGTGAGACCGACGTCGATTTCCAGATGGTCGACGCCGCATTGGTGCTTCGGCAGATGGACGGCGCAGGAACCAAGCTGAACATCGTCATTCTCGATGCGTGCAGGAACAATCCGTTTGGCGGACGCGGCCTGCGTGGCTCCGACAGCGGTCTCGCGCAGATCCGGGCGCCGGAGGGAACGCTGCTCTCCTATGCGACGCAACCCGGCAACGTCGCGCTCGACGGATCCGACGGACACAGCCCTTACACGCGCGCGCTGGTCGAGACGATGCAGCGTCCGGGCCTCGACGTGCTTCAAACGTTCAATCAGGTGGGACTTCTCGTCAAGCGCGCCACCGGCAGCAACCAGCAGCCCTGGGTCTCCTCCTCGCCGATCGACGGATCATTTTACTTTTCGGGCACGCCGGCCGGCCAGGTCGCCGCGGTCAACGTGCCGGCGCCGATCTCAACGCCTCCTGCGAATTCCACGCCGTCCGCGGCTGCGGCCGCTCGAACCCAATCGGATCTTCTGTTTCCGGATTCCGACAGCCGGCTTCTTGCCGATGGCGATTTGAGGGCGCTGAGCAAGGATGAGCTGCGCCTCGCGCGAAACGAAATCTTTGCGCGGCGAGGCCGCTACTTCAACTCGCCCGATCTGACGGCGCGGTTCAGCAGGTTCGCCTGGTACGTGCCCCACACCTGGGATCCGCAGTTGAACGCCGTCGAGAAGGCGAATGTGGCCCTGATCGATCGTTATGAATCCGGCGGTCCTGCGCCAGGCGGCTTCATCTTTCCCGATTCGGATCGACGGCTGCTCACGGTCGCAGACCTGCGCGGACTGTCCCAAGACGAGCTCCGTATCGCGCGCAACGAGATCTTTGCGCGGCGGGGACGATATTTCGAAGCGGCGGACCTCAAGGCCCGCTTCGAACGTTTCCCGTGGTATTCGCCGAGCACATGGAATTCAAAACTCAATGCGATCGAGGAAGCGAATGTCGCGCTGCTCGATCAGGCTGGCAAGCGTCGATGAAGGCTGCGTTTCGAGCGATGCAAATCCTTGCCGCGCTCGTGGCTGCGTCCGTGCCGGCAGGCGCCCAAACCAGGACCGAGCTTCTCGACCGGCTGGTGCGTGCCTATCCCGACTTCCTCGCCAGTCACGACGGCAAGCAGATCCTGTGGCGCGACGGCACTGCGATGCCGGTGGACGATGGCCTTGATGACAAGACGTTCGATCAGCGCCTGCGCGATGCCTCGATCCTGGACCAGCTCCGATTGCCGTATCCCGTCGGTGCGTCCGGGCCGCCCGCGGTGAACGCCGACCCCGGACGGTTCCGGAACGAACCGTTCTTCACGAAGATGTATGGCGACTGCCGCAACGGAGCGGTGCAGCGCAATCTCGTCACCATCACCTGGCTGCCGCGTTCGTGGGGGAAGGCGGTCCGGGTGACGCGGATCAATGGTGTGGCCGACCGGCTCAAGGAGGTGTCCGCGGAGATCGACCAGCTCGAACCGGAGCTGAAGGCTGCGGCCTATCCGATTGCCGGAGTGCTGTCGTGCCGGCCGGTCGCGGACACCGGCAAGATGAGCATGCATGGCTATGCCGTCGCGATCGATCTGAACTTGAAATATTCCGACTATTGGCTATGGGCGGGCCGCGGAAAGTCCATTCCCTACAAGAACAGGATGCCGCGGGAGATCGTCGATATCTTCGAGCGTCACGGCTTCATCTGGGGCGGCAAATGGTATCACTACGACACGATGCATTTTGAGTATCGCCCCGAAATGCTGGCGCGGTGATCTCGCATCGTTTTTGCGGGCCGGGCGGTCATGCATTCACGTCAAGCTGATTTCACTCGGGCGCAAAACGCGCTACGCAGGCGCCCATGTCCACGACGTCGATCTCGTCCGCCCGACCACGCGCGAAAACCCGCCTGAGCTTCGACCGCTTCCGGGCCTGGCTGGTCGCCTGCGCAATCCGCCCGGAGGCGAGATTGTGGCTGGTGATCCAGCTCGCCATCCTGCATGCGGTGCTCTGGACCTTCATCCTGATCAATCTCAAGGCCGCGCAGGACGTTCACATGGACGTCGCGGAAGCCTGGGGCTGGGGCCAGAAATTCCTCTGGGGTTACGGCAAGCACCCGCCGCTGTCGGGCTGGGTCGCCGGCCTCTGGTTCACGGCGTTCCCGGCGACGGATTGGGCGACCTACGCGCTGGCGATGGCGACCGTCGGCCTCGGCATGGTGATCTGCTGGCTGGTGGCCTTGCGCGTCGTGGATGCGCGGCGCGCGTTCCTGGCCGTGGTGATGGTCGCGCTCTACCCGATCTTCAACTTCAAGGGCTTCAAGTACAATCCGGACCTGCTGCAGCTCGTCACGCTGCCGCTGCTCGTGCTCGCCTATCTCAACGCGTTCGAGAAGCGCAGCTGGCAATCGGGCCTCTGGCTCGGCCTTGCCGGCGCGCTGGCGCTGATGACCAAATATTGGGTGCTGACCATGATCGGCGCCATCGGCCTTGCCGCGCTGATCCATCCGGAGCGGATGAAATTCCTCGCCTCGCCGGCGCCGTGGGTGGCGATCGCGACGATGGTCGCGGCGATGATCCCGCACATCGTCTGGCTGGCGGATGCGCATTTCGTGCCGCTGACCTATGCCGGCGACACCTATAGTCTCCATGACGACCGTCTTCTGCATCAGCTCGTGGCCGGCTATGCCCTGCATAACATTGCGCTGCTGGCGTTGCCGGTGGCGCTCGCCGCGCTGGCGATGGCGTGGGTGCCGCCGTGGTTCAACCTGCTGCTGCGCGCGCCCTCGCGCATCGTCACGCGCGCCTGGGCGCGCGGCGCCAATCCGGGCGTCAACCTTTCGCAGGCGCTGAATGTCTGGATCGTGCAGGTCATCGTTGCGGTCGGCCCGCCGCTCGGTGCACTCGCTTTCAGCATCTACATGAAGACGGATTGGGGCATCTCGCTGTTCTTCCTGGTGCCCTTGGCGCTGGTCGCGATTCCGGCGCTGCGGGTGCAGAGCGCAGTGTTGTTCAACATCACCGCGATCTGGCTCGTGCTCAGCGTCGCGACGCTCGCCGCCTCGCCCTGGATCGCCGCGCGCGAGATGGCGGCCAATGCCGGCAACGCGCAGATTTACGGCGCGCGCTCGGAGCTCGCGCGCGAATTGACGCAAGCCTGGCACAGCCGCTTCGCCTCGCGCTGGGCCGTCGTTGCCGGCACGATGGAGCAGATTCAGCCGCTGGTCTTCTACAGTCCTGATCATCCCTCGGCATTGCTGCCGCTGGAGGCCTGGGATTCCGGATTGACCTCGCGCGACGATGCCAAGAAGTACGGTTTCATCGGCGTGTTCGATCCGACCGACGGCCGTCTGCCTGCGTTCGAGAAATGGGTGTCGGAGACCGCGCCCAACGCCGAACGCATCGTGATGACGACCCGCCGCTTCACCCACGGCAAAGCCGGCCCGTCGATGAGCTGGAACATCTACATCGCGCCGCCGGGGAAGTGAGGTTGTCGTCGTTCCGGGGCACGCCAAGCGTGAAAGGGTTCGATGCTGCGCATCGCCCCGAAATGACAACGGGCAGCTAAATCCCTTCCTCGTTGAACTTGCTTTCAACGAGCTCGGTGATCGCCGCGAGCGCGGCTTCGGCGTCGGTGCCGGCGGCGGCGACGGTGATGGTGGTGCCGGGTCCCGCGGCGAGCATCATCAGGCCCATGATCGAGGTGCCGCCGACGGTCTCGCCGCCGCGCGTCACCCAGACTTGCGCGTCGAAGCGCTCGACGGCCTGGACGAACTTCGCCGAGGCGCGCGCATGCAGGCCGCGCTTGTTGATGATCAGGAGATCCTTGGAGATCGCGCCCGCGGGCACGCCTGTCCCCGCTTGTGGCGCGTCGTCGCTCATTTGCCGGCGAGCACCCGGCTGGCGATGGTGACGTATTTGCGGCCCGCTTCCTGAGCCATCGCGATCGCGTCCGGCAGCGGACGCTCCTCGCGGACCTTGGCGAGCTTCACCAGCATGGGAAGGTTGATGCCTGCGAGCACTTCGACCTTGGGCCGGCTCATGCAGGATATTGCAAGGTTCGACGGCGTGCCGCCGAACATGTCGGTGAGGATCGCAACGCCATCGCCGGAATCGACGCGGTTAACCGCCTCGATGATGTCGCTTCGACAGAGATCGGAATCATCTTCGGCGCCGATCGTGATCGCTTCGATTTGCTTTTGTGGGCCCATGACATGTTCAAGCGCTGCCTTGAATTCGTCGGCAAGGCGCCCGTGGGTCACAAGTACTAGACCAATCATCGGAAAACTCCTCGCGGGCGCTTTTGGTGCACCGCACGAACGCGCCACTTTGACCATCCAGAGCCCCTGCGCAAGAGGGGATGTTGCGTATCTCCCTGAATCTAGACGGATGGATGAGGGGAGCTGCGCCGGTCTATTCGGTCGCGATAGTGGGGTTCATATGGTTACCATTTCCCTTCAAACAATCGCCTGAAGGGTTAACGGAAGATGAACTCTTGGTAGTGGTCAAGGCCGCAACAACCAGGGGGAGGGGTGAAGTGTCGCGGCCGACGGGGATTCGCGGTATTTCGACACCGGAAATGCTGGTTTTCAGGGCTTCCGGCGGCGGCAGGCGCTCGGCGTCCGCGGCGTCGAGATCGACCACGAGACCGACGGTCGCATGCTCCACGAAGTCGCAGCGGCGGATCCCGAGACCCCGGATCTCGATCAGGCCCTCAAGGCGGGGCGCGGGGCGGACCTCAATTTCATCGCCGACTGTCGCCAGATGGACACGGTCATCCCCGACCAGAACGGCCCTGTCGACCACGCCCGAACGTCCCGCCATGATCAAATCAAAGGCAAGGCGCGACTTGCCGGAGCCCGAGGGCCCGCGGATCAGCACCGCCAGAGGCCCGACCTTGACCGCGGTGGCGTGCACGCTGGGCGAGCCATCGTTCAAGCTGCCTTCGTTCAAGCTGCCTTCGTTCAAGCTACCTTCGTTCAAGCTATCTTGGCTCATAGCGCCGGCAGTCGCACCACGAAGCGCGCGCCGGCAACTGTGGGCACGCCCTCGTCATCCGGCGGGCCTGCGCGGTTCTCGGCCCAGATCCGTCCGCCATGGGCGTCGATGATCTGCTTGGAGATCGAGAGGCCGAGGCCGGAGTTCTGGCCAAAGCCCTGATGCGGACGATCGGTGTAGAAGCGCTCGAAGATGCGCTCCAGCGCGTCGTCGCGAATGCCGGGGCCGTCATCGTCGACCACGATCTCGATCTCTCCGCGCACGCGGCGGCAGGTGAGGCGCACCTTGTTGCCGCGCTCGGAAAACGACTGCGCGTTGGAGAGCAGGTTGGAGACCACCTGCCCGAGCCGTGAATCGTGGCCGGTCACGGCGAAGGTGTCGGTCGGGCTGCGGCCTTCGAGGCGGGTCTCGACCGCGACGTCGTGGCCGAGCTTGGTTTCATTGGCAACGGACACCAGCGTCGTCAGCAGGCGGCGCAGATCGACCGGGATCGCATCCTGGCGCTGCAATTCGGCATCGAGGCGGCTGGCGTCGGAGATGTCGGAGATCAGGCGGTCGAGCCGCTTGACGTCGTGCTCGATCACCTCGAGCAGGCGGGCGCGGCTGTTTTCGTTGCGCGCCAGCGGCAGCGTCTCGACCGCCGAGCGCAGCGAGGTCAGCGGGTTCTTCAGCTCATGCGCAACGTCGGCGGCGAACATCTCGATCGCCTCGATGCGGCTGTAGAGCGCGCTCGTCATGTCACGCAATGCGCCCGAGAGATGGCCGATCTCGTCGCGGCGGCGGGTGAAATCGGGAATCTCGATGCGGGCCTTGATGCGGCGGCGGACGCGCTCGGCGCTGTCGGCGAGCCGGCGCACGGGCCCGGCGATCGTGCTCGCGAGCAGCAGCGACAGCATGATCATGACGGTGGCCGCGACGCCGCCGACCTTCAGGATGGCGAGGCGTTCGGCGGTGACCATCTGGTCGATGTCGTCGCCTTGCGTCGACAGCATCAAGGCGCCATGGATCGCGCGCGAGCGCAGCACGGGGACCGCGACCGAGACGATCACCTCGCCGCGCACGTTGACCCGCACCATCGAGCGCTTCTGGCCCTGCAGCGCATCGCTCACCTCGGCATAGCCGTTGCCGTTCTCGGGCCCGAGCTCGCGATAGAGCGGCAGGTCGCCGCGGTTCAGCCAGGTGCGCACCGCGACCATGCCGCGTTCGACGATGCCGGGCTTTTCGGCCGGCGGCGGCAGATTGTAGCGCAGCACGTTTTCGAGGTTGCGGCTGTCCACCAGCAGGCTGCCGTTCGGATCGTAGATGCGGGCGCGCGTCTTGGTCGGCGAGATCAGCGTGCGCAGCACCGGCGCGACCCGCTCCGGATTGATCGGGAAGTCCAGCGGCGAATATTCGTCCGAGCCGCCATAGGTCTCGCCCGGCTTGAGGTCGAGCAGCCGGTCGGGATCGATGGTGATGGCGTTGGTCTGAACCGTGGCGGAGGCCGCGATCGCGCCGGCGATGATCTCGGCCTGAACCAACAGGCTCTGCGCCCGCGCGTCGATCAGGCCGGCGCGGAATTGCGACAGATAGAGGATGCTGGCGACCAGCGCGACGAGGCCGGCAAGGTTGAGCGAGACGATACGGCGGGTCAGGCTGGAGAAGGACAGCGCGAAGAAGAACTGACCGGCGCGCTTCAGCCAGTTCAGCGGCCGGAAGCCCTGTGGCTTGTCTTCGGCAAATTGCTGCTGAACGCCGTCGGATGTGACATCCCCGGCGCTCCGGTTTGGATCAGGCTGCGTTCGGTCCAGCAATGCTTACGCCTGCGTTAGGACAGCTCGTTGAGGGTCCCTGCATCCTAGAGCATGATCCGGAAAAGTGTGCAGCGGTTTTCCGAAGGATCATGCTCAAGAAATAATCGAACGTGCGATGATCTCATCGCGCTTGGAGCAATCCCGGTCCCCATGGAACGAGAACCGGAGATGCTCGTAAGTGTTTGCGAAGGCGCCCGCCGCCTCAGGCTTCCTTGAAACGGTAGCCGACGCCGTAGAGCGTCTCGATCATCTCGAACTCGTTGTCGACCACCTTGAACTTCTTGCGCAGCCGCTTGATGTGGCTGTCGATGGTGCGGTCGTCGACATAGACCTGGTCGTCATAGGCGGCGTCCATCAGCGCGTTGCGGCTCTTCACCACGCCGGGACGGGTCGCCAGCGCCTGCAGGATCAGGAATTCGGTGACGGTCAGCGTCACCGGCTCGTTCTTCCAGGTGCAGGTATGCCGTTCCGGATCCATGCGCAGCAGGCCGCGGTCGAGCGCCTTGGCGTCGTTCTCCTTCGGCGCGACGGTCGGGTCCTTCGGTGCCGAGCGGCGCAGCACCGCTTTGACGCGCTCGACCAAAAGGCGCTGTGAGAACGGTTTGCGGATGAAGTCGTCGGCGCCCATCTTGAGGCCGAACAGCTCGTCGATCTCCTCGTCCTTGGAGGTCAGGAAGATCACCGGCAGGTCGGACTTCTGCCTGAGGCGGCGCAGCGTCTCCATGCCGTCCATGCGCGGCATCTTGATGTCGAGGATGGCGAGGTCGGGCTGGGTGGTACGGAAACCGTCAAGCGCGCTGGCGCCGTCGGTGTAGGTCATGATGCGGTAGCCTTCGGCTTCCAGCGCGATCGAGACGGATGTGAGAATGTTGCGGTCGTCGTCGACCAAAGCGATTGTGGGCATGAGCCTCTGCTTTCTGCTGTCCGTTTGGGTCGTGGCTTGAAACGGCGAGCAATCCACTGATGCGCCGCATACATGGGTGCCGAAGTCGGCGTTCGAACCTTGTCACCGAGCAATGCAAGCTGGGCTGAAGTGTGACCAAGTTCCACGAAATGCAGCAGATTCGCCGCATGTCGACCCATAACCAGGCCCCCGTTTACCCGAAAAAAGGCCCCCCTTGCAACCACCTGAGCCGAGAAAGCCGATGCAACCGACCCCTGATTTCGACCCCTCAAAGCTCGCCAAATCCCTGCTGCGGCGATCGCGGCAGGGGGCGCTGGCAACCCTCATGGCCGGCAGCGGCGACCCCTATTGTTCCCTGGTCAATCTGGCCAGCCACCCCGACGGCTCGCCCATTTTGCTGATCTCGGGCCTCGCCGTGCACACCAGGAACATTCTGGCGGACAGCCGGGTCTCGCTGATGCTGGATGAGCGGGCGGCAGGCGATCCGCTGGAAGGCGCGCGGATCATGCTGTCCGGCCGGGCGGAGCAGGCGGATTCCGAAAGGGAACTGCTGCAGCGGCGGTATCTCAATGCGCATCCGTCTGCGGAAGGCTTTGTTTCTTTTAAGGATTTCTCCTTTTTCCGGATCCGCCCCACGGGAACCCATCTGGTAGCCGGCTTCGGCCGGATCGTCGACCTCAAGCCCGAGCGATTCCTCACGGACCTCACCGGCGCCGAGGATCTGCTGGCGGCGGAGGAGGGCGCTGTCGACCACATGAATGCCGACCATCGCGAGGCCATGGGCCTCTACGCGACGAAGCTGCTGGGCGCGGCCGCGGGCGACTGGCGCTGCACCGGCTGCGATCCTGATGGTCTCGACATGCAGGACGGCCAGATCGCGCTGCGGCTGGACTTTCCGGAGCGGGTCACGGACGGCACCTCGCTGCGCAAGATGCTGGTGCGTCTCGCTGGCGAAGCGCGCAGCAAGGTGGGCGACTAGGGCGTGTACTCCCGAAATCGAGGTCGGCTCTGAGCGCCGAGCGGAAGTTTTCTGATTGGGTGGAGCAGTACTGCTGATGACCCGGACCGGAAGTCGCAGCGCTCGCAACATGTGACGCCGTCATTCGCCATGTGGACGGGACTGCGCGAGAGCGCCGTTAAACGCGCGACCGTTCCTGTCATCCGCCCCGCCGGAGCCGCGCTGCAATTGTCTGCGACAGGCGGCAAACTGACGTGCCAACGTTAGCCCGTATCCGCTGATGCGGACTGAACGGACCCGGCGCCCACAAGATCTCGTTTGGCTCGCTTATGATCCGCAGCTCTCGGCGCTTGTTATCCAGGAGAATGTTTCTTGGCAGGCAATTATCTCAGCCACAGCTTGAGGGGAACCGCCTGACGATCGGGGCATTTCATGGTGCCCGTATAGGAGTCTGACAGTCGTCCACTGTAGGTGCATTCGACGCCGGCAACCGAGAATGTCGCGTTCAATTGGGATGATGAGTCCGATACCCGAAAACGCATTTCACCGGTCTTCTCCTCCGGGCCATCCTGAGTGCACACCCCGATGTGCTTCATCGTTAATGGCCCGGAGTATTCCTTCGTATGGCCGGAAACCGTTTCGGTGACGGTGGCGGTCAACTCCCACTCGCCCAAATGGCCAGAATATCCTACGACCTGAAGCGATTGAGCGCTGGCCGGGCTCGCAAGGATGCCCAGAACGATCGGCAGAAAGGCTGCTCTCACGGTGTGTTCCATGGCTTTCGCCGGCTTCTCAGCGCTTCGTCAGGAACGCACGCGCCTCGGCAAGCTCGATCCGGGTGCTATCGGCAGCATCGGCGATCGCAACGACCTGGCCGTAGTAGTCCCGAGCCTTGGCGGAGTCACCGGACTTTTCTGCGGCCTTGGCCGCGCCCACATAGGCGCCGAGTCGGTTTGGCTCCTTCCTCAGGGTTGCCTCAAAGGCGGCAAGTGCTTCATTGGCATTGCCGCTCTCGAGCAGCATGACTCCATAGAGTTCGCGCGCCGGTCTGAGCACGCCTGGCGTCACTGGATGCTTCTCGGTCTTGTCCTCGGCATCAGCAGCGGCACTCATCGCCTTCAGCGCATCGTCGCGGTTGCCTTCGGCGTAGAGCAGCCAGGCGGTGGCCACCTGCCGCTGAATGTCGACTTGCTGCGACCAATATGCGTCCTTGGCATCGCGCAACTTATCGCGCAGCTCAGCGAGCTTTGCGATGTCAGCCTTGGCGGCTTCAGGATTGCCCGACCGGGCTGCGCCTAGCGCTCGCGCGAAATGAGTGATCGCCTGGACGTGAGCCAGCGGACTAGGGCGAACCTGAAGCGCCGCCGCAGCCTTCCAATCGCCGCGCTCCACTGCGTAGCGTGCCGGCGAAGCGGCCTGCGCGTATGGCCCGGCGATGAAAGTCTCGGTGAAGCCGGTGACCGCGTTCATCTCGTCGATAATGGCTGCGGCTTTCTCATCCTGCCCAAGTTGTAGATAGGCGTAGACCAAATAATCCATAGCGTGCAGCTGATCATGGCCCTCGTTGTCCGCGCTGGCGACACGCGATGATTCGACGTTGGAGGCAATCGACTCCTTCCAGTAACCGACGCGCGTAAAGATGTGTGATGGCATGTGCTGGGCATGAGCTGACGCTGGCGCGACCTTGGCGTAGCGTCGGGCGGCATCAAGGCCTTTCTCGGCGATCGGCGGATAGTCGTAAAGGTGAATCAAGTAATGCGCCACGCCGGGATGTTGCGGCTGGCGTATTGCGATCGGCTCCAGGATTGCCGCGCCCTTGAGCTGGTTGGCGTAGGTTTTGTCGGCCGGCGAAGCCGAGGTGTTTAGGGCAAGCGCATAGTAGATCTGCACTTCGTCATCATTGGGGTAGCGCTGTGCTAATTGCTCCATGGCCTTGGCGTAAGCTTGCATGCGCGTACGGTGATCGACCTTGTCGTAGTCGGCATACATAACGCCCAGCGCATCGAGGTAGTCGCGCTCGCGCTGAGTCTTGGCGCCGACACTCTTTCCTTTCGCGATTATGGCCCCGCCCTCGGCGAGGTTCTTCGCAGGCGTCGGCACATGCGGATTCCACAACAGGCTGAGCGCGATGCCCCAATAGGCAATGCCGCATTCGGGATCGGCCTTAAGTGCATCTTCGAAAACCTTTTGCGAGGCGCGGTACCAGAACGAGTGCTGGTACAACATTCCCTGGCTAAAAAGCTTCTGCGCTTCCGGTTTGCACGATGTTTCGAAATTCACCGTACCGAGCTTGTCGTCCGATTGTCCCATTGCTGGTTGCGGGAGCGAAAGTCCAGCCGCCGCTATGGCGGCAACCGCGAATGATTTGTTTTTCATGATCCAGCTCCATGGCAGCATTCGAATTCCAACAGAGCGAACTGAAAGGTTATGCCGATTTCATGAGGCCAGCTACCCTTTTCTATTTGGCACTCTCCATGTCTACTTGGACTCCAAGGCATGTCAGCGAGATTTACGCTTGTTGTGCTCAGAAGCCGAGACGATCAAGACCGATATTAGCGCCTCCGCCGCGCCACGACCGAAGGTGGCCCATCAGCGAAGTCGCGCCTCATCTAATGGAGGTCCGCTCATTGGTGCTCGGCGGACTAGATTTGCTCAATCTGAGTTCTTCGCATTTTGACCCATAAGCGACATGGAAGGATCAAAAGTCTTGCCATACAATGTCCTGTGGGCAGCGGTTGCTCAAGACGGCCCAGCGCAGATTGCATCGCCAGGAGCCGATCAATGACATTGATTGACGAACGGCTTCTCGAAAGCAAGATGACCCAGATCGAGCAGGCCCGCAGTTGGAGCCCGCGCGTCATCTCCAAGTTCGAAACGCTGATCCGTAGCGGTGATGAGGTCAGCCTGTACCGTGCCAATCCGCTCGCGTTCGCCCGCGACCGCAGCGTGGCTGAGCCGGAGTCGATCGATCTATTTCTCCACGCCGCTCGTGTCGGGCTGGTCGACATGCATTGGGACATTCTCTGCCCCCACTCGGGCCTGGTGCTGGAGAGTTTTGGGAGGCTCCGTGCGCTTCGGAGCCATTTTGTCTGCGGGCTGTGCGATATCGAGGGCGAGACGGAGCTGGACGACTTCATCGAGGTTTCCTTCTCTGTCTCGCCGCAAGTCCGACCCCTCGCTTTGTATGACATCGATAATCTTTCGATTGAAGATCTGCACTGGAAGCTCAAGTTCGCCAACAGCGGGCGTCTGCCTGGCGGGCAAACCCGATTTGTCGATTTCCTGCGCGGCCTCCTCCGCGGAATGACTTATCTGCCATCCGGCCTGACGACGACGCTGCAGGCCGAGATCGAGCCGGGCGCCCTCTCCGGCGTCAACGTCCAGACGCAGGCGGGCTTCATGCTTCCGGTCATGCTCGCTCCCTCTGCCGAGCAGGTTCCGAAGACTCAGACGATCGTTCGCATCGCCTATGACGGGCAACGGTTCACGCCAGCTGTTTCGGCCCTCCCTTCGGGCTCCGTGGTCTTCGAGATCAGCAACACCGGTCCCAGGCGCGGTTCGCTGCTCCTGATCAACTGGCCGCCTGAAATCCTGGCGATGCCTAAAAAGCCGACGCTCCAATTCGATCCCTACGTCTCCGGTGGCATGCTGCTGACGCGCCAGACGTTCCGCAAGCTCTTCCGTTCGGAGCGCGTCGATGAAGAGGAGGGCCTCGGCGTCCGGCAGGTGACGTTCCTGTTCACGGACTTGAAGGGGTCGACCGCGCTCTACGAACGTCTCGGGGATCTCAATGCCTATGCCTTGGTTCGCGAACATTTCGCTCTCCTAGATGCAATCGCTCATCAGCATGCCGGTGCCATTGTGAAGACCATCGGCGACGCCGTCATGGCTGCGTTCTTCCAACCGGCGGATGCCGTGGCGGCGGCGCTCCAAATTCTGCAAGACATCGAACGGTTCAACCGGGATCATGGCCAGCCGGCGATCATTCTCAAGATGGGCGCCCATTGCGGGCCGTCTATCGCCGTGACCCTCAATGAGAACCTCGACTATTTCGGCCAGACCGTGAATATCGCAGCTCGGGTGCAATCATTCGCCGGTGCCGGCGAAATCTGTCTCACGGAAGCGCTCCATACGGCCCCCGCCGTTCGCCAGCTCCTGACGGGGTACGGTGTCGAAGAGTTCGACGCCCCGCTGCGTGGCGTCGAGGGCGAGGCGCGAGTCTATCGGGTCACTGGCCGATCGTAGCTTAGCTACCCGCCTTGCTCAAAGGACAGCGGTGTTGCGAGCGTCAAAGAGAGGGGGCCTCTCAACCGTGCAAATGTCGCCTTGTGGCCGATTCCGTTGAAAAAGGCGGGCAGTATTTCCTTGTAATGGCTCGGTCGCGATGTGGCCGAACTGCTCTACCGATCGCTATGCGAGCCTCGGGGTGGACATCGGGATCAGCTTGGCCATCTTTCTTAGGTTCTGGGCGGTGGCCGCCAGGATGAACTCGTCATGCGCACCGTTTGGACCTCGTAAGCGTAGACGGTCGAGTTTGAGGATGCGCTTGAGGTGCGCGAACAGCATCTCGATCTTCTTGCGGAGCCGACGCGAGGTGCGGCCCTCCCATGATCTTGCGATCTGGCGCGCCATGTCGCGAGCGCCCTCGTAGATCGAGCGTGGCACCCTCCGTGATGGCTGCTTGGGGCAGCATCGGGACTTCAATGCGCAGCGATCACAATCGTGCTTGCTGGCAAGGTAAAGCATGGTGGCGCCATCATTCACCAGCGTTCCGGTCGTGGTAAGAACTTTGCCGCCGGGGCAACGATAAACGTCCCCGGCGTGGTCATAGGTGAAGTCGTCGCGCGAGAAGATCCCGTCTGTGCGAGCCGACTTGTCGAAGACTGTAACGTGCGGCTCGATGCCATGCTCATAGACCAGCCAGGCGAGCATCTCGGCCGAGCCATAGCCGCTGTCGCCGAGGAGCCGGCTCGGATAGAGATCAAACCGCTCCAGCGAGCGCTCAATCATGCGCTTGGCAGCCAATACCTCCGCCTGCCGGATTGCCGTCGTCGCCTCAACATCGACGATGATCGCGTTCTCGATGTCGATCAGGTAGTTCGTCGAGTAGGCAAAGAAGGCTTGGCCGCCGTGCGCTCCCGTCCAGCGCGCCGCTGGGTCGGAGGGCGACACGAACTTCGGGGTCACTTCGGTGGCTGCTCCGAACGCGGCATCATCGAGGACAGCCAGATACTCGTCGATCGCTCGGCCGGCAGCCTCCGGTGGAAGTCCCTTGTCGCCTTCGATCCCCTTCTGCCGATTGGCATCGGCCTTGATCAGGCTCGCATCGACGGCGAATCCTTCACCACCGACCAGCCGCTCCTCGATACAGCGACGCAAAACGCTCTCGAACACGCACCGGAAGAGGTCGCTCTGTCGGAAGCGGCCATGCCTGTTCTTGGAGAACGTCGAGTGATCAGGTACTGCGCCATCTAGACCAAGCCGGCAGAACCATCGGTAGGCCAAGTTAAGGTGGACCTCATCGCACAGGCGCCGCTCCGATCGAATGCCGAAGCAGTAACCGATCAGCAGCATCCGGATCATCAGCTCGGGATCGATCGAAGGTCGACCGATACTACTGTAGAAAGGCGCCAGGTCCTGTCTGACCTCTTCAAGGTCGACAAATCTATCGATCGACCGGAGCAAGTGGTCGGCCGGGATATGCCTTTCCAGCGAGAACTCATAGAACAACGCGGCCTGCTCGACTTGCCGATGTCCCATCATGATCTTCAGTCCTGCCAATTAGACTGACTGAATCATTGATCCCTCTGCGTCGCAACCGCCGCCTTTTTCAACAGAATCGGCCCATCAGCGACGTCCGGCGATGGCCGGCTCTATACCGCTGTTGAGGGGGAAGCGGACACCCGAGAGCGCTCAAACCCAGCGCCGGATTATGAGTACAACCTAGAACGCAACGTTTGAACGTAGCGACCCGTCGCTGCGACCCAAGACGATAGGTCTGTAAGGCTCGCAGCGAGAGGGTTTATGACGCGTCGTCGTTTGGCATTGGCTGCGGGTCTGGCACTCGCGATTACCACGTCGCTTGCCACGCCCGGCCTTGCCCAGAAGGGCGATCTGTCAGCACAAAGCGCGCGCATCAATGCGCTCCGCAGCGCCGGCAGATATGCGGAGGCGCTGCCGCTGGCGCAGGCCATGGTGGCCTCTCTCGAGAACACCAGCAACAACCGCGATCTCGCCGCCGCGCTCAACAATCTCGGGCAGATCCACGCCGACCAGGGCCACGACGACCAGGCCGAGCCGCTCTACAAGCGTGCCATTGCGCTGATGGAGAAGGGCACCGGTCAGGGCACCGTCGAGATCGCGCCGCTCCTGAACAATCTGGCGGCGCTCTATCAGCGGCAGGGCCGCTTCGCCGAGGCCGAGCCGCTCTTCAAGCGCGCGCTGGCCGTCAGCGAAAAGGGCCTGTCGCGCGAGCATCCCGATGTCGGCCGTGCCCTGAACAACCTCGCCACGCTCTACGTGAAGCAGGAGCACTTTGCCGACGCCGAGCCGCTGTTCCAGCGGGCGCTGGCGATCTATCAGAAGATCGCCGGGCCCGAGCATCCCGCGGTCGCCACCGTCCTCAACAATATCGGCCAGGTCGATCGCGACCTCAACCGCGACACCGATGCCGAGGCGCCGATCAAGCGCTCGCTCGCAATCCGCGAAAAAGTGCTGGGACCTGATCATCCCGACGTGGCGCGTTCGCTGAACAATCTCGCCGGGCTCTACGAGCACCAGCAGCGCTATGCCGAGGCCGAGCCGCTCTATCGCCGCGCGCTGTCGATCCGCGAGCGTGCGCTCGGACCCGACCATCCCGATGTCGCGACCTCGACCAGCAATCTCGCCAACTTCCTTCAGATGTCGGGCCGGACCGCCGACGCCTTGCCGTTCGCGGAGAAGACGCTTGCCGGCAATCGCGCGCAGCTGCGAGTCGTGCTGCCTGTTCTGTTCGCGGCGCGGCAGCAGGCGCTGCTGGCGAGCGACAAGGCGCTCGATGACGCGCTCGCCGCGATCCAGCGCGGTACGCAATCGTCCGCCGCCTCCGCCGTGAACAAGCTCGCGGTGCGGATGGCCGCCGGCAGCGATCGGCTCGCCGAGCTGGTGCGCCGGGACCAGGATCTTACCGCCGAGGCCGAGGCGCTCGACAAGGCGATCATCGCCGCGGTGTCGAAGCAGTCGGCGCAGCGGGATGCCACCGCCGAGCAGCGCAGCCGCGCCCGGATCGCTGCGATTGCGAGCGAGCGTGCGGGCTTGCAGAAGACGCTCGTGCGCGAATTTCCCGACTACGCCTCGCTCTCCAACCCGCTGCCGCTGGCAGTGAAGGACATCCAGCCGCTGCTGTCGGCGGACGAAGCGATGGTGATCTATTCCGTCGTCGACAAGCAGAGCTATGTCGTCGCGATCACGCGCGATGGCGCTGAGTGGAAGGAGATCCCGCTCGGCGCGGATGCGATGGCGCGGAAGGTGGCGGCTTTCCGCAAGGGACTGGATGTCGGCAAGGCGCGCGATGCCTCCGGCAAATCGGGACTGTTCGACCTCGCGCTCGCGAACGAGCTCTATGTCGCGCTGCTCGGCCCGGTCGAGGCGTTGACGAAGGACAAGCGCAATTTGCTGGTGGTGCCATCGGCGGCGCTGACGGCATTGCCGTTTCACCTCCTGGTGACGGAGACGCCGCGGGCTGCGATCCCGGACAAGATCGAAGGTTATCGCAATGCTGCCTGGCTGCTGCGGCGTCAGGCCGTCTCGGTACTGCCGTCGGTGATCTCCCTGAAATCGCTGCGTGCCTTCGCGCGCAGGGATCAGGGCGCAAAGCCGATGACCGGATTCGGCGATCCTGTCTTCAATCCCGCAGCCGAAGGACCGGCCGACCGACGCGCTGCAAGCGGTAAGGTCGCCGCGCGCAGCATCGCGACGATCGCCTATACCGATTTCTGGCGCGGCGCCGGCGTCGACCGCGCGCGGCTGGCACAGGCGCTGCCGCAACTGCCCGACACCGCCGACGAGCTGAACGCGGTGGCGAGGGACGTCGGCGCCACTGAAGCCGACATCCATCTCGGACGTGATGCCAGCGAGACGACGCTGAAGCGTGCAGCGCTTGCTCAATACGGCATCATCTACTTTGCCACCCATGGTCTCGTTGCGGGTGACGTCAAGGGACTGGGTGAGCCCTCGCTCGCGTTGTCCATTCCCGATCAGCCGTCGGAGCTCGACGACGGTCTTCTAACCGCGAGCGAAGTGGCGCAGCTCAAGCTCAATGCCGATTGGGTGGTGCTGTCGGCCTGCAACACCATCGCCGGCGACAAGCCCGGCGCCGAGGCGCTGTCGGGGCTGGCGCGCTCGTTCTTCTACGCAGGGGCCCGTGCGCTCCTGGTCTCGCATTGGGCCGTGGATTCGGAAGCCGCCACCCGCTTGACCACATCGACGTTCGAGCTGCTCAAGAACGAACCAAAGATCGGTCGTGCCGAAGCCCTGCGCCGCGCGATGTTAACGTTTGTTGACGACGCCTCGTCGCCACGCAACGCCTACCCTGCAATGTGGGGCCCGTTCGCGCTGATCGGCGAAGGTGAGGTAAGATAAGCCGACGACACAGGGATTGTGCGGCGCAATAACCTGATGTAACGCGCAAACACGCGTTTGGTTGCGCGATCATTTGCGTTTTCTCGTCGCGCCGGTTCAGAGCTGACATGCGCGACGTTTGGCGCGGTCCTTGAATAAACCAAATCCTGCGGGATCGGCTTGGCAACGCCAGCGTTCATGATTATTAGGTCGTTCAGCCGAGGCCGAATGGCCCATTCATCACGGTGACTGCGACGGCGCCAGGCTTGGTCCGCTAAATGTCGCGGGTTCTAGGAGGATTTTTTCGTGCAAGAGACGGGCGTGCGCAACGGTGCCTTCGGCGCCGACAAATTCGGCTTAAAGAATCTCAAGCAGGTTCACTGGAACCTGGGTGCGCCGCAACTCTATCAATATTCGCTCGCGGCGGGCGAAGCGGTGCTGTCGGCTGACGGCGCGCTCTGCGCCGACACCGGCGAGTTCACCGGGCGCAGCCCGAAGGACAAGTTCACGGTGCGTGACGCCACCACCGACAAGAAGATGTGGTGGGCCGGCAACCAGTCGATCACCGCAGAGCAGTTCGAGACGCTCTACCAGGACTTCCTCAAGCACGCCGAAGGCAAGAAGCTGTTCGCGCAGGACCTCTACGGTGGCGCCGATCCGGCCTACCGGATCAAGACGCGCGTCTTCACCGAGCTCGCCTGGCACTCGCTGTTCATCCGCACGCTGCTGATCCGTCCCGAGGCGATCGAGCTGTCGACCTTCGTGCCGGAGCTCACCATCATCGACATGCCGAGCTTCCGCGCCGATCCCAAACGTCACGGCTGCCGCTCGGAGAACGTCGTCGCGATCGATTTCGCCCGCAAGATCGTCCTGATCGGCGGGTCTTATTATGCCGGCGAGATGAAGAAGTCGGTCTTCACCACGCTGAACTATTACCTGCCCGAGCGCGGCGTGATGCCGATGCACTGCTCGGCCAATGTCGGCGCCAAGGGCGACACCGCGATCTTCTTCGGCCTGTCAGGCACCGGCAAGACCACGCTGTCGGCCGATCCGAACCGCACGCTGATCGGTGACGACGAGCATGGCTGGGGCCCGAACGGCGTCTTCAATTTCGAAGGCGGCTGCTACGCCAAATGCATCAAGCTGTCGCAGGAAGCCGAACCCGAGATCTTCGCGGCCTCGACCCGCTTCGGCGCGGTGCTGGAGAATTGCGTGCTCGACGAAGACACCCGCGTGGTGGATTTCGACGACGGCTCCAAGACCGAGAACACGCGTTCGGCCTATCCGCTCGACTTCATCCCGAACGCTTCGCGAACCGGCCGCGCGCCGCAGCCGAAGAACGTGGTGATGCTCGCCGCCGACGCGTTCGGCGTGCTGCCGCCGATCGCAAAGCTCTCGCCGGCGCAGGCGATGTATCACTTCCTGTCCGGCTACACCGCCAAGGTCGCCGGCACCGAGCGTGGCCTCGGCAACGAGCCGCAGCCGGAATTCTCGACCTGCTTCGGCTCGCCGTTCCTGCCGCTCGACCCCAGCGTTTACGGCAACATGCTGCGCGACCTCATCGCCCAGCACAATGTCGATTGCTGGCTGGTCAACACCGGCTGGACCGGCGGCAAGTACGGCGTCGGCTCGCGCATGCCGATCAAGGTGACGCGCGCGCTGCTCACTGCGGCGCTCGACGGCAGCTTGCGCAACGTCGAATTCCGCACCGACAAATATTTCGGCTTCGCGGTCCCGACCGCGCTGCCGGGCGTCCCGGCCGAGATCCTCAACCCGGTCAACACCTGGAAGGACAAGGACGAGTTCGACAAGACCGCCCGCGCGCTGGTCGGCATGTTCCAGAAGAACTTCGCCAAGTTCGAAGCCCAGGTCGACGCCGACGTCCGCGCCGCCGCGCCGGACGTGAAGCTCGCGGCGGAGTAACCTCTCGCATCGTCATCAATGCAAAAGGGCGGCCGCGAGGCCGCCCTTTTTGTTTGTGTGCGATACTCTCCGCAGACGAGTCCGCGGAAGAAGGAGCTACGCCTTGAAATACGCGATCTGCGTGCTCGTCGCGAGCAGCCGCTCGTTCGGCGACCACAACTCGGCATTCTGGTCGGCGTAGCTCTTGTGCATGATCTTCGAATCCGCCGTCGCCAGCACGCGCGTGATGTCTTCGGCCGCGAGCTCTTCGCTGTCCGTGTGAAAATAGGTCGTCAGCGACACCGTGCCGAACGGCACCAGCTCGCGCCGCGCGTGGAAGATGCGGCCGAAGAAGGCGTCCGACATCGACATCAGCGACAGCATGTCGAGCTTGCGCGGCGTGCGGTCGCTGATCCAGATCTTCGAATAGGTGCCGGCAAGCTCGGCCTGCGGTGGGCCGATCCGCATCTCGCCCTCGACGAAGCGGAATTCGTACTGGTTGGCCCAGGACGCCGCGATCTTCGGGAACGGCATCGTCTCTTCGAACGGCTTTGTTTGAGGATATTGCGCCACCCGATGCTCCCAGGACGGCCGGCGCTCGGCGAACACCGCGGTCGCGAGCGTTGCGACCTCGCCGCCGCCCTGGCTGAGCTCGACGCTCCAATGCTGGCTGGAGCGGTTGGCCTTCACCAGACGCACATCGAGATCGAACGGACCCTTCGCGATCGGCGCGCAGTAATTGACGGTGAGCGCCAGCGGATCGCCGGCGGCTTGCGGGTGCTCGATCAGCGCGCGGAGGATCGTCGCGGCGGTGGCGCCGCCGAACGGGCCGACAAAGGCCCAGTAATCGTCGCTGGTGTGCCCCTGCCAGCTCGAGTCGCCCGCGGTGATGCGGGTGGCGTCGTCGAAGGGATGCGGGAGCTTGGCGTGCATTGTTTGATCCGGCTTTCGATGTCGAACGTCATATCACGTCCGGCGCCGGCTGATGCAATTACCTCTGACGTAGCCGCTTCCATCCTGCGGAAAATCAGCCCGCGACGTCGCGCAGATCAGGCAGTAGCGGCGTGGTCGGGTTGACCGGCACGTTCCAGATCTCCTCGGCGTATTCGCGGATGGTGCGGTCCGAGGAGAACCACGCCATGCGCGCGACGTTGAGGATGGAGGCGCGGGTCCAGGCCGGCGTCACCTGCCAGCGTGCGTCGACCGCGCGCTGCGCTTCGTAATAGGAATCGAAATCGGCGCTGACCATGTAATGGTCGAGATAACGCAGCGCATGCGCGATGGATTCGAAGCGGCCGGGATCGCCGGGCGAGAATTCGCCGGTGCCGATCGCGTTGATGGCGCGCTGCAGCTTCGGCGAATTGAGGATCACGTCGGAGGCGTCCAGCCCCTGCTTGCGCCGGATCATCACGTCGCCGGCCTCCATGCCGAAGATCGCGATGTTCTCAGCTCCGACATGGTCGCGGATCTCGATATTGGCGCCGTCGAGCGTGCCGATGGTGATGGCGCCGTTGAGCGCCAGCTTCATGTTGCCGGTGCCGGAGGCTTCCATGCCCGCGGTCGAGATCTGCTCGGAGAGATCGGCCGCCGGAATGATCACCTCGGCGAGGCTGACATTGTAGTCGGGCAGGAACACGACCTTGAGCTTGCCGCCGATCGCGGGATCGTTGTTGACGACCTCCGCGACGTCGTTGATCAGCTTGATGATCAGCTTGGCGTAGCGGTAGCTCGCCGCCGCCTTGCCGGCGAAGATCTTCACCCGCGGCACCCAATTGCCGTCGGGATTGTCCTTGATCGCCTGGTACAGCGCGACCGTCTCGATGACGTTGAGCAGCTGGCGCTTGTATTCGTGGATGCGCTTGATCTGCACGTCGAACAGAGCGGTCGGGTCGACCTTGATGCCGAGCCGCTCGCCGATCAGGCGCGCCAGCGCGGTCTTGTTGTGCAGCTTGACGGTGCGGAACTTCTTCTGGAATTCGACGTCGCTGGCGCGGGCCTCGATCAGCGAAAGCTGCGAGGGATCGTCGAGCACGGCCTCGCCGCAGGTCTCGCGCAACAGATCCGTCAGCTTCGGGTTCGCCAGCATCAGCCAGCGGCGGAAGGTGATGCCGTTGGTCTTGTTGGTGATGCGGCCGGGATAGAGATGGTTGAGGTCGTGGAACACGGTCTCGCGCATCAGGTCCGAATGCATCCCCGAGACGCCGTTGATGCGGTGCGAGCCGACGAAGGCGAGCTGGCCCATGCGCACGCGGCGCCCGCTCTTCTCGTCGATCAGCGAGACCGAGGCGCGGAAGTCGATGTCGCCGGGGCAGCGCGCCTCGGCCAGCGCCAGATGCTGCACGTTGATACGGTAGATGATCTCGAGGTGCCGCGGCAGCAGCCGCTCGAACAGCTCGACCGGCCAGGTCTCCAGCGCCTCGGGCAGCAGCGTGTGGTTGGTGTAGGACAGCGTGGCGACCGTGATCTTCCAGGCCTCGTCCCAGCGGAAATTGTGCAGGTCGACGAGGATGCGCATCAGCTCGGTGACGGCAAGGCTCGGATGGGTGTCGTTGAGCTGCACCGCGACCTTGGACGACAGGCTGCGGAGTTGGCCGTCGGAGGCGAGGTGCCGCTTCACCAGGTCCTGCAGCGAAGCCGAGACGAAGAAATATTCCTGGCGCAGCCGCAGCTCGCGGCCCGCCGGGCTCTCGTCGTTCGGATAGAGGAATTTGCAGATCGCCTCCGCGCGCGACTGCTCGGCGCTGGCGCTGACATAATCGCCCTTGTTGAAGGCATCGAGCTTCAGCGGATCGGGCGAGCGCGCCGACCACAGCCGCAGCGCGTTGACGTGCTGGCCGCGCCAGCCGACGATCGGCGTGTCATAGGCAATCGCCTGCACCGTCTCGCCGGGATGCCAGATCGCGCGGTCGCGGCCCTTGTCGTCGACATGCTCGACGGCGCCGCCGAAATTGATGTCGTAGATCACCTCGGGCCGCTGCAATTCCCAGGGGTTGCCGAAGCTCAGCCATTCGTCCGGATATTCCTGCTGCCAGCCCTGATTGATGATCTGGCGGAACAGGCCGTAATCGTAGCGGATGCCGTAGCCGATCGCGGGGATCGACAGCGTCGCCATGCTCTCCATGAAGCAGGCGGCGAGCCGCCCGAGGCCGCCATTGCCGAGCGCGGCGTCGGGCTCGCATTTGCGCAGCTCGGGCAGCGAGACGCCGAGATCGCCGAGCGCGACCTCGAAGATCTTGAGGAGGCCCATGTTGTTGAGCGCGTCGCTGAACAGCCGACCGATCAGGAATTCGAGCGAGAGATAATAGACGCGCTTGCGGCCGGCGTCGTAGCTGTGCTTCTCCGCGGTGAGCCAGCGATGCACGATGCGGTCGCGCAGCGCGAGCGCCGCGGCCTGGTACCAGTCGTGCTTGGTTGCCATGCCGGCATCCTTGCCGATGGCAAGCCGCAGCTTCGCCAGGATCACGCCCTTGATCTCGGCCAGCGCGAGCTCGTCGATGGGCTGCGTGGCAGCGGAAGAACTGGGCTGGAACGATGAATCTTGCAAAGCTGTCATTTCCTGGTCGACGAAGCGCTACTCACTCTACGCACCCTGCTCCTGGACCGGAACCATCGCTGGCGCGGCCGTGTCCCGCACGGAGGTAAAATTATGCAAGGAACGGGCCGATTTGGGAACCCGGACGAGCACGGAGAAACCTAAGTTTCCGTGCTAGATTGCCGATCAATTCAGCCATCAGTGTGGAGGAACATCCCCATGAAACTGCTGAAGCGACTGCTGATTGAAATCGCCGCCGCGGCCCTGCTCGTCATCTGCATCAGCGCCTCCAGTGCCGCATTTGCCGCCGGCAAGCCCGGCCGCAGCGCGGATGGCCTGAGCTGCGGCTTCACCGTCCCGCAGAATGCCTCGCCCGCGGCGCGCTGCGCCGCCATCAAGCGCCAATGCGGCGGCAAGTTTTACGCGAATGCGTGCGGCGACAGGCTGATGTCCGCGGTGAATTGAGAGCCGGGCGGCAATCGTCGCGGCTTCGAGTCGGCGTCAGGCTGCCTTCAAGCCGCCTTGGCCTGCACCGCATCGCAAAATTCGGCAAGACGGTCCGCAAGCCGCAGCGTGGCCGGGCTCGCATCGGGCGAAGCCATCAGTGCGACCTCGGTCTTGTCGATCGGCGCAAAACCTTCCTTCGCCGTCAGCACGCGGTGGTCGGACTGGATCGACATCTCCGACAAGATGCTGAGGCCCATGCCGGCGGCGACCGCGGCCTGGATGCCTGACAGGCTCGAGGAGGAATAGGCCATGTGCCAGGCGCGGCCGATGCTTTCCAGCGCGTGGATGGCGCCGGCGCGGTAGAGGCAGCCGGCCGGGAAACCGATCAGCGGCACGGATGCGGCGTGGACGTCGACCGGATGGCTCTTGCTGGTCACCCAGTGCACCCGCTCCGGCCACACCGCGATGGCGCCGTTCTCGCCGGCGGCGCGCTTGAACAGCGCAAGGTCGAGCTCGCCGCGCTCGAGATCGCGCGCGAGGTGCTTGCTCTGGTCGGCGCGCACGTCGAGCCGCAGGCCCGGATGCGAGCGCGCGAACGCGCCGAGCAATTTGGTCAGCCGGTACGCCGCGAAATCCTCGGGGATGCCGAGCCGGATCGCGCCTTCGCCCTCCGGCTGGCGCAGCACGTCGCGCGCCTCCTCGGCCAGCGAGAGCAGCCGGCGCGCATAGGACAGCAGCCGCTCGCCGGCCTCGGTCGGGCGCACGTTCTTGCCGTCGCGATGCAGCAGAACCTGGCCGATATCGTCCTCCAGCCGCTTGATCTGCTGGCTGACCGTCGACTGCGTGCGGTGGACGCGCGCACTGGCGCGGGTAAAGCCGCCGGCCTCGACCACCGAGACGAAACTGCGTAGCAGCTCGAGATCGAGCATCACCGCCTCCATTCGAAAATCCACTTATCGGCAGTTAATCATTTAATTTCCAAATGACAAGCGGCCTCCCTAGATCGAGGGTTCAGGAGAATGCCCTCATGTCGCTCGCCCCCTCGATCTCGGTCCCCAGCCGCCGCTTCAACACGCTGCCGCTCGCCATCGGCCTGTTCTGCCTGCTCTGGAGCTACGCCTTCGTCGCCGGCAAGATCGGCGTCACCCATTGCCCGCCGCTGATCCTGCTCGCCGCGCGCTTCTCGCTTGCCGGCATCTTGATCCTGGGTGCAACGCTGATCCGCGGCGAGGCCTGGTCGCTGTCCTGGCGCGATGCGGCGATCTTCGCCGTGCTCGGCATCGCCAACAACGCGCTCTATCTCGGCCTCGGCTACACCGGCCTGCAATCGGTCTCCGCCGGCCTCGGCGGCCTGATCGTGTCGGCCAATCCGGTCTTCACCGCGGCGCTCGCAGCCTTGCTGCTCGGCGAAGGCATGACCTGGCGCAAGGCAAGTGGCCTGCTGCTCGGCATCGCCGGCGTGACGCTGATTGTCTGGCATCGCCTGTCGGTCGGCACGGATTCCCTGCACGGCATCGTGTTCACGCTGGCCTCGCTCGCCTCGATCGTCGCGGGCACCATCCTGTTCAAGCTTCTTGCGCCGAAGGGAAGCTTGTGGATCGGCAACGGCGTGCAGAACCTCGTCGCCGGCCTCGTGCTGACGCCGGTCGCGCTCACCTTCGCCGATGTCCACGCGATCGATGTCACGCCGGGCCTGATCGGGGCCTTCGCGTTCCTCGTGCTCGGCGGCTCGATCCTCGCTTACTGGCTCTGGTTCCATCTCCTGAAAGTGTGCGGCGCGACCGCCGCCAGCGCCTATCATTTCCTGATGCCGCCGCTCGGCATGCTGTTCGCGTATCTCGTCCTTGGTGAGCATGTCGAAGCGCGCGATCTGCTCGGCATCATTCCGGTCGCGCTCGGCATCTATCTGGTGACGCGGCCGGCGAAGACCGTCGCATAAGAGGAGTTTGTCCCATGCCCATTTCCATCACCCTGATCGGCGGCCCCACTGCGCTGATCGAGATCGACGGCTTTCGCCTGCTGACCGATCCGACCTTCGATGCGCCCGGCGCCTATCAGCTGCTGCATGTGAAGCTGGAGAAGACCATCGGCCCCGCGTTGAAGCCCGAAGCGATCGGACCGGTCGATGCCGTGCTGCTCAGCCATGACCAGCATTCGGACAATCTCGACAATTCGGGCCGCGACTATCTCCATAAGGTCAAGCGCGTGCTGACGACGGAAGCGGGCGCAAAGCGGCTCGGCGGCCATGTCGAGGGCCTTGCGCCCTGGGCGACCTCGCATCTGAAGGATCGCGACGGCAACACGCTGACCATCACCGCAACGCCGGCGCGCCATGGCCCGGCCGGCATCGAGCCGCTGTCCGGCGACGTGATCGGCTTCGTGGTGTCCTCGAGCCGCAAGGACACGACTTCGGTCTATATCAGCGGCGACACCACCTGGTTCGACGGCGTCGCCGAAGTCGCGCGCCGCTTCAAATGCGGCGTGGTGCTGCCCTTCGCCGGCGCCGCGCAGACGCGCGGGCCGTTCCATCTCACCATGGACACCAACGACACCATCGAGACCGCGCGCGCCTTTCCCGATGCGATGATCGTGCCCGTGCACACCGAAGGCTGGGCGCATTTCCGCCAGAACAGCGAGGATCTGCGCAAGACGTTCGACGCGCTCGGATTCGGACCACGGCTGCGCCTGCTGGAGCCGGGCGTGCCGACGGTGGTGGAAGCGCCGTAGCTGCCGCGGCCGTCATTGCGGCCATTCATGCACGAACGCAGGTCTCGTGCCCCGGACGCAGCGCAGCGCCTTTTCGGCGGTGCGCTGCTGAGCCGGGGCCCATGCCTCCGCATTCATCACGGGCTTTCTGGGTCCTGGCTCGCACCGCAACGCAAGAGCGTTGCGCCGCGTCCGGGACACGAGAGGAAGGAACGCGATAAACACAACCTCCCTCATTGCAATGACAGCGATCGTCAATCCTTCCGAAACACGATCGACGCCATCCAGCCCGTCATCAGCGCCATCGCGGCTGTGACGAGGCCGTAGATCAACCCGTTCTGCCGGGCGGTGGTGGCGACGAACTGTTCGAAGCCGACCTTGACGATCTCGAACGCGGTCTCGGTCTTGCCGATGAACGCGCCGTTCGCGAACAGCTTGATCTCGACTTCATAGGTGCCGATCGGCACTTCCGCCGGCAGCGGGATGCCGGTGCGGAACAGGGTCGGCGTCAGGAACGTGACGGCGCTCCCATCCTCGCGATAGAGCCCGTGCTGGGTGCGCAGGCGGATGAAGGCCGAACGGAACGCGTCGTTCGGCACCACGTCGGCATAATCGCCGCCGACCCGCTGCGTCAGCAGCACGTTGTTGAGCCCGATCTGCTGCCGCCGCGCGATCTCGGGCGAGGTGATGGCGTCGAAGGGGCGGTTGGCGAACAGCGCGAGATAGCTCGGCACCTGCAGGAACTGCCGATAATCGGTGTTGATCCAGATGCCGAAGGTGCGTTCCTTGCGACGCGTCACCATGTCGGCGCGCGGGCCCATCACGGTGACGACGAGATCGTAGGACGTGCGATCGGCGGGCGTGGTGGCGTCCTTCTCCACCGAGCCGAACAACACCAGCTCCTCGCCGGAATAGTTCGGCGTCACCGTGACGCGGTGGTTGGAGACCGACACGATCAGCCGCTCGGCGTGCGCAACCGAGCCGAGCAGCAGGACGAGCAGGAGGGCGAGCGCCGTGCGCTTCATCCGCTCGCTCCGAGGTCACGGATGGTGAAGAGGTCCGCAGGCTGGATCACCAGCTCGATCGCGAAGCGGATTCCGACCGAGAGGATGAGAAGGCCGAGCAGCAGCCGCAGCTGCTCGCCGCGGATCTTCTGGCCGGCGCGGACGCCGAACTGCGCGCCGGTGACGCCGCCGACCATCAGGATCAGTGCCAGCACGGCGTCGACGAGGTGATTGGTCACCGCATGCAGCATGGTCGCGAACAGCATGGTGACGAGGGTGAGGACCATTGAGGTCCCGATCACCGTCGAGGTCGGCACCCGCAAGAGATAGATCATGATCGGCACCAGGATGAAGCCGCCGCCGATGCCCATGATGGCGCCGATGAAGCCGATCATGATGCCGACGACCACCACGGGAATCACCGAGAGATAGATCTTCGAGCGCTTGAACCGCATCTTCAGCGGCAGGCCGTGGATCCAGTTGTGCGTGCGGCGCGGCGGCAGTGCGCCGCGGCGGGTCCGCATTAGCGCGCGCAGGCCTTCCGAGAACATCAGGCTGCCGACAGTGGTGAGCAGCACGACGTAAGAGAGCGCGATCATCAGATCGAGCTGGCCGAGCGCGCGAAGCTGCGTGAAGGTCCATACGCCGAGCGCCGTGCCCGTCACGCCGCCGCATAACAGGACGCTCGCCAACGCCGGATCGATCGCGCGCCGCCGCCAATAGGACAGCGCGCCGGAAAACGAGGACGCCGCGATGTGGCTGGTGACCGAGGCGACCGCGACCGCGGGCGTGATGCCGATGAAGATCAGCAGCGGCGTCATCAGGAAGCCGCCGCCGATCCCGAACATGCCCGAGACGAAGCCGACCGCGGCGCCCATCGCCAGCACCAGGAAGACGTTGACGGGAAGATCGGCGATCGGAAGATAGAGCTGCATCGAAGGACCACGCTCCGGCGAGACGGATCGACTATCGCGGAATGCCCGCCGGACGGTCGGAACGATTGCCGCGCCCCTCAATAGCGGAATTTGCTGGCGGGAGGGACCCTAGAAATTCTGGCGTGGTGAATGGCTGCGACGAGTGCGTGTTGAATTGGGCTTGATCGTTACGGCAGCGGAAGTGCGCTCCCTCCCCCGCAAGCGGGAGAGGGTTGGGGAGAGGGTACCTCCGCGGTGGGGCTCCCCAAGAGGAGAGAACCCCCACCCGCCGCGCTTCGCGCGTCGACCTCCCTCGCAAGCGGGAGAGGTGCACACCGAGCGCGTGGCTCGTACTGTCCGTCTAAAGCTGTTCGCCTTTAATGCGCAGCCGAGGCCGACTTCTTCGCCGCGACCGGCTTCGGTGCGGGCTTGGCGCTTGCCTGCGGGGCGCTGTCCCAGCCACCGGCGGGAGCTGCGACATTGACCGCATCATCCGGCTGCGGCTCGGCCGCAAATGTCTGGATCGCGAGCTTGGCGGCGGCGAGCGATTGCGGGTCGAGGCGCTTGGCGACGTCGTCGCGCTTGCCGGACGCATCCGCGTCGCCCTGGGCAGCGGCGAGGCTGAACCACTTGTAGGATTCGGCGAGGTTCTGCTCGACGCCGATGCCGCGGGCATAGAGGATGCCGAGGTTGAACTGGCTGTCGGCGACGCCGCGATCGGCGGCCTTGCGGAACCATTGCGCCGCGCTCTTGTAATTGGCGCCGCGTCCGCCGCCATCGGCGTCGAGCACCGCGAGATTGTGCATCGCCTTGGCGTTGCCGCGCTCGGCGGCCTGGGTGTAGTAGCGGCGCGCGATGTCGGCGTCCTTCTTCACGCCCAAGCCCTTCTCGTAGAGCGTGCCGAGGCGGAAGGTCGCGGGGATCACGCCGGCCTGTGAGGCGCGGTCGTACCATTTGGCGGCTTCGTCGTAGTTCGTCGCAACGCCCTTGCCTTCCGCAAAGCGCAGACCGATCTCGTAGGCCGCGGTCGCATCGCCCTTCATCGCGGCGCTGCGCAGGCCGGGGCCGCCGATGCCGTCAGGCAGCTTTTCGCTCGGCGGCACCTGGATGGAGCCGAGCTTGGCGCGGCTCGTGCCCGACAGCGCGCCGGTGACGTCGCTGCTCGGCGCAACTGCGGGCGGCACCGTGGCCGGCGCCGTCGGAATCTCAACCGAGGCCGAGTTGCCCGAATTGGCGGCGGGAGCCGGCGCGGAATTGTTCTGGGATTGCCGTCCGATCGGCGTCGGCGAGGTCATCGATGGCGTGACCTGCTCGGGCGTGGCGGGCTTGTTCTCGATCACCGGCGGCGGCGGAGGGGCCTGCGGCGCGGGCTGGCTGGACGTGTCCATCGCCTGCGGCGCTGGCGACGGGCTGCCTTCGAGCAGGTTCATCGCCATCTTGAAGGTGCCGAGCACGATCACGACCACGCTCGCCCCGACCAGCAGCGAGCGGATCTTCGAGGTGATGGTCGAAGCGCCGTCCTTGCCCTTGTCCTTGCCGCGATCGGCGCCGGCCTTTGCACCACCCTTGGCACCACGCGCCGGCTTTTCCGGCTGCGCGGCGGCGGCCTGTGCGGCGCGGCGGGCGGCCGCGATGAAGCTCGACGAGGAGACCGGCTCTTTCGCAGCAGCGGGAATGTCGCTGATCGCGCTCTCGGAGGCGGCAATGCGCTCCGACGGCGTGGCGGCGCGTCCACCCGGCCGTGTGCCCGGCTCGAGCGGATGATCCGGCGGCAGTTCGGGTGCGAGCGCGGCGCGGGCGGGCGCCGTATGCGGCTCCAGGATCTCGCTGATCGCGCGCGGCGGAATTGGCGGTGCCGACGGCACCGGCGGCGGCGCGGCGGGGGCCGCGGCATGGAATTCACGCGGCGCGGCGGCGAAGGCGGCTTGCGCCTGCTGCTGCGCGGCGGGATTCGGCAGCTCGGGCTTCGGATCGTATTTCGGCTGTTGTGCCTGCGGCCGCGGCTCGCGCGCGACAGGCGCGGGCTCCATGGAAACAGCCATGGGAGCCGCCATCGGCATCGGCTGCGGCGCGGCGGCCGGCGGCGCCGTGCGCACCGCGCGCAGGTCGCCCTCGATCATGGACAGGCGATCGACGACATGGCCGAGCGCGCTGTGGACGGCATCGAGCGAGTCCTGCGTGCTGCGGTTGGTCTCGGCCTGGCTGAAGCGGATGTCGGACAGCTCGCGCTTGACGAGATCGACAACGCCGGAATCGGCAGGTGCCGAACTGCGGCTCTCGGCCAGTGCGGAATAAGTCGCCTGCTGCCGCTCCAGGTGCCGGAGAATGTCGTGCAGCCCGTCCTCGACGCGGCTCAAATTGCCGTTGCGCGGGTCGGAGGCGGCTTCGATCCGCTCCAGCAGGTATGAGACGCGCTGTTCGAGATGGGCGAAGGTCGAGGCGGAATCGTTGCCGACCTGCATGCGGTCGAAGCGGTCCGACAGGGCGCGGATCGCGGATTCGAGATGCTCGGTGCTCTCGGAGGGCTGCGGCCGCTCGCGGGTTTCCAGCGCCGCGGTGAGCGCCGCAATGCGCTGCTCCAGCACTGCAAAGCTGTCGCCCTGACCGGAGGCGCGGGTGACCTGGTCGACCTTGGAGGACAGCAGCTGCACGTCTTCGGACAGGCGTGCCAGCGCTTCGTTGGAGGCGACGTTGGAAACGATGCCGCGCAGCGCCGAGATCGCGCTTTCGAGCTGATGCACGGTCGAGGGATCGTCATTGGCGCGCAAGATCAAATCGAGCTTGGCGCCGAGATTGCGGATCGCCTCGTCATAGCCGGTGAGCTGCTCCGCCGGCGTCAGCGTGCGCAGCACCTGCTTGATGTCGGACAGCGCATGCTCGATGCCGGACAGCACCTGGCCGTCGGTGCCGTTGGACCGCGTCTCGTCGATCCGCCGATGCAGCGAGCGGATCTCGTTCTCGATCGATTCGATCGCGCGCCGCGGCATCGCCTCGGTGATGGCGGTGCGGATCTCGGCGAGCTCGCTGCGGAAGGCGTTGATCGCCTGCTCGGTATTGTCCGGCCGCTGCAGCGATTCGATCTGGCTGGTGATCTTGAGCAGATGGCGCTCGAGCGAGGAGAAATCCGGCCCTGCTTGCGGCGGCGGCGGAGCATAGGCAGGCGCGGGCGGCGCCGCCATCGGTGTCATGGGCGGCGCGTAAGGAGCAGCCGAAGGCGCAATCGATGGCGCGGCGCGCGGCGGCATCTGCCGCGGCGTAAAGCCGTCGAGCTCGCTCTGCCGCGCGGTGATCTCGGCCACGGCGACGTCGAACGACGCGGGGCTCAGGGGAGGGGAGTTGCGATAGACCTGCGCGGCCGCGCGCTCGACCATGTCGGCCTGGCGCTGGCGTGTTTCAACGGGCGAGGGCGCAGGCGCCGGGCGCGGCGCTTGCTGCGACTGGGGCTGCTGCGGCTTGGAAATCTGCGACAGCCGCGCATCGAGCCGCGAGATCGCGTCGTTGAGCTGGCGCGCGACGCCCTGCTCGCGCGAGACGTCCCTTGAGGAATCCTGGCGCGGCGCGGGCTTTGAAATTCTTTCGATCTGCTGGGTGATCGCGTCGAGCCGCTGATGGATGTCGGCGACTTCGCGGCTTTCCTGGCTCGGTCCTTGATTCGGTCCCTGGCTCGCACCTTGGCTCGGAACGTGCGCAGCTTGCGGACGCTGGTCGTAAGATCCGCGAAAGTTTGGCGGGGCAGTTTCGCCGAGCGTGGAGTTCAGCCAATCGTTGAGCGACATGCCGGCTCTGCGCGCAGCAGCTTCGGCCCGCTCCCTGACGGATGGGTCGATGCCGTCAACACTCCACGATACGCGCGAATTCATGACTCTGTCCGGTTCCGACTCCGGCGCCCCACCCGGCGCCTCCAGTCTCCCCACGCGTGCCGGTTGCAAAGACAATCGAATTTGGCGCGGGTCGTCTGCCTCGAAAACCGACTTTTGTCCGTTACGGTAAATAACGGGTTAAGGAATGCCTTGCCGGTGTCTTAAAGTTGGGCGGGGAACACCAGCCCCGGAAACCGGTGCGCTCCCTCCCCGCTTGCGGGGGGAGGGCTGGGAGAGGTGCCTCCGTGATGGGACAGCCCCCAAGAGGAGAAAGCCCTCACCCGCGCCTTCGGCGCGACCTCTTCCGCAAGCGGGAGAGGTTTTGGCACGCCGTCGCTGATCGAATTCTCAGCCCTTCTCCCGCTTGCCCTCGTCCAGCGGTACCACCGTGGCCTTGCCGCTCATCGCCGACAGCGCGGCGAGGGTCTCCTCGCAGAAGTCGGCCACCATTTGCTCATGCCGGGCGCCCAGGCGGAGCAGCAGCAGATTGCCGAGGTCGAGCCTTCCCTCCGCGGTGCCGTCGGGAAAGCGCTTCTTCAGGATGCGCTCGTAATTGGCGTGGCGGTCGCGGTGGTGCTCCAGGCGGGCCATCAGATCGGCGCGCAGCGGCTCGATGTCGATGCTGTCGAGGGCGTGGAGGCGGACCAGCAAATCGTCCTTGGTCGAGGCCGGCGTGCTTGGCCGCGCGGCCCAGTGCCGCAGCGCTGTTCGCCCCTCCGGAGTGAGCGTATAAACCAGCTTGTTGGGCTTGCCCGTCTGCACGACCTCGCGGCCCTGGATGTGGCCGCGGTCGCGCAGCTTGGAGAGCTCGCGGTAGATCTGCTGATGGTCGGCCTTCCAGAAGAAGCCGATCGAGGAGTCGAACGTCTTGGCGAGCTCGTAGCCCGTCATCGGACGTTCCGTCAGACATGCGAGGATCGCGTCGCCCAGGGCCATGCCCGGCCTCCTTGTTTCAACCTCGACCATCGTGCTTGACTTTATGCGCATTGGCGCATATGCGTCAATGTGCATATCGCGGCATCTCGGGCCGGGCGAAAGATCCGACCCGAAAAGCCCAGCGAAATCAATCACCACGCTACTGTGCATGGGGTTGTTTTCGCCCTTTTTAGTCCAGGCCTTTAGGGAGGCAGCTGAGAATGACCGGCCTCGATTCCTGGTACGCCTACATGAAGTCTCATGATCGCGCCGCGCTCTGGGATCTCCTGCATCGCGATGCCGTGTTCGAAAGCCCCGTCGTCCACACGCCGCAGCGCGGGCGCGACATCACCTTCAAATACCTTTCCAGCGCCGAGCAGGTGCTCGGCGGCCCGACCTTCACCTATGTCGGCGAATGGCGCAGCGACAACGGCGCCGTGCTCGAATTCAAGACCGAGATCGACGGCATCGAGATCAACGGCGTCGACATCATCAGCTTCGATGCCGAGGGACGCATCACGCATTTCAAGGTGATGGTGCGTCCGCTCAAGGCGATCAACATGCTGCACCGCCTGATGGCGGAGCGGCTGGCCGCCCAATCATGACCCTGCCCTGAGGTTGCGGAACCCGCTAAGCTCGCGGGCCAGGCTGCGCCGCAGGAACGACTGACATCACCACTTTCGAAGGCCCATTGCCGGGAGACCCCCATGCCGATCTACAAAGCCCCCGTCGAAGACGTGAACTTCCTGCTCAACGACGTCTTCCAGATCGACCGCTACGACAATCTCGCCGGCTTCTCCGATGCGTCGAGCGACGTGCGCGAAGCCATTTTGGGCGAAGCTGCCAAGCTAGCCGAAGAGGTGCTGCAGCCGCTCAATCGCGTCGGCGATCTCGAAGGCTGCAAGCGCGCCGATGACGGCAGCGTCACCACGCCGAAGGGCTTCAAGGACGCCTTCAAGCAGGTCGCCGAAGGCGGCTGGCTCGGCCTGTCGGCGCCGACCGAGTTCGGCGGCCAGGGCCTGCCGGTGACGCTCTCGCAAGCCGTCAACGAATTCCAGATCTCCGCCAACATGGCGTTCTCGATGTATGGCGGCCTCACCATGGGCGCGACCGCGGCGCTGATCGTGCACGGCTCGCCCGAGCAGAAGCAGATCTATGTGCCGAAGATGGTCGCCGGCGAGTGGACCGGGACCATGAACCTGACCGAGCCGCATTGCGGCACCGATCTCGGCATGCTCCGCACCAAGGCGGTGCGCCAGGCGGACGGCAGCTTCAAGATCACGGGCACCAAGATCTTCATCTCGGCCGGCGAGCATGATCTGGCCTCCAACATCATCCACCTCGTGCTGGCCCGCATCGAGGGCGCACCCGCCGGCATCAAGGGCGTGTCGCTGTTCGTGGTGCCGAAATTCCTGGTCGATGCCGACGGTTCGGTGGGCGCGCGTAACGGCGTCGTCTGCGGCTCGATCGAGCACAAGATGGGCATCCACGGCAACTCGACCTGCGTGATGAACTACGACAACGCCACCGGCTGGCTGATCGGCGAAGAGAACAAGGGCATGCAGGGCATGTTCGTGATGATGAACGAGGCCCGCCTCGGCGTCGCCGTGCAGGGCCTCGCGCAGTCCGAAGTGGCCTATCAGAACGCCGTCGCCTACGCCCGCGAGCGCATCCAGGGCCGCGCGCTGACCGGCGCCAAGGCGCCGGACAAGCCGGCCGACCCGATCATCGTGCATCCCGACGTGCGCCGCACGCTGCTGTCGATCCGCGCCTTCAACGAAGCCGCGCGCGCTTTCGTGATGTGGACCGCGCTGAAGAGCGACGTCGCGCATCGCTCGGAGGACCCGAAGGACCGCCAGGCCGCCGACGACCACATGGGCCTGATGACGCCGGTGCTGAAGGGCTTCCTCACCGATTACGGCTTTGCCAACGCGGTGCAGGCGCAGCAGATGTATGGCGGCCACGGCTACATCGCCGAGCAGGGCATGGAGCAGTTCGTGCGCGATGCGCGCATCGCCATGATCTATGAAGGCGCCAACGGCATCCAGGCGCTCGACCTCGTCGGCCGCAAGCTGCCGCGCGACGGCGGCCGCGCCATCATGGCCTTCTTCGGCGAGGTCATGGCCTTCGCCAAGGAGAATGGCGGCGACGAGGCGCTGAAGCCTTTCATCACCCCGCTGTCGGCCTCACTCGGCCATCTGCAGCAGGCCACGACGTGGCTGATGCAGAACGCGATGGCGAAGCCCGACAATGCCGGCGCCGCCGCAACCGATTATTTGCATCTCTTCGGCTTCGTCGCGCTCGGCTACATGTGGGCGAAGATGGCCAAGGTGACCAATGCCAAGATTGCCGAGAGCGGGGCGACGCCCTATCTCTCGACCAAGCTGGTCACCGGCCGTTTCTTCATGGAACGGATGCTGCCGGAGACGGCCGCCAATCTCGCGCGCATCCAGGCCGGCTGCGCCACCATCATGGAATTGCCGGCGGAAGCGTTCTGACGCTTTCCGCTTCACTGGAGATCGCGACCGCGCAGCGGTCGCCGCAACAATAACTGCAATCAGGAGGCTCCCCATGGCAGATGCCTATATCTACGATCACGTCCGCACCCCCCGCGGCCGCGGCAAGGCCGACGGCGCGCTGCACGAAGTCACGGCGCTCGCGCTTGCGACCGTGCCGCTGAAGGCGCTGAAGGACCGCAACAATCTGCCTGAGGATTCCGTCGACGACGTCGTGCTCGGCGTGGTCGATCCGGTCGGCGAAGCCGGCAGCGACATCGCGCGCTTCGCCGCGCTCAAGGCCGGCCTCGGCGAAGCCGTCCCCGGCGTGCAGATCAGCCGCTTTTGCGCCTCCGGGCTCGATGCCGTGAATTTTGCCGCAGCCCAGATCATGAGCGGCCAGCATGAGCTCGTGATCGGCGGCGGTGCCGAGTCGATGAGCCGCGTCGGCATCGGCGCCTCCGGCGGTGCCTGGCCGATGGATCCGTCGATGGCGGTGCCGGCCTATTTCATGCCGCAGGGCGTTTCGGCCGATCTGATCGCCACCAAATACGGTTTCTCCCGCGACGACGTCGATGCCTATGCGGTGCAGAGCCAGCAGCGCGCGGCGAAGTCCTGGGAAGAAGGCCGCTTCGACAAGTCGATCGTGCCGGTGAAGGACATCAACGGCCTCACCATCCTCGCCAAGGACGAGCACATGCGTCCTTCGACGACGATGCAGTCGCTGGCGCAGCTGCAGCCCTCGTTCACGATGATGGCGCAGATGGGCGGCTTCGACGGTGTCGCGATCCAGTCGCACCCGGAGATCGAGCGCGTCAACTACGTGCACCATGCCGGCAATTCCTCCGGCATCGTCGACGGTGCCGGCGCGGTGCTGCTCGGCAGCAAGGAGGCGGGTGCAAAGTACGGGATGAAGCCGCGTGCGAAGATTCGCGCCTTCGCCAATATCGGCTCGGAGCCGGCGATGATGCTGACCGGTCCGGTCGACGTCACCGAAAAACTGTTCGCGCGCTCCGGCATGAAGAAGTCGGATATCGACCTGTTCGAGCTCAACGAGGCCTTTGCTTCGGTCGTGCTGCGCTACATCCAGGCCTTCGACATCGACAACGCCAAGATCAACGTCAATGGCGGCGCCATCGCGCTCGGCCATCCGCTCGGCGCCACCGGCGCGATGATTTTGGGCACCGTGCTCGACGAGCTCGAGCGCACCAACAAGTCCACCGCCCTCGTCACGCTGTGCATCGGCGGCGGCATGGGCACCGCGACCATCATCGAGCGCGTCTAAGGGTAGGGAGCAACCAACATGTCTTACAAGAACTTCAGGGTTGAGACCGATTCCGACGGCATCGCGCTCGTCACCTGGGACATTCCGGGCCGTTCGATGAACGTGCTCGACGAGACCTCGACCAACGAGCTCGACGCCATCGTCAAGGCGACCACGGCCGATGCCGCGGTGAAGGGCGTCGTCATCACCTCCGCCAAGGAAGCGTTCTGCGCCGGCGCCGACCTCTCCATGCTCGAAGGCATGAACCAGGCCTATGCCAAGGTCTTCAAGGAGCAGAGCGAGACCGCCGCGAACCAGATGCTGTTCGACCAGAGCCGGCGCTTCTCGCTGGTGCTGCGTTCGATCGAGACCTCAGGCAAGCCGTGGGCGGCCGCAATCAACGGCCTCGCGCTCGGAGGCGGTTTCGAGATCACGCTGTGCTGCCACTACCGCGTGGCCGCGGAGAATCCCAAGACCCGCCTCGGCCTGCCCGAGGTCAAGGTCGGCCTGTTCCCCGGCGCCGGCGGCACGCAGCGCGTGCCGCGCCTGGTGCCGCCGCAGGACGCCATGACGATCCTGCTCAAGGGCGATCCTGTGACGGTCGAGAAGGCCAAGGCGCTGAATTTGATTCACGCCATCGTTCCGGCGGCCGACCTCGTCAAGGCGGCGAAGGACTGGATCAAGGGCGGCGGCAAGGCGATCGCGCCCTGGGACGAGAAGGGCTTCAAGCTGCCGGGCGGCCCGGTGTTCTCCAAGGCCGGCATGATGATGTTCCCCGCCGGCAACGCGATCTATCGCCGCGAGACCTACGACAATTATCCGGCCGCGCGCGCCATCATGAGCTGCGTCTATGAAGGCCTGCAGCTGCCGATCGACGCAGCTCTTCGCGTGGAGTCGCGCTACTTCACCTCGGTGCTGCGCTCCAAGGAAGCGGCCGCGATGATTCGCAGCCTGTTCCTGTCGATGCAGGAGCTCAACAAGGGCGCCCGCCGTCCGAAGGACGTGCCCGCCACCAAGGTCAAGAAGATCGCCGTGATCGGCGCCGGCTTCATGGGCGCGAGCGTCGGCTACGTCTCGGCCCGTGCCGGCCTCGACGTCGTCCTGATCGACCGCGACCAGGAAAGCGCCGACAAGGGCAAGGCGCATGCGCAGAAGGTGATCGAGGACCAGATCAAGAAGGGCCGCGCCAAGCCTGCGGACGCCGAAGCGCTGCTCGCGCGGATCACGCCGACCGCGGACTACGCCGCGCTGAAGGACGTCGACCTCGTCATCGAGGCCGTGTTCGAGGATCGCAAGGTCAAGGCCGATACCTTCGCCAAGGCGCAGGAGCACATGAAGCCGGACGTGATCTTCGCGTCCAACACCTCGACGCTGCCGATCACCTCGCTGGCCGAGAGCTTCAAGGACCAGGGCAAGTTCGTCGGCATCCATTTCTTCTCGCCGGTCGAGAAGATGATGCTGGTCGAGATCATCAAGGGCAAGAACACCGGCGATCTCGCGCTCGCGACCGCGCTCGACTATGTCCGGCAGATCGGCAAGACGCCGATCGTCGTCAACGACTCCAGAGGCTTCTTCGCCAACCGCTGCGTCGGCCGCTACGTCGCCGAGGGCAACGAGATGTTCCTCGAGGGCGTGCCGCCGGCGATGATCGAGAACTGCGCCAAGATGGCCGGCATGCCGGTCGGCCCGCTCTCGCTCTCGGACGAAGTCGCGCTCGACCTCGGTCTGAAGATCATGAAGGCGACGGAGGCCGATCTCGGCCCCAACGCCATCAATCCCGACCAGAAGAAGCTGATGGTGGAGATGGTCGAGAAGCAGGGCCGTCTCGGCCGCAAGAACAGCAAGGGCTTCTACGACTATCCCGAGAAGGGCAAGGGCTCGAAGAGCCTGTGGCCGGGCCTCTCGGCCTTGCAGCCGAAGCAGCTCGACCCCGACACGCTCGACATCGAGGAGCTGAAGCAGCGCTTCCTGGTGGTGCAGGCGGTGGAAGCCGCGCGCACGGTCGAGGATCACGTCATCACCGATCCGCGCGAGGCGGATGTCGGCTCGATCCTCGGCTTCGGCTTCGCGCCGTTCACCGGCGGCACGCTGTCCTACATCGACTTCATGGGCACGAAGAAGTTCGTCGAGCTCTGCCACAAGCTCGAGGCGAAGTACGGCTCGCGCTTCACCCCGCCGAAGCTGCTGGAGGAGATGGCGGCGAAGGGCGAAACCTTCTACGGCCGCTTCGCGCCGAAGAAGGCGGCGGCCTGACGAGAAGCCTGTAGCTGCGCAGAATCAAAAAGGGCCGGATCCATCGATCCGGCCCTTTCACTATTTCGGGAGAGCTCTGCCTTACTTCGCCTGCGCGAGGCCTTCCTTCCGCAGTGCTTCCTGCACCTGCGGCCTCGCCGCGACGCGGGCCTTGTAGGCGGCCAGGTTCGGCATCGCCGTGAGGTCGAACTTCATCCGGTCGGCCCAAACCAGCATCGTGAACAGATAGCCGTCGGCCACCGTGAACTGCTTGCCCATCAGGTAGTCGCGGCCGGCGAGCTGGCTGTCGATATATTTCAGCTTGCCCATGACGCGGTCCTTGAAGAAGGCCTTGGCCTCGTCGTTCAGCGCCGGCGCGAACAGCGGACCGAAGCTCTTGTGCACCTCGGAGGTGAGGAAGTTCAGCCACTCCAGCAGCTTGTAGCGCTCGGAACTGCCGTGGGCCGGCGCCAGCGCCTTGGCCGCTGCCTGATCGGCGATCATCTGGACAATGACCGGGCCTTCGGTCACGATCTCGCCGCTGTCGAGGCCCAGCGCAGGGACCTGGCCCTTGGGGTTCAGCTTCAGATAATCCTCACCATTTTCGAGCTTCTTGGCCCGGATATCGACCTTGACCAGCTCATAGGGCAGGCCGGCTTCCAGGAGCGCGATGTGGGGGGACAGCGAACAGGCACCGGGCGAATAATACAGTTTCATGGAATTTCCTTCTCCTGATGCTTGGTTCGGCCGAAAGAACGATTACATGCAGTTGCTTGGAATAGTCAAGATTGATGCAGCTGCATCAAATGAGGTAAGAGACGGGCGACGAGCTTGAGCGGGACCATGAAACGCAAACCATCGACCGAGGCGACTTCCGCCTGGATCCGCCTGATGCGGGTGCAGAGCCGCGTGCTCGATTGCGTCGAGCAGGATTTGAAGAAGGCCGGTTTCCCGCCGCTTGCCTGGTACGATGCGCTGCTCGAATTGTCACGGGCGCCGAGCGGCGAGCTGCGGCCGGTGGAGCTCGAACGGCAGATGCTGATTCCGCAATATTCCACCTCGCGCCTGATCGACCGCCTGGTCGACGAGGGCCTCGCCTCACGGCGCGAATGCAAGATCGACAAGCGCGGCCAGTTCGTCGAGATCACCGAAGCCGGCCGCGAGCTGCAGAAGCGGATGTGGGGCGCCTATTCGGCCGCGATCGAGAAATATGTCGGTTCGAAACTGTCCGATGCCGATGCCGTCAAGCTCAGCGGTCTGCTCGACCGGCTGGGCTGCTCGTGCGGCGAGATGAAGCTGCCGCCCGTCGCCAACGTCAACGAAACCGCGCCGTCGCGATGATCGCGCGGCACACCAGCTCGTCCGTGCGCCCGGTGGGTTCGCGGACCATCCCCGTCACCCGCGCGCATTCGGTCGAAGCGCCTTTGATTAGAGTTTGATATGGCGCGAGACCAGATCGATATGACGCCGCTGCAATCGCGCGACGAGCTCGTGGCGTGGTTCGAGGCCGGCTGCAAGCCGGCGTCCGAGTGGCGCATGGGCACCGAGCACGAGAAGACGCCGTTCACGCTCGAAGGCCACCGTCCGGTGCCCTATGAGGGCGCGCGGGGCATCGGCGCGCTGCTCGAAGGCATGAAGCTCCTGCTCGGCTGGGAGCCGATCATGGAGAAGGGCAACATCATCGGCCTCTACGACGTCACCGGCGGCGGCGCGATCTCGCTCGAGCCCGGCGGACAGTTCGAGCTCTCCGGAGCCCCGGTCGAGAATGTGCACCAGACCCAGAGCGAGTTGATGGCGCATCTGGCGCAGGTGCGCGAGATCGCAACGCCGCTCGGCATCGGCTTCCTTGGCCTCGGCATGACGCCGTCCTGGTCGCGCGCCGACATCCCGATGATGCCCAAGGGCCGCTACAAGATCATGACCAACTACATGCCGAAGGTCGGCCAGTACGGCCTCGACATGATGTACCGGACCTGCACGGTGCAGACCAATCTCGACTTCTCCTCCGAAGCCGACATGGTCAAGAAGCTGCGCGTGTCGCTCGCACTGCAGCCGGTCGCAACCGCCCTGTTCGCCAACTCGCCGTTCACCGAAGGCAAGCCGAACGGCTTCCTCTCCTTCCGCTCCGAGATCTGGCGCGACACCGACAACGCGCGGTCGGGCATGATGCCGTGGGCATTCGAGGACGGCATGGGCTTCGAGCGCTATGTCGACTACGCGCTCGACGTGCCCATGTATTTCGTCAAGCGCGACGAGGACTACATCGACGTGTCGGGCTCCTCGTTCCGGGCGTTCTTCGAGGGCCGCAACAACAACCTTCCCGGAGAGCGTCCGACGCTGTCGGACTGGGCCAATCATCTGTCGACCATCTTCCCGGAAGTGCGGCTCAAGCGCTATCTTGAGATGCGCGGTTCCGACGGCGGTCCGTGGGGCCGCTTGCCGGCGCTGCCGGCGTTCTGGGTCGGGCTGCTCTATGACGATGTCGCGCTCGATGCGGCCTGGGAGATCGTCAAGCACTGGACCGCGCCCGAGCGTCAGGCCCTGCGCGACGACGTGCCGCGGTTCGGCTTCAAGGCGCGGATCAAGAACCGTTACCTGTTCGAGATCGCCAAGGAATGCCTCGTTCTGGCCCATGCCGGCCTGCGCCGTCGCGGCCGGATCGACCAGCTCGGCCGCGACGAAACCCGGCATCTGGAGCCGCTCGACCGCATCATCGATTCCGGCCGGACGCCGGCCGAGGAAATGTTGGACAAGTTCAACGGTCCCTGGAAGGGCTCGGTGGAACCGGCCTACGCGGAATACGCGTTCTAGGGACCCGATCGGGAGTTCAGCCGTTCATCGCCCATACAGGTTTGCGGCGATCAAATGACCGGCTGAAAAAACCTGAGCGTCCTCAATAACTCGAAAGCTGTTCCGATGGGGAAGGGCCGCCTGTCCGGCGCCGTCATGGCACAGGTCTTGGCAAAGGTCTTGGCAAGCGTCGTGGCCTGTGCCGCGCTGCTGTCGCTCGCATTTGCGAGCGTGCCGGCGCGCGCCCAGACGGCGTTCGACCGGCCCGGCGGCGACTATTTCAGCTCGCCGGTCGCGTCGGGCGATCCGGAGGATTGCGCGCTGCTGTGCGAGCGCGACCGCCGATGCCGCTCCTGGAGCTTCAGCTATCCCGACGTCGAAGGCGGCTCGGCGGTGTGCTGGCTCAAGAACACCGTGCCGGCGCGCGTGCCGGGAAGCTGCTGTATCTCCGGCGTGCGCGGCGCTGGCGTGATCGAGCCGCGGGTCGAGGGCGTGGAGACGTCAATCGACCGCCCCGGCGGGGACCTGCGCAATTTCGAGCTGAAGGACGGCGAGAGCGTGGAGGCCTGCAAGGCCGCGTGCACCGCCGACAACAAGTGCCGCGCCTTTACCTATGCCCGCCCCGGCTACACCGGGCGCGAGGCGCGCTGCTTCCTGAAAAAGGAAATCAAGCCGCCGCGCCGCAAGGCAGGGTTCACGTCGGGCGTGGTGCGGTAGGGGCCGGTCTCACTGCAGGCGCAGGTGCCGTTGGTTGGGGAAAGGCGCCCCTGCTCCGTGCCCACGAACTTTCCAATACGGCGACGGATACGTGGGGACGCTTCGCTTTGCCCCCTACGAGATTCTCAGTCCGCTGCGATCACCGTGAGCTCCGGCCACAAGGTCTTCCATCGTGCGGTCTTCACCGCGTAATTCGCCGCGGAAAAATTCGGTCCTGGATTGGGCCGCGCGATCAATCCCCCAACGTCGTCAAAGCCGTGCGGCGCGTACACCTCGTAGCCATCCCCTGCGCGCCTCACGCCGACCTGCGTATTCTGCGTGAGGAAGCGGTCGATGCCGTGGGTCGAACGCGTCAACGGCGGATAGGGCAGGCCGTGCTTGTCGGGGTACCATAGATGCACACGCGCCTGGTTGCGGATCTCGATCTTGGCGCCGAGATGCGTGAGCCGCGCATCTAGCTTGCGGATCACAGCGTCCTCCGCCTCCCACGAAATATCGGGATCGAAATAGAACACGTCGTAATCGGCAATGCCGTGATCGACCGCGCGGCCCGTGAGCGCGTTCCACACTGTCTGCACCAGGCAACCAGAGACGAGCCACGCGTCCGGCAGGGCGAGGCGGTGCAGTTCATCGATGATCGCGACGTTGACGGGATTTCTCAGCGCGAGCGCGAGGAATTCGTCGCGGTTCATCGTAAGATGAGGAGGGTCAATGCACGGCGGTAAAGAACCGTGCGGGCCGGAAGCCGGACAGCCAGGTCCATACCGGCTGGCTGCGCATGCCGAGATCCCAGGAGCCGAGCACCGCATCTGCGCGGCCGATCAGATTGTCGATCGGCAACAGGCCGACGCCGCCGGAGCGCACCGACACGCGGCTGTCGGAGGAGTTGTCGCGGTTGTCGCCGAGCACGAAGAGATGACCGGCCGGCACCGTCACCTCCGGTGTGTTGTCGAGCCGGCCGTTGTCGCGCATCTTGAAGATCAGGTGCGAGACGCCGTTCGGCAGCGTCTCGACATAGCGGTAGGCGGGCTCGCTGCCGCCATTGTCGTCCTCGGCTGCTCCAACACCGTCCGGCTTGAGCTCGGCGGGGCGGTCGTTGATGAAGAGCTGGCCCTGCCGCATCTGGATGCGATCACCGGGCAGACCCACCACGCGCTTGACCCAGGCCTGCGAACGATCGCCCGGCCAGCGAAACACCACGACGTCGCCCTGCTTCGGCGTCTCCGCGAACACGCGGCCGGTCTCGGGCAGGCTGATCTGGATCGGCAGGGAGGAGCTGCCGTAGCCATAGGGGAATTTCGAGGCGAGCAGCGCGTCTCCGATCAGCAGCGTCGGCTCCATCGAGCCCGACGGAACGTAAAACGGTTCGGCGAGCGCGCCCTTGGCGATGAACACGGCGACGACGATGCCGGCGAGTTGAACGATCTGCCCGCCCCAGCCGCTGCTCTTCCGCTTGGAGGCGACAGTTACTTTTTCAACGCTCATGCGCCCGTTCCACCCACCGTGATGCGTTCCATCAGCAGCGACGGCTGGCCGACGCCGACAGGCACGCCCTGACCGTTCTTGCCGCAGGTGCCGATGCCGGTATCGAGCGCGAGATCGTTGCCGATCATGCGGATGCGATGCAGGTCGGTCGGCCCGTTGCCGATCAGCATGGCGCCCTTGAGCGGCGCGCCCAGCTTGCCGTTCTCGATCTTGTAGGCCTCGGTGCACTGGAACACGTACTTGCCCGAAGTGATGTCCACCTGGCCGCCGCCGAAATTCGCGGCAAAGACGCCGTTCTTCACCGAGGCGAGGATCTCGGCCGGGTCGCGGTCGCCCGCGAGCATGTAGGTATTGGTCATGCGCGGCATCGGCACATGGGCATAGCCCTGGCGGCGGCCGTTGCCGGTCGGCTTCATGTTCATCAACCGCGCGTTCTGGCGGTCCTGCATGTAGCCGACCAGGATGCCGTCCTCGATCAGCACGGTGCGATTGGTCGGCGTGCCCTCGTCGTCGATCGACAGCGAGCCGCGACGCGAGGCAATGGTGCCGTCGTCGACCACGGTGACGCCCTTGGCCGCGACCTGCTTGCCCATCAGGCCCGCAAAAGCAGACGTCTTCTTGCGGTTGAAATCGCCTTCGAGTCCGTGGCCGACCGCTTCATGCAGCATCACGCCGGGCCAGCCGGCCCCGAGCACGACGTCCATCTCGCCGGCGGGGGCGGGGATCGATTCCAGATTGACCAAGGCCTCGCGCAGCGCGCCATCGGCGGCCTCACGCCAGCTCCGGCTCTCGATGAATTCGGCATAGCCGGCGCGGCCGCCATAACCTTTGCTGCCGCTCTCCTGGCGGTCACCCTGGCCGGCGACGACGGAGACGTTGACGCGCACGAGCGGGCGGATGTCGCGATAGCTCTCGCCGTCCGGCCGCAGGATCTCGACCACCTGCCAGGTCGCGCCCAGGCTGACGCTGACCTGCCGCACCCGCGGATCCTTGTCGCGCAAATAAGCGTCGATCTCGGCGAGCAGCTTGACCTTGGTCTCGAAGCCGGGTGCGTCGAGCGGGTTGTCGTCGCCATAGAGCCGCACATTGGTGCGGGGAGGCGGCGCGGCAAAGCTGCCGGAATAGCCGCCGCGCACGGCCGCGACCGCGTCCGCCGCGCGCATCAGCGCCGGCAGCGAGACGTCGGAGGAGTGGGCATAGCCCACGGCGTCATCCTTGACCGCGCGCAGGCCAAAACCCTGCGAGGTGTCGTAGGTCGCCTGCTTCAGCCGCCCATTGTCGAACATCAGCGCTTCGGTCTGGCTGTACTCCAGGAACAGCTCGCCATCGTCGGCGCCGGAAAGCCCGCGCGCGACCTCGTGGCGAACCTGGTCGCGGTCGAGATTGGCGCGGTCGAGCAGGGAGGTCGTGGCAGGATTTGTCATGCGTCCGTCCATTAGCGGAAGATCTGGGGCAAGATAATGGTTTCGGACCGGTTCCGCGAGAGCGCCAAGCCTCACATTACGGAAACAATAGGATTCGCCGACCGACAGACCGCCCGCTACGGCAGCTTGTCGTAGCCCTCGCCGAGGCCGTTCAGGCTGAGCGGGAAGCCGATGCCTTCTTCGGGGGTCTCGAAGATGATGAAGGTGGCGGTCTTGGCGGTGCGGAGCTGGCCGAGCAGCTTGTCGTCCATGACGACCTCGGCGACGCAGCCATTGGGCAGGCAGCGGACGAAGCCGGCACGGCCGACGTCCTGGTTGTCGAGCTTGAGGCCGAGGCCGGAGGGCAGCAGGACCCCCAGCGGTGCGACCACGCGCATCAGGCGGCTCTTCTGGTCGGCGGTCTTCAGCACGATGACGGTCAGGCCGGCATTGGAACGGTCTTCCGCGACCACGCTCTGGATCAGGGCGCATTGCTCGGTCTGGGCGCCCGGCGGCGTGTCGCAGCGAATTTGCCAGTCGCCATGGACGGAGCGTACTGCGCCCTGCGCATGGGCGAGGCCGGGAAGCGCCAGCAGGGCGAGCGAGACCAGCATGGCGGCCAGCGCCGGGAGGTGGTTAAGCTGCCTTGTCGCCGGCCTAGCCATCGCTTTCGAAAGCCCCATCGGCTCGGTCCCTCTGCTCGCCTTCCTCGCTCGCGCTTGGCGGACTAATCTGGCGGACTGATACGGGAATGACGGCGTCTTGAAGGCAATTCCCAAGCAAATTCCACGCCGCCTCACGCCGCCGCCGCCCGCACGAATCAGGTTCCTGCGCGGCCATCCGCCAGTGCCTAACGCGGGCAATTCCGCTGTCAAGCGGCAGCATCCCGGCGAACGGTATTTTTGTCTGATCTTACTAGGAAATATCTTGCGGGTGATCGCTGGCAGACAGGGCTCAAGACTGCATTGCGATAGATCAAAAACTATGGTTTGAGAGGCTTGATTTCGGCGTTCTAGCGATCTGGCCCCAATTCCTCTTAGAGGTATTCTTGCGCGGCGGTTTGTCAGGCGGGCGGATCGAATAAGCGTTTCCCGGACACAGGGGAGCGCACTTGGGGTGACTTCGTAAGGGGAGCGCGAACGGCATGAGGATGTCGATGGGCCGGATAGGCCGGCACTTGCTGGGATTGGCCGTGGCGGGTCTGACGCTGGCGACAGGCGGTGCGGCATTTGCCGAGCTCGGACAGCCGAAGCCCTGGGAATGGACGCTTCAGGAGTCCGGTTCCCCGGTGATGGACAACATCGTCTGGTTCCACAATTTTCTGTTCGTGCTGATCACGCTGATCACGCTGTTCGTTCTGGCGCTGCTGGTGGTCGTGGTCATCAAGTTCAACGCGCGGGCCAATCCGGTGCCGTCGCGGACCACCCACAACACGCTGATCGAGGTCGCCTGGACGCTCGTTCCGGTGCTGATCCTGGTCGGCATTTCGGTGCCGTCGTTCCGGCTTCTGTTCCTCGAGCTCGACGTGCCGAAGGCGGATCTGACCATCAAGGCGACCGGCAAGCAGTGGTACTGGTCTTATGCTTATCCGGATAACGGCAAGTTCGAGTTCGACTCGCTGATGGCGCAGGACAAGCAGCCCCGTCTGCTCGGCGTCGACAACGAGATGGTGGTTCCGGTCAACAAGGTGATTCGCGTCCAGGTCACCGGCGCGGACGTCATCCACGCCTTTGCGCTGCCGGCTTTCGGCGTCAAGATCGACGCCATTCCGGGTCGCCTGAACGAGACCTGGTTCAAGGCCACCAAGACCGGCATGTTCTACGGCCAGTGCTCGGAGCTGTGCGGCAAGGACCACGCCTTCATGCCGATCGCGATTCGCGTCGTGGAGGACCAGGAATTCGCCTCCTGGGTCGAGACCGCGAAGAAGAAATTTGCGAGCGGCGGCACCAGCACCTACGCCTCCGCGGCCGGCCCGACGCAGTAAGCGTCGGGTGACGGCGTGAGGGACTGAAAGCGATAGAAGGGCGGGACCTCCTGGAGGTCCGAACGGGACGCAAGGCAGGATTTGAAAATGGCAACGAGCGCAGCGGCACACGGCGATCACGCCCACGGACATGACGAGCACGCCCATCCGACCGGATGGCGCCGTTACGTCTATTCGACCAACCACAAGGACATCGGCACGATGTACCTGATCTTCGCGGTCATCGCCGGCGTCATCGGCGCCGCGATGTCGATCGCGATCCGTGCCGAGCTGATGTATCCGGGCGTGCAGATCTTCCACGAGACGCACACCTATAACGTGTTCGTGACCTCTCACGGTCTGATCATGATCTTCTTCATGGTCATGCCCGCGATGATCGGCGGCTTCGGCAACTGGTTCGTCCCGCTGATGATCGGCGCGCCGGACATGGCGTTCCCGCGCATGAACAACATCTCCTTCTGGCTGCTGCCGGCCTCGTTCGCGCTGCTGTTGATGTCGACCTTCGTCGAGGGCGAGCCGGGCGCCAACGGCGTCGGCGCGGGCTGGACCATGTACGTGCCGCTGTCGGCCTCCGGCCATCCGGGTCCGGCCGTCGACTTCGCGATCCTGTCGCTCCATCTGGCAGGCGCTTCGTCGATCCTCGGCGCCATCAACTTCATCACCACGATCTTCAACATGCGCGCGCCGGGCATGACCCTGCACAAGATGCCGCTGTTCGTGTGGTCGATCCTGGTGACGGTGTTCCTGCTGCTGCTGTCGCTGCCGGTGCTTGCCGGTGCGATCACCATGCTGCTCACCGACCGCAACTTCCACACGACGTTCTTCAACCCCGAAGGCGGCGGCGACCCCGTGCTGTTCCAGCATCTGTTCTGGTTCTTCGGCCACCCCGAAGTGTACATCCTGATCCTGCCCGCCTTCGGCATGATCAGCCAGATCGTCTCGACCTTCTCGCGCAAGCCCGTGTTCGGCTATCTCGGCATGGCCTACGCCATGGTCGCGATCGGCGGCATCGGCTTCGTGGTGTGGGCGCACCACATGTACACGGTCGGCATGTCCTCGGCGACACAGGCCTATTTCGTCGCCGCGACCATGGTCATCGCGGTTCCGACCGGCGTGAAGATCTTCTCCTGGATCGCCACGATGTGGGGCGGTTCGATCGAATTCCGGGCGCCGATGATCTGGGCGGTGGGCTTCATCTTCCTGTTCACCGTCGGTGGCGTCACCGGCGTCGTGCTGGCGAATGCCGGCGTCGACCGCGTGCTGCAGGAGACCTACTACGTCGTCGCGCACTTCCACTACGTGCTGTCGCTGGGTGCGGTGTTCGGAATCTTCGCCGGCTGGTACTACTGGTTCCCGAAGATGTCGGGCTACATGTACAACGAGACGCTCGCGAAGGCGCACTTCTGGGTCACCTTCATCGGCGTCAACCTGGTGTTCTTCCCGCAGCACTTTCTCGGCCTGTCGGGCATGCCGCGCCGCTATGTCGACTATCCCGATGCGTTCGCGGGCTGGAATCTGGTCTCGTCGGTCGGCTCCTACATCTCCGGCTTCGGCGTGCTGATCTTCCTCTACTGCGTGTTCGACGCCTTCATGAAGAAGGTGCCGGCGGGCGACAATCCGTGGGGTGCCGGTGCGACCACGCTGGAATGGACGCTGCCCTCGCCGCCGCCCTTCCACCAGTTCGAAGTGCTGCCCCGCGTTCAGTAACGATCTCCCGCGGCGCCCGTCACGGGCGCCGCGGCTCTTCTAACGAAGCGAGTTGAATTCGTGTCCGTCCTCGACCAGAACGCCATCGACATCAATCCCCGCATCTCCGAGGCGGAGGTCGGCGACTACATCGCGCTGTTGAAGCCGCGGGTGATGTCGCTGGTGATCTTCACCGCGCTGGTCGGGATGGCGATGGCGCCCGGACACTTCCACCCCGTGCTCGCGTTGACCTCGCTGCTCTGCATCGCCGTCGGTGCCGGCGCCTCCGGCGCGCTCAATATGGCGCTCGAAGGCGACATCGACTCCAAGATGTCTCGCACGGCGAACCGGCCGATCCCGCGCGGCCGCATCACCCGCCCCGAGGCGATGGCGTTCGGCCTGACGCTGTCCTTCTTCTCGGTGATGACGCTCGGCATCCTCGTCAACTGGATCGCGGGCAGCCTGCTCGCCTTCACCATCTTCTTCTACGTCGTGATCTACACGATGGGCCTGAAGCGCTGGACCGCGCAGAACATCGTGATCGGCGGCGCCGCCGGTGCGCTGCCGCCGGTTGTGGCCTGGGCTGCCGTCACGGGCACGGTCGACGTCGAGCCGCTGCTGCTGTTCGCCATCATCTTCTTCTGGACCCCGCCGCACTTCTGGGCGCTGGCGCTGTTCCGCTCCGACGACTACGCGCGCGCCGGCATTCCGATGCTGCCCAACGTCGCCGGTCCCGATGCGACGCGCCTGCAGATCCTGCTCTACACCATCGTGCTGATCGCGGTCGCCGCGGCGCCCTGGGCGCTCGGCTATTTCGACGCCGTCTACGGCATCGTCTCGCTGATCCTGGGGGCCGGCATGCTGGTGCTCGCGATCAACGTCTATATGCGCCGCGAGCGGGCTGCGTCGCTGCGCGCGACCCGCAAGCTGTTTGCCTTCTCGATCCTCTATCTGTTCGTGCTGTTCGCGACCCTGCTGGCCGAGGTCGTGTTCCGGGCACTGGCTCCGATGGTTGGGGGCGCATGATCACCGCGATGGCCGACAAACCCGAGACAGACGGAATCGTCCTCACCGAGGCGCAGAAGAAGAGCCGTCGTCAGCGCTCGATCGCGATCGCACTCGCGCTCGGCGTGCTGGTGGTGCTGTTCTTCGCCGTCACCATGGTCAAGGGACCGGCCGTTCTCGTGCGGCCGATGTAGGACAGATGAATCACGAGCCGACCATATCGCAGGATGTCAGCGCCAAGCCGGGCGATCGTAAGCCGGCCAAGCGCCGTGGGCTGGGCCGCGATGCGGTGGTTGCGTCCATCTGCGGCGGCGTGGTCGCGCTGATGGTCGGTGCGTCCTACGCGGCGGTGCCGTTCTACAATTGGTTCTGCCGCGCCACCGGTTTCAACGGCACGACGCAAGTCGCGACCTCCGCGCCGGCCACGGGGCCGATCGCGCGGAAGATCTCCGTGCGTTTCGATTCCAACGTCGCGCCCGGCCTGCCCTGGAAGTTCGAGCCGGAGCAGAACGAGATCGAGGTCAAGATCGGAGAGGTCGTGACCGTCTTCTACACCGTGACCAACCAGGCCGCGCGCACCACGGCCGCCCAGGCCGCCTACAATGTCGCGCCGCTGACGGTCGGATCCTACTTCCAGAAGATCAACTGCTTCTGCTTCACCGAGCAGACCATGGCGCCCGGCGAGAAGCGGGAGATGCCCGTTGTGTTCTACGTCGACCCGTCGATCACCGAGGATCACGAGAACGACGGGCTCAACACGATCACGCTGTCCTACACCTTCTATCCGGTGAAGGATCCCGTGGTGAAGCCGCTGGCATCGGGCGAAGGCGACAAGCGCAAGGGAAATCTCTGACCGCCGGGCTCGCGCTCGCAAGGTCGGAACCAAGGGGATAAGTGCCTGACAGGCACGGGATTGAGGAGAGAGACCGCAAATGGCAACGGCGCACACCAAGCATCACGACTATCATCTGGTCGATCCCTCTCCGTGGCCGGCCGTCGGTTCGCTCTCGGCCTTCATCATGGCGGTCGGCGCGATCTCCTGGATGCATCACATGTACTCGGCCGCGCCGATCGTGTTCGGCGTCGGCACCGTGGGCGTGCTCTACACGATGGTGAGCTGGTGGGGCGACGTGATCAAGGAAGCCCAGTACAAGGGCGACCACACCCGCGTCGTGCAGCTGCATCACCGCTACGGCATGATCCTGTTCATCGCCTCCGAGGTGATGTTCTTCGTCGCCTGGTTCTGGGCCTATTTCAACGCGGCGCTGTTTCCGGCCGACGCGGTCCACGCCACCCGCGACGCCGTGTTCGGCTGCGGCCTTGGCACCCAGGCCGGCGCCTGCGCGGTCCCCGGCACCTGGCCGCCGAAGGGCATCGAGACTTTCGATCCCTGGCACCTGCCGCTCCTGAACACGCTGATCCTGCTGACCTCGGGCACCACCGTGACCTGGGCGCACCACGCGCTGCTCGAGAACGACCGCCAGGGCCTGAAATACGGCCTGATCCTCACCGTCGTGCTCGGCGCGCTTTTCACCTGCGTGCAGGCCTATGAGTACGGCCATGCGGCGTTCTCGTTCGGCGGCAACGTCTACGGCGCGACCTTCTTCATGGCGACCGGCTTCCACGGCTTCCACGTGCTGGTCGGCACCATCTTCCTGCTCGTGTGTCTGTTCCGCGCCTATGCCGGCCACTTCACGCCGAAGCAGCACCTCGGCTTCGAGTTCGCCGCCTGGTACTGGCACTTCGTCGACGTGGTCTGGCTGTTCCTGTTCCTCTGCATCTACGTCTGGGGACACGGCGCCGAGACCATGGCCCACGGCGCGCACTGAGCCGCGAGGCAGATGATCACAAAGGGCGGCCGCAGGGCCGCCCTTTCGCATTTGGGACGCCGCAAGTTTCGGCGAGAAGTGTGATAGAGTCCGCCATCATGAACGACACCGCCGGCAAATCCGAGCCCGAGACCACCGTCCTGCAGAGCGCGCTGCGCGGGCTTGCCTGCAGATGTCCGCGTTGCGGCCAGGGCAAGCTCTATGCGGGCTTCCTCAACCTCGCGCCCGCCTGCGAGCGCTGCGGTCTCGACTACGCCTTCATCGATACCGGCGATGGTCCGGCGATCTTCATCATCATGCTGGCCGGCGGGATCGTCGTTGCGGCAGCGCTCATCGTCGAGGTCAAATACCAGCCGCCATACTGGCTGCATGCGGTGCTGTGGTTGCCGCTGATCCTGGCCACCACGCTGTTGCCGCTGCGTGCGATGAAGTCGCTGCTGATCGCGCTGCAATTCCACCACAAGGCGGCGCCGGGCCGACTGGTCGACCGCACGAAATGAACCAGCCCGCGCGCAAGCCTCGCGTGGCCGGCTTCGCGCTGTTCACGCTGTTCCTGACGGCTGTTCTGCTGGCGCTCGGCCTTTGGCAATTGCAGCGGCGGACCGCAAAGCACGAGCTGATCGCGGCGCTCACCGAGCGGCTTGCCGCGGCGCCCATCGCGCTGCCGTCACCGGCCCAATGGGCTGCGCTCAATCCCGCACGCGACGAATTCCGCCGCGTCAGCTTCACGGCGACCTACGCGGCCCTGCCCGATGCGATGGTCTATTCGTCCGGCTCGGCGGTGCGCAAGGATGCCTCCGGCCCCGGCACCTGGGCGTTCCTGCCGGCGCGGCTTCCGAGCGGCGAGACGGTCGTGATCGATGCGGGCTTCGTCGAGAACACCATGCAGGACCGCGGCGTCGAGGATCGCGCGGTGAAGAAGCTCGTGACCGGGCAGCCGGTCGCGTTCACGGGCTATCTGCGCTTTCCCGAGGCGGCCGGCTGGCTGACGCCGACGGAGAACCGCGACAAGCGGCTCTGGTTCGTGCGCGATCATCCGGCCATCGCAAGCGCGCTCGGCTGGGGCGCGGTGGCGCCGTTCTATGTGGATCTCGAGCAGCCGGCGCCCGAGAACGGCATTCCCCGTCCGGGGCCGCTCGACGTGCATCTGAAGGATGACCACCTGCAATATGCCGTCACCTGGTTCTTGCTCGCGGGCGCCGTGCTGATCGCCTTTGCGGTGTGGGCCAGAGGCCGGCGGCAGAGCTGAGCTGGTCGGTCTCCGCGCGGGAACCCGGTATCGCCCGGGGTTTATTATTCAGCGCACATTCACGAGTGTGGTCCTAAGCCGCCAGTGGTTTCCCGCGGCAGACAGGATTGCGGCGTGAGCGATTTCGATCAGATGGGAATTGTCGTCGACTGGCTGGACGCCTGCCGGAAGGGCGACCTCACGACGTTGCTCGACCTCTATGCGGACGACGCCCAGGTCGAATGCACGTGCAACGGCGCGCGGCGCTATCGCGGCCGGAGCGAGCTTGAGGCCTATTGGCAGCCGCGGCTCAGCGCGTTCTCGCTGGCGGGTTTCGGGCTGGAGGAAATTCGCCCGGCGCCCCATGGCGTCGATCTCGAATATTCCGTCGCCGGCGCGCTGCGCATTCACGCCTCCTTTCGCTTCAGTCCGGAAGGCAAGATCCGCAGCACGCTGTGCGAGCCGGCGCGGCAGAACGCGCATGACGGCTGTTGCGCCTGCTGAAGCACGATCGAAAAAGTGCGCAGCGGTTTTCCGAAGAGATCACGCTTGAAGAACAACCTAGAGCGCGATGACGATTCTTCCTCATCGCGTTGCGCTTTAGCCGCTGGCCGGCGCCTCGCGTGTCGTCTCGGCCGGAAGGCGGCAACGGACATAGGTTCGCTCGTCCACGCGCAGCAGTGACAGCGATCCGCTGAGCGCGCGCACGCGCTCATGCATGCCGGTCAGGCCGCGGCCGAAGGCATTGTCGGCGGGGAAGCCGCCGCCGTCGTCGGAGATCTCGACGATCAGTGTTTCGCCGGCGATGGTCGCCTGGACATGGGCGCTGCCGGCCTTGGCGTGGCGCAGCACGTTGGTCAGTGACTCCTGGATCACGCGATAGACGGTACGCGCCAACGGCCCGTCGATCACGTCGAGATCCGGATCGATCGTATCCGTCAGGATGATATGAGGCGCCTGCTTGCGAAAGTTTCGGAGCAGCGTCTGCACGCTGGTCGCAAGGCCCAGCTCCTCGATGTAGAGCGGCCGCAGCCGATCGAGGATGCGCCGGTTGGTCTGCTGCAGCGCTTCGACCGATTGCAGCACCTCTTCCGCCGAGTTGCCGAGATTTCCCGCCTGGGGCGAGGCGTCGATCAGTGCGATCGTGCCGGCGCGGATGCTGAACAGCAGCGGTCCGAGTTCGTCGTGCAATTCGCGGGCGAGATCGCGCCGCTCGTCGTCCTGGAGCGATACCAGACGATGCATCAGATCGCGATTGTCCTGGCTCAATTGCGCGAGCGTTGCCGCCAGCGCGTTTGCCTCCGCACAGCTCTGCCGAATCTCGGGCGGCCCTCCGACCGGGATCGGCGTCGCGTAATCGCCACGCCGCATCCGCGTCAGGCCTTTGCCGAGATGCTGCAGGGGGCGCAGAGCCGATCCAGTGAAGGCGTAGGCGATAATTCCAGTGAGCACCATCAGCATGGCGACGAGACTGGTCAAAGCGAGAAAGCCGATCCACTTCTCGAATAGGTCGGCTGACAGATCCGGCAAAAACACGATATCGCCGATGTGCTTGCCATCAATGACCACAGCAGACGCGGTATCCATGTCCGGTATGGTCAGAAGATTGATGAACCACCCTGGAACCAGCTTCAGGTTGCGCGTGTCATCTCTCGGGGAGGGAGAAGGACCCTCTTCGACCCGACGGAATTGAATATCGGAGGAGGTGTCCAGCGACTGGACGAAGGCATCCAGCGTCTTCTGCGGATTGTCCGAGGCGCGCAGCGTGTTGTTGAGCGCGGTGGCAAGAATCCTGGTCGAGCGCCGGGCCGGCTCGTTCTCATCGGCAAGCTGCCCGGTTGCAAATATCTGCAGCAATATGCCGCCCAGGATCAGCGCGGCGAGAAAACTCGCGCCGAGCGGAAGAAACAGTTGTGTTCTGAACGACAGTTGGTGCCACATTAGGTCAATTCTAACGCGCATCGGCGGGATTTGCTCTTTCCATTTGTTCCCGGCGGTCTATGAGTCAAGAAAACAAGAGAGCGCGCGATGCAAGATACTGCCAAGCCGGGGACCCGGGTCCTGATCGTCGACGACCATCCCGTGGTGCTGTCCGGTTGCCGCACCCTGTTCGCGTCCGACCATTCGATCCGTATCGAGGAGGCGACGGACGCCAAATCCGGGCATCGCGCCTATGTCAGCAAGCGTCCAGACGTCGCCGTGATCGACATCAGCCTGCCCGATGTCTCCGGCTTCGAGCTGATGCGACGGATCCGCAAGGACGATCCCGACGCCAAGATCATCATGTTCAGCATGAACGACGATCCGGCCTTCGTGGTGCGGGCAGTCGAGCTTGGGGCGCAGGGTTATGTTTCCAAGGGCGACGATCCCAGGATCCTGCTGAAAGCGGTGCGCAAGGTGGTCGCGGGCGACAATTTCATCTCACCGCAACTCGCGGAAGCCGTGACGTTTTCCGGCGCGGCGATCAAGGCCAACCCGGCCTCGCAGATGACGCCGCGGGAGCTCGAGATTCTCCGCCTGCTCGGACGCGGCGACAAGATCGTGGAAGTCGCGGAAGCGCTCGGCATCTCCTACAAGACGGTCGCCAACACCACGTCCCTGCTCAAGCAGAAATTGGGGGCCAAGAACCACTCCGACCTGATCAGGATCGCAGTGGAAATCGGGATGAATTGACGTCCCGGGGCTGCCCGGGCACCACCGGCCCGGAAGCGCCGAACCGGCCGCTCCAGCCGGTTCGGCGGGACGGATCGGTGTCAGCGCGCAGCCGGGCAATGCATGGACACCGCCGACACCCATCCGCCGACCCCAATGGGCGGAGGCAGGGTTCGTTCCCAACGAATCCCATAATTCGGGAAAGAGCGGCAATGTGCGACGTGCTGCTGCACGGGAGCGTTTGCCGGGCCCGGATCTCGATCGGGAAAAATAGGAACATTTGCTTGCCCTCATCGTTTTCGCCCTTGACGGTTTCGTGACAGGCGACGAAAGAGTTGCGCGAACAGTTTTGAGGGGGCGACGACCCCGAGAGGCAAATCGGTCTGCACACATCAACGACAGACCTTCCAAGAGAGGGGCTGCGGCATCGCCGCAGCCCCTTTTCGTTGACCGGGGGAGAGGCGGGAAGCGGTTTCCCGATGCCGCAAAACACTTTATGGTGGCCCAAAGCCTCTGGCCGCTAACAAGTAATTTCGTGAAATCAAAGGCTTAACGAGCGGCGCAGGCCGCTCGGCCTTTGGAGGGCAGTTTGACTCGTTATATCTCGACCCGGGGCGAGGCCCCCGAACTCGGCTTCTGCGACGTGATGCTGACCGGGCTTGCCCGCGACGGCGGCCTGTATGTGCCGAACATCTGGCCGCAGCTCTCCAGCGAGACCATCGCCGGTTTCTTCGGCCGTCCCTATTGGGAGGTCGCGGTCGATGTGATTCGTCCCTTCACCGGCGGCGAGATCACCGATGTCGAGCTCGGCCGCATGGCGAACGAGGCCTATGCGACCTTCCGCCATCCCGCGGTGGTGCCGCTGCGCCAGATGGCGCCGCACCAATTCGTGCTGGAGCTGTTCCACGGTCCGACGCTCGCCTTCAAGGACGTGGCGATGCAGCTCATCTCGCGGCTGATGGACCATGTGCTCGCCAAGCGCGGTCAGCGCACCACCATCGTGGTCGCGACGTCGGGCGATACCGGCGGCGCCGCGGTGGAGGCTTTCGCCGGCCTCGAGAACGTGGATCTGATCGTGCTGTTTCCGCACGGCCGCATCTCGGAGGTGCAGCGGCGGATGATGACGACGACGGGCGCGGCCAATGTCCATGCGCTCGCCATCGAGGGAAATTTCGACGACTGCCAGGCGCTCGTGAAGGGGATGTTCAACAACCATCGCTTCCGCGATGCGACCTCGCTCTCCGGCGTCAATTCCATCAACTGGGCGCGCATCGTCGCCCAGGTGGTCTACTACTTCACGTCCGCCGTTGCCGTCGGTGCGCCGGCGCGCGCGGTGGATTTCGTCGTGCCGACCGGCAATTTCGGCGACATCTTTGCCGGCTACGTCGCCAAGCGCATGGGATTGCCGGTGCGGACCCTGCGCATCGCCGCCAACGTCAACGACATTCTCGCGCGCACGCTGAAGACGGGGATCTACGAAGTGCGCGAGGTGCACGCGACCGCGTCGCCGTCGATGGACATCCAGATCTCGTCGAATTTCGAGCGGCTGCTGTTCGAGGCTGGCCGGCGCGATGCGGCGGGTGTGCGCCGCCTGATGGATTCGCTGAAGCAGTCTGGACGTTTCGTGCTGCCCGATGCGACACTGGCCGCCATCCGCGAGGAGTTCGACGCCGGTCGCGCCGACGAGACCGAGACCGCGGCTGCGATCCGTGCCGGCTGGCGCGAGGCGGGCGAGCTGGTCGATCCCCATACGGCAGTGGCGCTCGCTGTCGCCGATCGCGACACCACGGACACTGGGGTGCCGAGCATCGTGCTTTCCACCGCTCATCCGGCCAAATTCCCCGACGCCGTCGAAGCGGCCTGCGGCCAGCGGCCGCAACTGCCGGCCTGGCTCGACGGATTGATGACCAAATCCGAACACATGAAGGTGATGAAGAACGATCAGGCCGAGGTCGAGCGGTTCGTGCTGGCGGTCAGCCGCGCCGCAAAGCAGGGAGTTGCCGGATGAGTGTCGAGATTTCCAAGCTTGCCTCCGGCCTGACCGTCGTCACTGACGAGATGCCCCATCTCGAGACCGCGGCGCTCGGTGTCTGGGCCGGCGTCGGTGGCCGCGACGAGAAGCCGAACGAGCACGGCATTTCGCATCTCTTGGAACACATGGCGTTCAAGGGCACGACCAAGCGCTCCTCGCGCGAGATCGTCGAGGAGATCGAGGCGGTCGGCGGCGACCTCAATGCCGGCACCTCGACCGAGACCACGTCCTATTACGCGCGGGTGCTGAAGGCCGACGTGCCGCTCGCGCTCGACGTGCTCGCCGACATCCTCGCCAATCCCGCCTTCGAGCCCGACGAGCTGGAGCGCGAGAAGAACGTCATTGTGCAGGAGATCGGTGCCGCGCAGGACACACCCGACGACGTCGTCTTCGAGCATCTCAACGAGCTCTGCTATCCGGACCAGCCGATGGGCCGCTCACTGCTCGGCACGGCCAAGACGCTGCGCGCCTTCAACCGCGACATGCTGCGCGGCTATCTTTCGACGCATTATCGCGGACCCGACATGGTGGTGGCGGCGGCCGGCGCGGTCGATCACAGCCAAGTGGTCGCCGAGGCCGAGAAGCGCTTCGCGACTTTCGAGGGGACGCCGGGTCCGAAGCCGCAAACCGCCCAGTTCGGCAAGGGCGGCGCCAAGGTGGTGCATCGCGAGCTGGAGCAGGCGCATCTGACGCTGGCACTGGAAGGCGTGCCGCAGAGCGATCTGTCGCTGTTCTCGCTCCAGGTCTTCACCAACATCCTCGGCGGCGGAATGTCCTCGCGCCTGTTCCAGGAGGTGCGCGAGAAGCGCGGCCTCTGCTACTCCATCTATTCGTTCCACGCGCCCTATACCGACACCGGCTTCTTCGGCCTCTACACCGGTACCGATCCGGCCGACGCGCCGGAGATGATGGAGGTCGTGGTCGACATCATGAATGATTCGGTGGAGACGCTGACCGAGGCCGAGATCGCGCGGGCCAAGGCGCAGATGAAGGCGGGCCTCCTGATGGCGCTGGAGAGCTGCTCGTCCCGCGCCGAGCAGCTTGCCCGGCATGTCCTTGCCTATGGGCGGCCGCAGACGGTGGAGGAGCTGGTGGCCCGGATCGACGCCGTCAGCGTCGAATCGACCCGGGACGCGGCGCGGGCGCTGTTGTCGCGGAGCCGGCCGGCCGTTGTCGCATTGGGCAGTGGCAGGGGTCTGGACACGGCGGTGTCTTTTGCGGAAGGATTGACCCGGGCACGTGCCAAGGCGCGGCTGCATTAGGAGCCGCGCGCGGGTCGATCTGCCCCGGGAAGCATCACCATGGCCCTCTTTCGCCTGCCGTCCAGTGGACCCGCCGCCCTCGCACCGCGCGGCAACGGGCTATTGCTGCGCGCGCCGCAGATGTCGGACTTCCTGCAATGGGCACATCTGCGTGAGTCCAGCCGCGACTACCTGACGCCCTGGGAGCCGATCTGGCCGTCGGACGATCTCACCCGCTCAGGCTTTCGCCGCCGTCTGCGCCGCTATTCCGAGGACATCGCCGCGGACCGCTCCTATCCCTTTCTGATCTTCCGCGAGCTCGACGGCGCCATGGTCGGCGGCATCACGCTGGCCAATGTCCGCCGCGGCATCGTGCAGGCCGGCACCATCGGCTATTGGGTCGGGCAGCCCCATGCCCATCGCGGCTACATGACGGCGGCGCTGCGGGTGCTGCTGCCGACACTGTTCGGCGAGCTCAATTTGCACCGGGTCGAGGCGGCCTGCATCCCCACCAATGCGCCGTCGATCCGGGTGCTGGAAAAGTGCGGTTTCTCACGCGAGGGGCTCGCCCGCCGCTACCTCTGCATCAACGGGGTCTGGCAGGATCATCTGCTGTTCGGCCTGCTGCATGAGGATTTCCGCGGCTGAGCCGCCCGATTCGCGTGGCCAAATCCCCCATTTTGCTGCCTTGGGTTCGCCGATTTTGGCGATATAACCCGCGGGGCCTGCCGGCGATCGGCCGGGTTTTGTCATGGAGTAGGGGCTTTGATGGGGAAGCAGCTTCGGTCGTCGCGGAATGTCCTGCAGCAGGTGCCTGCGATCGCGCTTGTTGTGTCGGTGTCGCTCGCCTCTGTCTCGCCGGTGGCGGCCCAGTCACTGACCGACCGTTTCAAGAGCCTGTTCGGCGGCAAGTCCGACGAGCCGGCCCAGCCCAAGCCGCCGCCGGCGCCCGGCCAGCCTGCCGAAGACGACCTCGATTGCCCCCAGGTGACGGTGCGCGCGGGGGCCTCGACCTATGCGGTCGGTGCCAGCGGCAAGCCGGCTGTCGGCAATGAGATTCGCTTCCAGGCCTCGATCACCAAGATGGCGCGCGAATGTGCCCGCAGCAGCGGCGGCATCACGGCCCGGATCGGTATCCAGGGCCGCGTGATCGCCGGTCCCGCCGGCGCGCCTGCCTCCGTCGAGGTGCCCTTGCGCATCGCCGTCGTGCAGGGCGGCGTCGGCGAGAAGGTGATCGCCTCGAAGGCCTACCGCACCACGGTCGACATGACCGAGGGCGGCAGCGTGCCCTTTACCTTCGTGATCGAGGACATGACCTATCCGGTGCCGGCACCCGCGGTCGCCGACAACTACATTTTCTATGTCGGCTTCGACCCGCAGGCGCTCTCGCCCGAGCCGAAGGGGCGGAAGAAGAAGTAGGGCGGGTAGTGCCCCGGACGCAGCGCAGCGCTTCTTCAGCGGTGCTCTGCGTCGCGTCATTGCATGCCGCGCCGCGTCCGGGACACGAAACCCTTGAGCCAACAAAAAAGCCGGCGCTCATCGCGCCGGCTTTTGATTGGTGAAGGCAATTGCCTCAGTTCAGCTTCTGCCGGACTTCGTTGATGCCCTTGGCGAGCAGATCGTCGGCGACCTGGCCCTTGACCGACTGCGACAGGATCGTCGAGGCGGCCTGGACGGCGGCCTCCGCGGCGGCGGCGCGGACATCGGCCACCGCCTGGGCCTCGGCGAGTGCGATCTTGCTCTCGGCGGTCTTGGTACGGCGGGCGACGAAGTCTTCCATCTTCGCCTTGGCCTCGGTCGCGATGCGCTCGGCTTCGCTTCTGGCGTTGGCGATGATCTCGGCGGCCTCGCGTTCGGCCGAGGCGGTGCGCGCCTTGTAGTCGGCGAGCACCTTGGCGGCTTCCTGCTTGAGGCGCTGGGCGTCGTCGAGCTCGGCCTTGATGCGCTCGGCACGATGATCGAGCGCGGTCATCGCCGACTTGAAGACCCCGAGATAGCCGAACACGACCATCAGGATCACGAAGGCGATGGCGACCCAGGTTTCAGGATCGAAGAACATCTGTGGCTAACCTTTCAGCGACGCATCGACCGCGGCATTGACTGACGCGGCATCGGGGACGACGCCGGTGAGCTGCTGCACGATCTGACCTGCCGCATCGGCCGCGATGCCGCGGACGTTGCTCATGGCGGCGGCGCGGGTCGAGGCGATGGTCTTTTCCGCCCCGGCGAGCTTGGCCGCCAGTTGCTCTTCCACGGCCTTGCGCTCGGCGTCCGCCTGCGCATTCGCCTTGTCGCGGGATTCGTTGCCGATCGCCTGCGCCCGCGAACGCGCCGAGGCGAGCTCGCTTTCATAGGCCTTCAGCGCCGCGTCGGACTGGTCCTTCAGCTTCTGCGCTTCGGCGAGGTCGCCCTCGATCTTGTTCTGACGCGCCTCGATCGCCCCGCCGACCTTGGGCAGAGCGAGCTTGGACACGATCACATAAAGCACGACGAAGAAGATCGCGAGCGACACCAGCTGCGAAGCATAGTTGCTGCTCTCGAACGGCGGAAAGCCGCCACCGTGGTGACCACCGTCAGCCTCGGTGTGTGCGCCCGCCGCCGGACCCTTCGCCCCGCCATGACTCTCAGCCATGGAGTACTCCTGTTGCTGTCAAGCGCGCCGCTTCGGTTGAAGTGGCGCGAAGAACGTCGTCCTCAGAGCGGAACGAACAGCAGCAGCAGCGCGATCAGCAGCGAGAAAATGCCGAGCGCTTCGGTCACGGCGAAGCCGAAGATCAGGTTGCCGAACTGGCCCTGAGCGGCCGACGGGTTGCGAACCGCCGCGGCGAGGTAGTTGCCGAAGATCACGCCGACGCCGACGCCCGCGCCGCCCATGCCGATGCATGCGATGCCCGCGCCGATAAGTTTTGCTGCTGCCGGATCCATTTTAGACTCCTTGGAAGAAAGATTGGGTTGTGGGTGGAAATTCCCCGGACCGCTCAGTGTCCCGGATGAATGGCGTCGTTGAGGTAGATGCAGGTCAGGATCGCAAACACATAGGCCTGCAGGAACGCGACCAGGATCTCGAGGGCGTACAGCGCGACCGTGAGCGCCAGCGGCAGCACGCCGCCGACCCAGCCGAGTGCGCCGAGCGAGAAGCCGAGCATGGCGACGAAGCCCGCGAACACCTTCAGCGCGATGTGGCCGGCCAGCATGTTGGCGAACAGACGGACGCTGTGGGAGACCGGCCGCAGGAAGAACGACAGGATCTCGATGAACATCACCAGCGGCAGGATGTAGCCGGGGACGCCGTGGGGCACGAAGATCGAGAAGAATTTCAGGCCGTTCTTGGCGACGCCGTAGATCAGCACGGTAAAGAACACCAGAAGCGCGAGCGCTGCCGTCACGATCAGATGGCTCGAGATCGTGAAGGTGTAGGGGATGATGCCGACCAGGTTCGAGACGCAGATGAACATGAACAGCGAGAAGATCAGCGGGAAGAACTTCATGCCTTCCGCGCCGGCCGTCGAACGGATGGTGCTGGCTACGAATTCGTAGGAGATCTCGGCGACCGACTGCAGGCGCCCGGGAACCAGCTGCGTGCCGCTGGCAAGCATCAGGATCGAGATGATCGCCACCGCCACCAGCATGTAGAGCGACGAATTGGTGAAGGCGATCGTGTGATTGCCGATATGGCCCAGGGTGAAGAGAGGCTCGATGTTGAACTGGTGGATCGGATCGATTTTCATCAGCGCGGCATCTCTTGGTCTGCCGGGCTATGCCGGCGGGTCTCGGTCTGCCGGCCGGGCCGGCCCGTACCGGCAAGACCGGCACGATCAATCTCATGGTGCGGATCGGCTATGATCCACCGCGCCTGTTCTGACCCGCGCCTGCCGTTCTCACCACATTCACTACGCCGGCGACGAAGCCCAGCAACAGGAACACGATAAACCCGAAAGGCGAGGTCGACAGCAAGCGGTCGAAACCCCAGCCAATCCCCGCTCCGACCACGACGCCGGCGATCAACTCCGAGGATAGTCGGAAACCTAGCGCCATCGCCGAGGCTCTGGCCGCTCCGTCTCCACCGTCACCTGCGGGTTGCTCGGTCTTGATCCGGCGGTCGCGAAATTCGGACAACCTCTGATCAAGACTTCCGAGCCGTTCGGAAAGCGCAGCTTCCTCGGACGATTTATCGCGATCCCCATTCTCGCCGTGTCCCGTGCCCTGTGTCATGCAACGAAGACCCGAAACGCCGCGGCTGAATGGAAATTGCGCCCGCCACCCTCAAAAGCCGCGCGGACCATACTGATGGCCTATAATCAAGTCAAGCCAAGTCACGATTGCGTCGCTTTCGTTTATGTATCTGATTTATTTGGAGATATTGGCGTGCACGGCAGCGCTGCACACAGCGTGACGCCGCACCGCAGCAGCTCGCCTCGGGATCGGCGGACGCGACCGGCCTTTCGCCGTGCCGCCGGGATCAAAGACGCCGCCGGGATCGTTGATGCCGGTGTGCGTTTTGGGCGGCGGATCGCCACGCCGGGGTGTAGAATTTGCCGGATTGCCACCTCCACGTCGTGGCGGAGAGCGCGATGAGACCCCTGAAATCATCCACAACATCCTGCGCAAGATCCTGCGCCACATCCTGGCTTGCGGCGGCGGCGTTTGCCGCGGCGATGGCGATAGGCGGCGGTCTCATGGCCGCGCCGGCGACGCCCGACAGCGAAAACGGTCGCTACAGCATGACGCCCATTCCCGAGGGCGTGCTGCGGCTCGACACCCGCACCGGCACGGTCTCGACCTGCAGCAAGAACGGCGCCGGCTGGGCCTGCTATGTAGTGCCGGACGAACGGACCGCACTCGATGCCGAGATCGGCCGGCTCCAGGCCGAGGTCGAGAAGCTGAAGGGACAGCTCGCGGCGGGGCCGACGGTGTCGGGCAAGGTCGACGAGGCGCTGCCGAAATCCGACCCGCTGAAGAAAGCCGAACCGAAGAGCGCCGAGGGCGAGCGCAAGATCGAGATCCCGCTGCCGAGCGACCAGGACGTCGATCGCGTGATGTCGTTTCTGGAAAAGGCCTGGCGGCGGCTGATCGACATGGCCAACCGGGTGCAAAAGGACGTGTCGGGAAAGATCTAGCTCATAGCGAGATGCCGTAGGGTCGGCAAAGCAAAGCGTGCCCGCCAATTCCAATGATCGGGAAAGATCTTGGGCACGGCGGCTTTCCGAGTTGAGAGACCTTCCATGACATCTACCAAATCCGTCACCCGCTCGGCGCCATCGACGGTGCAAGCCGCCACCGTCTCATCGTCACTGCTGACTGTGCAGACATCGGGTCATGGCTTCACCGATCTCACCGGCGAAGCTGCAAAATTCATCAACGAGGTTCGCGCGCGCGACGGTGCGTTGACGCTGTTCATCCGCCACACCTCGGCCTCGCTGACGATCCAGGAGAACGCTGATCCTTCCGTGCTCGTCGACCTCACGACCGCGCTGTCCCGGCTCGCGCCGGAGAATGCCGGGTGGACCCACGACACCGAAGGCCCGGACGACATGCCGGCACACGTCAAGACGATGTTGACCGGGGCCTCGCTTCAGGTCCCGGTGCTGAACGGCAGGCTCGCACTCGGCACCTGGCAGGCGATCTATCTGATCGAGCATCGCAGGCGCCCGCACCGGCGCGAGGTGGTGCTGCAATTCGTCGGCTCAGCAATCCCATAAAACAAAACCGGCCGCGGAAACCGCGGCCGGTTGATGCTGGTTGAGATCGGTGCTTTCGATCAGGTCGCCTTGATGTCGACGTCCTTGGTCTCGGGCAGGAAGAGCAAGCCGATCACGACGGTAATCGAAGCGAAGATGATCGGGTACCAGAGGCCGGCATAGATGTCGCCGGTCGAGGCCACGATGGCAAAGGCGGTCGCCGGCAACAGGCCGCCGAACCAGCCGTTACCAATGTGGTAGGGCAGCGACATCGAGGTGTAGCGGATGCGGGTCGGGAACAGTTCGACCAGCATCGCGGCGATCGGGCCGTACACCATGGTGACGAACAGCACCAGGACGAACAGCAGCCCGATGATCGCGGCCACCTGCGGACGGAAGATGTCGAACGGATGCGCCATCTTCACGATGCCGGCGTCGCCGGCCTTCGGATAGCCGGCTGCCTGCACGGCGGCGAGGACTGCCGGGTTGCTGTCCTTGGCGTTGGTGTAGGCGACTTCCTTGCCGTTGACCATCACCTTCACGCCCGAGCCGGCGGCTCCCGGCGCGGTCGAGTACTTGACCGACGACTGCGATAGGAAGGCGCGCGCGGTGTCGCAAGGTGCCGTGAAGACGCGGGTGCCGACCGGGTTGAACAGGTCGCCGCAGCCCGCGGGATCGGCCACAACCTCGACCTTGGTCTGCTCGATGGCCTTCTCCAGCGCCGGGTTGGCGTTGGTGGTGATCATCTTGAAGATCGGGAAGAAGGTCAGTGCCGCGATCAGGCAGCCGCCGAGGATGATCGGCTTGCGGCCGATCTTGTCGGACAGCATGCCGAACACGATGAAGAAGCCGGTGCCGAGCAGTAGCGACCAGGCGATCAGCAGGTTGGCGGTGTAACCGTCGACCTTCAGGATCGATTGCAGGAAGAACAGCGCGTAGAACTGGCCGGTGTACCAGACCACGCCCTGGCCCATCACGCCGCCGAGCAGCGCGAGCAGCACGAGCTTGCCGTTCTGCCAGTTGCCGAAGGCTTCCGTCAGCGGCGCCTTCGAGCTCTTCCCCTCGTCCTTCATCTTCTGGAAGATCGGGGATTCATTGAGGCGGAGCCGGATCCAGACCGAGACGCCGAGCAGCAGCACCGAGACCAGGAACGGGATGCGCCAGCCCCAGGCGGCGAAGTCGGGTTCGCCGAGGGCGCTGCGGGTGAACAGGATCACCAGCAGCGACAGGAACAGGCCGAGCGTCGCGGTGGTCTGAATGAAGGAGGTGTAATAGCCGCGCTTGCCGTTCGGAGCGTGCTCCGCGACATAGGTCGCCGCACCGCCGTACTCACCGCCGAGCGCCAGGCCCTGGGCGAGGCGCAGCGCGATCAGGATGATCGGGGCCGCGATGCCGATGGTCGCCGCGTTTGGCAGCAGGCCGACGATGAAGGTCGACAGACCCATGATCAGGATGGTGACGAGGAAGGTGTATTTGCGGCCGACGATGTCGCCGACGCGGCCGAACACGATCGCGCCGAACGGGCGGACCAGGAAGCCGGCTGCGAACGCCAGCAGCGCGAAGATGTCGCGGGTTGCCGGCGGATAGGCCGAGAAGAACTGCGCGCCGATGATGCCGGCGAGTGAACCGTAGAGGTAGAAGTCGTACCACTCGAAGACGGTACCGAGCGAGGAAGCGAGGATGACGAACCGTTCGTCCTTTGTCATCCCTCCCGCGCGTGCTTGAGACACAGCCATCGTCGACATATTGAATCGCTCCCCGAAATGCGTTTCCTCGCGCCCCGGATGTCCGGACATGCCGGATCAACCCAGGTCTTGCCCGCAAGGTAACATCGGCGTGAAAGCCGCCCCAATACGACTTTCGGCCTTGCGCACTGACGTGCAGCTGACGTCCGGTATCGGGCAACGGCGTGCCGCCACGGAGATTCCAAGATTAACCCCTTTGCAGCAAAGGGATAATGTGCACTTGCATGCCACGTCCGCTCGGGGAAGAATTGGTTCATCCGGGATCGGTCTGCCGGCCCGCGAACGACAGCAAGAGAACGATGAACGCTCCCTCGACCCATCTCGTCATCGCCGATGACCATCCCTTGTTCCGCGACGCGCTGCGACAGGCGGTGGCCGGCGTCCTGAACTCGGCCCAAATCGACGAGGCCGGGTCGTTCGAGGATCTGACCAAGCTCCTGGAACAGGCCTCGGACGTCGATCTGATTCTGCTCGACCTCTCGATGCCCGGGATCTCGGGCTTTTCCGGCCTGATCTACCTGCGGGCGCAATATCCGGCGATCCCGGTGGTGATCGTCTCGGCGTCCGACGACGGTGCCACGATCCGCCGCTCGCTCGATTTCGGCGCCTCCGGCTTCATTCCGAAGCGGTTCGGCGTCGAGACCTTGCGCGACGCCATTCTCAAGGTGATGGAGGGCGACGTCTGGGTTCCCGCCGACACCGACCTGTCCGCAGCCAGCGATCCCGACATGACGCGCCTGCGCGACCGCCTGGTGACGCTGACGCCGCAGCAGGTCCGGGTCCTGATGATGTTGTCGGAGGGGCTGCTCAACAAGCAGATCGCCTACGAGCTCGGGGTCTCCGAGGCCACCATCAAGGCGCATGTCTCGGCGATCCTGCAAAAGCTCGGCGTCGAGAGCCGCACCCAGGCGGTGATCGCCGCCGCCAAGATCGCCGGCGGCCAGTGGAAGCAGGGCACCCCGACGGGGTAAGCCTCGCTACAACATCTTCAGAAGCGCATCGGCAGCCCGGATATCCGCCGTCTCCGAACCTTCGGCAAAGCCTTCAAGCGACGATTGCAGCAATCCCTTCGCTTCCTCGCGCCGGCCGCGTTCGCCGATGAGCCCGGCGAGATCGACCACCGCCCGCAGTTCCCAGGCTTTCGCGCCTTGGGCGCGGCTGAGCTGCAGCGCCTGCAGCAGGCAGGCCTCGGCGTCCTGCATCCGCGGCGCCGGCTGGTGTGACAGGACCTTGCCTTTCATCCGCAGCAGTTCGGGCATGTAGAGGTGGTCGCCGCTCCGCTCGACCAGGCGGATCGCATCGTCGATGAGGTGCGCGCTCTGCTCGAACCGTCCGAGCGCGAGCAAGCCCTGGACCAGCGCGATGTTGAAGGTCGTGGTCAGCAGCTCGTAGCCGGCATCGTGGAGCTCGCGCAGGCAAGTCGCGATCGTCTCGACGCCACCGGCGGCATCGCCGCGCCGGATCGCCAGCTCGCCTTTGACGCCGCGGCCGACCGCAAGATAGGGCCCCATCGAGCGCGAATTGGCGTGCGCGATGAAGCGGTCGATGTCCTCCTCCGCGCCGTCGAGGTCGCCGCTCCAGAGCTCGATGGCGACCGCCCAGATCAGCGCGATGCAGAGCGTGATCGGATGATCCATCTGCGCAGCCTCGCTGACCGTCTGCCGCGCCAGTTGCAGCGCATCCGCGGGCCGGCCCTGCAGCCAGAGCTCCCGGGCCAGCGTGATGCCGGCCCGGTTGCGATGATCGAAGCCGTAGACCGTGCTGATTCGTTCCGTGCCCGGTCCCCGCCAGGCCATCTCCAGCATCTTCAGCGCGTCGCGATGCCTGCCTGCCAGATGCAGCGAGACGCCGAGGAGGGAATGGGCGAGGGCGATCGAGGCCGCATCGCCTAGCGACCTTGCGACGGCGAGGCTCTGCTGCGCATAGCCAAGCGCGGCGTCGAACTCTCCCATCCGCTCGTGAAAGATATGCATCCGGCCGAGCAGCTGGAGCTGGTTGATCTGGTCGCCGCGCGCCTCGGCGATCGCAAGGCTCCGGCTCAGGGCGTTGCGCGCCGCTTCGCTGCCGCCGCGGGTGAACATCAAGGTCAGTCCGAGCGCGGCCTGGATGTGCATTTCCTCGGCGCTGCCGCGCGCGGAGGGCACCATTGCCAGCAGCGCACGTTCCGACCAGCGCCGGCATTCGATCAACAAAGACATCGCCAGGAAGATCGGCGCCGCGGCGGCGGCGAGCGCGATGCCGGCGCCGAGATCGCCGCCCGCGCCGAAGCACCAGTCGAGCGCGGCGCGCACGTTGTGAAGCGCGGAGAAGTGAGCCGCCCGTTCGTCCGCGCTCGGCACATTGGCCCAGCTCATGCCGGCCTGTTCCAGCCATCTCCGGTAGTAGGTCGCGTGGCGGACGGCGAGCGCCGCGTCATCAGGCTCGATCTCGCGCAGATAGGCGCGCGTGGTGTCGAGCAGGCGGTAGCGCATCATGGCGCCGATCGGGCGCGGGGCGACCATCGATTTGGCAACGAGACTGTCGACGGCATCGAACAAATGAGCGTGGTCGACGCGCCCGTCCGGCACGACCTCGAGCGCCGCGTCGAGGGTGAAATGGCCGGCGAAGACCGCGAGCCTGCGCAGCACCAGGCGTTCGCGATCCGACAATAGCCCGTAGCTCCAGTCGATCGTGGCCTGCAATGTCTTCTGCCGGGGTGGCGCCGTCCGCTGGCCTTGCCAGAGCAGGTTGAGACGCTCGTCGAGCAGTGCGGCCGTCTGCGCGAGGCCGTAGGCTTCGACCCGGCCCGCGGCGAGCTCGATCGCCAGCGCCATGCCGTCGAGCTTGCGGCAGATCCTCGCGATGACTGCGGCATTTGCATCGTCGAGCGTGATCTGCGCGCCGCCGGCTGTGGCACGTTCGAGGAATAGTTGAAGTGCGGGATAGGTCTGTGCTGCGGCGGCGGTCAGGCCGGAATTGTCGGGCGGGACGGCGAACGGCGCCAATCGATAGACCTGCTCGCCCTCGACGCGCAGGGCTTCGCGGCTGGTCGCGAGGATATGGACGTGCGGCGCCGCATGGAAGATCTCCGCGGCCAGCGGTGCGGCCCCTGCGATGACGTGCTCGCAATTGTCGAGGATCAACAGCATCCGCTTGTCCCTGAGATGCGCGAGCAGCGCGGGCAGGGGATCGTCGGTCTCCGCCGGCAGGCCAAGCATCAGCAGGATCGAGGTGATCACGAGATCGGGATCGCTGAGCGAGGCAAGGTCCACGAAGTGCGCGGCATCGGAGAATGATTCGAGCAGGTCGTGCGCGATCGCCACGGCGACCGCGGTCTTGCCGACGCCGCCGGGGCCGACGATCGTGACGAAGCGCGAGGCGAGGAGCTTGCCGGAGACGGCGGCGATCGCATCGTCGCGCCCGACCATCCGCTGCAGCCGGTTCGGCAGTTTCACGGGCGGCAATTCCAGCCGCGGCGCGAGGCGCTGCATCGGGGCGATATTTGTCTGCGAGATCGGCGCCACGAAGCAATAGCCGCGGCCGGAAAGCGTCGTGATGTAGCGGGCGCCATCCTTGCCGTCGCCGAGCGCCTTGCGAAGCGCTGCGACATGAAAGCGCAGATTGGTCTCCTCGACGGTGATGCCGGGCCACACCAGCGCCATCAGGTCCCATTTGCTGACGACCTCATTCGGCCGCGACATCAGCGCCATCAGCGTGTCGAAGGCTTTCGCGCCGAGCGGCAACGCGACGCCGTTGCGCATCACCAGCCTTTCATGCGGCGTCACGGAAAATGGCCCGAACGACAATGTTCCCGTCGCGGTGACGGCCGGCTCTGTCATGGCGAAATCTTGGTCCCTTCGGAAGGACCCGATAGCCAGATGATCGCGATCCGGCAAGGCCGCTCCTGCATCGGCATCAGACCGCGGATGCAGGCCTTTGTGAGGCGCCAGGCGAGACCTCACAACTTCTCACAAGTCCAAACGGGTGTGCCGTCGCAGCCGCTGCTAGTCAGTGGCGTGACGACGAGGAGACCATGATGACGCAGGCGGCGAAGTTACTCTACACGGCCAGGACCCACACCAGCGGCGGGCGGCACGACGGCATATCGCGCAGCTCTGACGGCCGCCTGGACGTCAAGCTGTCGCCGCCTGATGGCACCGGCATCGGTACCAATCCCGAGCAATTGTTCGCCGCCGGCTGGTCGGCCTGCTTCGAGGGCGCGATGGAGATCGCCGCCCGCAAGCGCAAGCTCGAGCTTCCCAGGAAATGCGCTGTCGATGCGGAGATCGATCTCGTGCTCGACGACGGCGCCTATTCGCTCCGGGCACGCCTCAATGTCAGCCTGCCGGGCCTCGACCCCGAGATCGCGCGCGGCATCGTCGATGATGCGCATCAGACCTGTCCCTATTCCAAGGCCGTTCGCGGCAACATCGACGTCACGGTCATGCTGATCTGACGCAACGATCACCAAGCACCACGAGGTACGACCATGAAGCCACCAATCATCGACCAGCATCGTCGCAAGTTTTTCGGCGTGGCCGCCGGAACCGTCGCCGTCGGCCTCGGCGTGATCGACCTCGCACGCGCCGAAACGGAAGCGCCGCGATCATCCGGATCGACCGCGTCATTCGGCGCGATCAAGCAGATCGATGCCGGCGTCCTCAATGTCGGGTATGCCGAGGCCGGACCTTCGAACGGTCCCGTGGCGATCCTGCTGCATGGCTGGCCTTACGACATCCACGCCTTCATCGACGTCGCGCCGATCCTGGTGAAGGCCGGCTATCGCGTGATCATCCCTCATCTGCGCGGCTACGGCACGACGCACTTCCTCTCCGGCGAGACGCCGCGAAACGGTGAGCCCGCGGCGATGGCCGCCGACATCATCGCGCTGATGGACAAGCTCGATATCAAGAAGGCGGTCGTTGCCGGCTTCGACTGGGGCGCTCGCACCGCCGACATCATCGCCGCGTTGTGGCCGGAGCGCTGTCGCGCGCTGGTGTCGGTCAGCGGCTATCTCATCTCCAGCCAGGCCGCCGGCAACATGCCGCTGCCGCCGCAGGCCGAGCTGCAATGGTGGTACCAGTTCTATTTCGCGACCGAGCGCGGCCGCGCCGGATACGAGAAGTACACGCACGATTTCGCCAAGCTGATCTGGAAGCTCGCCTCGCCGCAGTGGAAGTTCGACGACGCCACCTTCGCCCGCAGCGCGGCGGCGCTGGACAACAAGGATCATGTCGCGATCACGATCCACAATTACCGCTGGCGGCTCGGGCTCGCCCAGGGCGAAGCGAAATACGAACATCTCGAAAGGAAGCTGGCGGCTGCTCCCGTCATCGAGGTGCCGACCATCACCATGGAAGGCGACGCAAATGGCGCACCGCATCCCGATCCCAGCGCCTATGCCAAGAAGTTCTCGGGCCGGTACGAGTTTCGCCTGATCACCGGCGGCGTCGGCCATAATCTGCCGCAAGAGGCGCCAGAAGCCTTCGCCAAGGCCGTCATCGACGCCGACGGCGTCTGATTATTGATGCGATCCTCGGTCCGGCGTGGCTGGACCGAGGATGTGCCGCCCCCAACCTGCAGAAATGACATGACGTCCAGCGAACCTGAAACGCAGAAGCGCTCCTATGCCACGGCGATCACGCTGGCGGCGCTTGTTCTCGTCCTTCTCCTGACCTTTGTGCCTTACCTGATTTCGATCGCCCTTGCCGAGGCGCCCGCGCAGAGTTCGACGGAAGCCTCGCCGATCTTCGGCGTCACCATTCCGCCCGGCTACAGGCAATGGGAGTTGATCGCTCCGGCCGAGGAGGCCGCCCCGCTCGACGAGCTTCGCGCCGTCGTCGGCAACCAGACCGCAGTCGACGCCTATCAGGCCGGTAAACTTCCGTTCCCGGACGGCAGCATCCTGGTCAAGCGCGCCTGGAAACGGAAACAGTCGCCCGAGTTTGCATCAGCGACGATTCCCGGCGCCGCCACCACGGTCCAGGTGATGGTCAAGGATTCCAGGAAGTACGCCGCGACCGGCGGCTGGGGCTTTGGCCGCTTCGTCAACGGCAAGCCGGTTGACGAAGCCCAGCATCGTACCTGCTGGGGCTGCCACGAAGCCCGCGCCAAGAGCCGCGATTACGTCTTCACGCGGCTGGCGCCCTGAAGCGGGCCTCTGCCGGCGCAAGAGCAAAGCGGAATCATCCGGCGCTCGGAGCTTTGCCGGTTTTGACCCGGGGAAGCTGACCGAGGCGATGTATGAACCATTTGAATTCTGACCCCGACCAAGGGTCGGAAGAGTGTTTCTCCAAAAAGCGCGGGCGGATCATGACGCGGCTTCCAAACTTGATCCGCGGGGTCCCGACGCGCCAGAAGCGATCCGGCGAGCGAAGAAAGCGTTGAGCACAGAATGATGAGCAATTGAGCCATGCAGAAGCGCTCAATCTCCAATGTGAGGCGATTCGGAGCTGATGGTCGAAAGACGCTCCTCCTGCTGCTTCTCCTTTTCGCGATCCCCGCGGATGACGGCTTTGCGCAGACACCACCGCCGCCAGTCGACGGACATGCGTTGGAGCGCGTGTCGCCGACGATCAAGAAGAGATTGGCGACCCGCTTTTCGTTAGGCGCGTTCGCCGGCCGCTTCGAGGAGACGCCGCTCGGCGCGGTCCGCGACACCGTGGGCGAAGGGACCATCCAACATCGAGGCGATGCTGGAGACAGCATCTATTGGCTGTGTTATCGGCGCGCGCAGCATCGAATATGGGTCGTGTCCAGCGGAGAGATGGGCGGCCCGGACCATCGCGTCACGGAGATTGTCGAAGAGCTCGCCGAGAAGGACACCGAGGCTTCGACCGATTGCGCCATCGTCCCGGAAAAGTTCGGGCCGCTCGTCTTCGACGGCAGGCTGCATTTAGGGATGTCGCGTTTGGAGGTGGTCAGGGCGCTGGGACCGCCGTCGAAGTCGGACGCTGCCCGGATGGTGCATTCTCACGCCGGAAAGCTCGCAGACGGTTTCGATGAAACCGGATGGCTCATTCTCCGATTTCGTGAGGAAAAGCTCGTGTCCATGCGCGGCGGCAAGACCACGACGAATTGAAGTGGCGGCCAGGCGACTTCCCGGAAGCTGAAGCAGACAAAGGGGCAATCGTACGTCGTCGCGAGGCGCGGGCCTCATTCGATGCAGTTGCCGCTATTGACCGGCCGCGCCCCTCACTCCGCCGCCACCATCTGCTGCGTGCGCCACTGGCCAAGGAGCGCGCGCAGCGAGGCCGGCTTGACCGGCTTGTTCAGCACCGCGACGTTTTCGTCCCGCGCCGCGACCTGCACGGCGGGGCTGCGGTCGGCGGTGATCAGGATCGCGGGAATGCCGTCGCCGAAACGCCGGCGGATCTCGCGGATCGCGGCGATGCCGTTGCCGCGGTCGAGATGATAATCGACCAAAAGGCCGGTGACGCGGCGGCCGGCGGTCTCGATCGCGGCGATCGCGCCTTCGGGATCGGCGACCGCGATCACCTCGGCATCCCATGCTTTCAGCAGCGTGCGCATGCCGTCGAGGATCGCCGCGTCATTCTCGATGCAGACGATCAGGGCGCCCGAGATCGGTGTGCGCGCCAGCGGCGTCGCGCTGGTCACGGCGGCGGTGTGGGTGATCGCCTTGGCGGTCGGCACCGTCACGGAGAACACCGAGCCGCCGCTTTTGTTGCCGTCGATGGCGATGCCGTGCTTGAGCACCCGCGCGAGCCGTTCGACGATGGAGAGGCCGAGCCCCAGCCCGCGCGCGATCCGCGCGCCCTGCTCGAGGCGATGGAATTCCTTGAAGATCTCGCCGCGCTTGACCTGGGGGATGCCGACGCCGGTGTCGTAGACGCAGATCTTGAGCGACGGGCCCTGGCGGCGACAGCCGACCAGCACGCGGCCGCGCGGGGTGTATTTGATTGCGTTCGAGATCAAATTCTGCAGCAGGCGGCGCAGCAGCAGCCGATCCGACTCGACCGGCAGCGAGCAGGGCACGAAGGCGAGCTCCAGGCCCTTGGCGCGCGCGATCGGCGCGAACTCGATCTCCAGCGAGCGCATCAGATCGGCCATCTTGAAGCTCGAGATCGAGGTCGTCATCGCGCCGGCGTCCAGCCGCGAGATGTCCAAGAGCGCGCCGAGGATCTCTTCGATCGCCTGCAGCGATTCGTCGATGTTCTCGACCAGCCGCGTCTCCTCGCCGCTGTGCTGGCGCTCGACCAGGCTCGTGACATAGAGCCGCGCGGCGTTCAGCGGCTGCAGAATGTCGTGGCTGGCGGCGGCGAGGAAGCGGGTCTTGGAGATGCTGGCGTCCTCCGCCGTGCTCTTGGCCAGGGCCAGCTCGGAGTTCAGCCGCGTCAGCTCCTCGGTGCGGTCGCGCACGCGTTTTTCCAGCGTCGCGTTGGCGCGCTCCAGCGCTTCCGCCGCTTCGAAGCTGGGCGTGACGTCGGTGAAGGTTATAACGAAGCCGCCGCCGGGCATGCGGTTGGTGAGCACCTCGATCACCATGTGGCGTTCCGGCAGGCGTTCGAGATACGGCTCGCTGTCGGTGGTGTAGGCTATGAGCCGCTGCTCGATCATCGCCTCACGGTCGGCCTGATGGTCCGGATCGCTCACCCCCATGAATTCCAGGATCTCGCGCAAGGGCGTGCCGAACTGGACGATGTGCGGGGGCACGTTGAGGAGATCGCCGAACTGCCGGTTGGAGCAGATCAGCTGCAAATCGGCATCGAACACCGCGATGCCCTGGCGCACGTGGTTGAGCGCGGTCTGGAGGATCTCGCGGTTGAAATGCAGCGCCGCGTGCGAATCGTCGAGCAGTTTTAGCGCGGCTTTTGCCGACACCGTCCGCTTGCGCAGCAGGAGCGACATCACGAGGCGGGAGGAGGCCGCTCCAATCGAGGAGGCGATCAGGTGCTCGGCGTGCTGCAACAGCTCGAAATCAGCGGGGGCGCCGGGCTCCAGCCGGACGTTGCGCCGCGCGGAGAAGGCCTCGAAGGAGTGCCGCGCGCGGTCGGGGCCGAGATATTGCGCCACCGTAGTCTGGATGTCCTGCACTGTGACGGTGGTGCGCCAGCGGCGGAAACCCGGGGAGATCGGCGCGAGCGTGTTGGGGACGAACAGATCGGCCTGCAACAGCTCGATCGACGAGGGCCTTCGCGCCAGCGACAGCAGCACATAGGTCAGGATGTTGAGCGACAGCGACCAGATCACGCCGTGCATCAGCGGGGGCAGATCGGCGCCGAACAGCGCCTGCGGCCGCAGCGCCTCGATGCCGAACGGGCCGTGCTGGAGCAGCAGGATGCCCGACGTCGAGGAATCCATGAAGCTCGGCATGAACAGCGTGTAGAGCCACACCGCGAAGCCGACCAGCATGCCGCCGATCGCGCCGCGCGCGGTGGCGCGCCGCCAGAGCAATCCGCCGAAGAAGCTCGGGGCCAGCTGGGCGATGGCCGCAAAGGAGAGCAGGCCGATCGCGGCGAGCTGGGTATTGCCGAGCGCGCGATAGTAGAAATAGGCCATCACCATGATGGCGAAGATCGCGAGTCGCCGCGAGCGCAGCAGGAAGTCGCTGAAATCCGCGCCGCCGGTGCGCCCCTCGGGCCGCCGCTGCAGCACCAGGGGCACCACGAGGTCGTTCGAGACCATGATGGACAGCGCGACGCATTCCACGATCACCATAGCCGTGGCCGCCGAGAGGCCACCCACGAAGACAGCAACGCTGAGCAGTCCCGCACCGCCCTCCATCGGCAGCGCCAGCACGTACATGTCCGGATCGACCGCGCCAAAGGGGAAGCTGACGAGACCGGCGAGCGCAATCGGGATCACGAACAGATTGATGGCGACGAGGTAGAGCGGGAACAGCCAGCGCGCGCGGCTGACCTCGGCATCCGAGGAATTCTCGACCACGCTGACGTGGAACTGGCGCGGCAGCAGCATGATCGCGCACAGCGACAACAGCGTCATGGTCAGGAAGTTGCCGATCGACGGGGTGTAATCGATGGCGCGCACCGCCTCCGGCGTCTTCATCGCACGCTCGATCAATTCGTGCGGCGAGAACATCCAGAAGGTGACGAAGATGCCGACGGTGAGGAAGGCGACCAGCTTGATGGTGGATTCGGTGGCGACCGCCAGCATCAGGCCGTGCTGATGCTCGGTCGCGTCGGTCTGCCGGGTGCCGAACAGCACGGCAAAGGCTGCCATTGCCAGCGTCACCATCAGCGCCATGTCACCGACGATCGGGATGTGGGAGAAGGCCTGGTCTTCGCTCAGGATCGTCTGCAGCGAGGACGCCACCGCCTTGAGCTGAAGCGCGATGTAGGGCACCGAGCCGATGATCGCGATCAGCGCGACGGTCGCGGCCACCGCCTGGCTCTTGCCGTAGCGCGCGCCGATGAAGTCGGCGATCGAGGTGATGTTGTGGGCCTTCGCGAGCTGGATCACGCGGCGCAGGACGCCTGCGCCGAGGCCGATCATCAGGATCGGGCCGACATAGATGGCGAGGAAGTCGGTCGATGTGCGGGTGGCAAAGCCGACCGAGCCGAAGAAGGTCCAGGAGGTGCAGTAGATCGCCAGCGACAGCGGATAGATCCACCCGGAGGCACGGCCGGGCCCGGCCGGCGAGCGGCGGTCGCCATGGCTCGCTACCAGAAACAGAAAGCCGATATAGCCGAAGGCGGCGGCAATCACGCCCCAGTCGTGCAGCATGGGAAACGCGCTTCTCGAAAGGGCACCGGCGGCGCCCAAGCTCATTTTCCCTGTAAATCTAGCGCGTTGGGCGGGGCGAGGCGACAGCGAAATGCCGGGTGAGGGCGGGAACTGGGGATGTCGTTAAGGTCCGGAGCGCGGACGCCGGGACTTACCCTCCCCTGGAGGGGGAGGGTCGATCGCGCGAAGCGCGAGCGGCGTGGGGTGATCTATCCACTCGGGCACTGTTGGATGAGGAAACGCCGTCAGCCCACCCCGTCTCACATTTTCGCTGCGCTCAATGTGGGCCGACCCACGGGCGAGCTACGCTCGTCCCGGACCTCCAAGGGGAGGGTAAGAAAGAGCCTACTCCGCCGCCAGCGACTTCGCGCGCAGCGGCAGGCCGAGACGGTCCCAGACCTGCAGCAGGGCCTCGGCGAGCTGATCGATCAGGCCGTCGTCGTGATAGGGCGACGGCGTGATGCGCAGCCGCTCGCTGCCCTTGGCAACGGTCGGATAGTTGATCGGCTGGATGTAGATGCCGTGCTCCTCGAGCAGCAGGTCGGACGCCTGCTTGCACTTCTCGGGATCGCCGACGAACAGCGGCACGATGTGGGTGTCGCTCGACATCACCGGCAGGCCGGCGGCGTTGAGGATCGCCTTGACGCGGGCGGCGCGGTCCTGGTGGCGCTCGCGCTCCCAGTTCGAGGTCTTCAGATGCTTGATCGCGGCGGTCGCGGCCGAGCAGATCGCCGGCGGCAGCGCGGTGGTGAAGATGAAGCCCGGCGCATAGGAGCGCACGGCATCGATGATCTGGCCATTGGCGGCGATGTAGCCGCCGAGGCAGCCGAACGCCTTGGCGAGGGTGCCTTCGAGAACGTCGATGCGGTGCATGACGCCGTCACGCTCGGCGATGCCGCCGCCGCGCGGGCCGTACATGCCGACCGCGTGGACCTCGTCGACATAGGTCATCGCTTTGTACTTCTCGGCGAGATCGCAGATCTTGGCGAGCGGGGCGACGTCGCCGTCCATGGAATAGAGGCTCTCGCAGACGATCAGCTTCGGCCGGTTCGGATCGGCCGCCTTCAGCAGCTCCTCGAGATGCGCCAGATCGTTGTGGCGGAACACGACCCGCTCGCAGCCCGACTGGCGGATGCCCTCGATCATGGAATTGTGGTTGAGCTCGTCCGAGAGGATGAGACAGTTCGGAATGAGCTTTGCGATGGTCGGGATGCCGGTCTGGTTCGAGACATAGCCCGAGGTGAACAGCAGCGCGGCTTCCTTGCCGTGGAGATCGGCGAGCTCGGCCTCGAGCTGGACGAGCGGATGATGCGTGCCGGCGATGTTGCGGGTGCCGCCGGCACCGGTGCCGACGCGCGTCGCGGTCTCGACCATGGCACCGACCACCTTGGGGTGCTGGCCCATGCCGAGATAGTCGTTGGAGCACCAGATCACAACGTCGCGCTTGCCCTTGGGCGAGTGCCAGACCGCGTGCGGGAATCGGCCGGCCGTGCGCTCGAGGTCTGCGAACACGCGGTAACGCCGCTCGGCGTGGAGACGATCGAGGGCGGAATCGAAGAACTGATTGTAATCCATCGGCAAAACCTGCAACGGAACCCGGCCACGGCGGCCACTCGTTTTTAGAGCTTTTCCAGCTCTCATGTCTATGCGCCAGCACACATTTGGTGCGAGGCGCGCGGGTATATTGATAGCGCCGTCTCGCGGGCGATAGTTGATGTGGATCAAACGCCTAACAGTCGCCCGCCGGCGCGGACCATGGCTCCCGGGACAGTACGGGACCGTTGCATCCGGCTTGGACATTTTGTCCAAGGACCGCGCTCCGTCCATGACGGCCGGGCCGGTCGCGCCCGCAAGCGGGGCGAGATGAAGACAGCGCTCACGTCGTCCGGAATTGCAGCACGCCGTCCTTCGTCTCGGCCGTCAGCCGGCCCTCGACGATCATGTAATTGACGTGGGCGACGAGCTCGCCGGCGGCAAAGCCCATCTGGTGTTCGTCGAGCACGTGCTTGTTGAACACCACGGGCACCAGGGCGCGCGAAGTCTGCGGCACCTCGCGGCAGGCTTCCGCGATCAGGCGGCAGCGCTCCTCATGGTGGTCGGCGAGCTGCTTGATGCGGGTCTTCAATCCGGAGAACGGCACGCCGTGGCCGGGCAGCACCAGCACGTCATAGGGCAGCGTCGTGGTGAGGCTGGCGAGCGAGGCCAGATATTCGCCGAGCGAGTTCTGGTCGGGCTCGACCGCCCAGACGCTGACATTGGGCGAGATCTTGCTCAGCACCTGGTCGGCGGAAAGGAACAGCTTGTCGTCGGCGCAATACAGCATCACCTGGTCGAGCGCGTGGCCGCCGCCGGTGATTACCCTGAAGCGGCGCGTGCCGATCACGACGTCCTCGCCATGGGAGATGCGACGGTAGGAGGGCGGCAGCACCGAGACGCGCTTGAGATAATCCTGGCCGCGGCCCAGCAGCTTTTCGGTGAGCGACTCGTCCATGCCGTGGCGGCGGAAGAACAGCCGCTGCGCCTCGCGCCGCTCCTCGGTGCCGCGGTTCTGGTGATAGACCGATTGCAGATATTCGACCTGCGACATCACCAGCGGGCAGTTGAACCGCTCGACGATCCAGCCGGCGAGGCCGACATGATCGGGATGCGAGTGGGTGACGATCAGGCGCGTGATGGTGACGCCCTTCAGCGGCCCCTCGAACAGCTTGGTCCAGGCCTCGATGGTCTCCTCGTTGCCGAAGCCGGCATCGATCATCGCATAGCCGTCGCCGTCGGCGAGCAGGTAGATGTTCACGTGGTTGAGGCGGAACGGCAGCTTGAGCCGCGCCCACAACACGCCGGGCCGGACCTCGACGATCTCGTCGTGGCCGGGGTGCTGGTCCCAGGGATAGCGCAGGGCCTCGGCCGAGGACTGTGCCGAGGACTGCGCAATGTCGGTTTTTGCGTTCATGCTACCGGCTTAAACCCGCCGCGGGCGCCGCGCCAGCCGAAAAAGGGCGGGCCGTGGTCTCCGCATGGCGGTCATACCGGAGCATTTTTCCGTAGCCCGGATGGAGCGCAGCGCCATCCTGGCGACGGAAATGCCGGCGGCTTACGCCGCCCGCATGTTGTTGAGGAACGCGTCGATCTCACCGCGCAGCATGTCGGCCTCGCGGCGCAGCGCGTCGGAGGCGCCCAGCACCTCGTTCGCGGCGGCGCCGGCTTCGGCCGAGGCAGTGGAGACGCCGACGATGTTGCTGGAGACCTCGCTGGTGCCGCCGGCCGCATGCTGGATGTTGCGGGCGATCTCGCGCGTGGCCGCGCCCTGCTCCTCGACGGCGGCCGCGATCGTCGTAGTCACGTTGTCGATCTCGCCGATGATCCGGCCGATGCCCTGGATGGCGCCGACCGCCGACGTCGTGATGTTCTGCATGCTGGCGATCTGGCTGCGGATTTCCTCCGTCGCCTTGGCGGTCTGGCTCGCGAGGCTCTTCACCTCGGAGGCAACCACCGCGAAGCCGCGGCCGGCCTCGCCCGCGCGCGCCGCCTCGATGGTGGCGTTGAGCGCGAGCAGATTGGTCTGCGAGGCGATGGTCTGGATCAGATCGACCACGACGCTGATGCGGCTCGCGCTGTCGGCGAGGCTCTGCACCGTGGCGTCGGTCGCGCCGGCTTCGTCGACCGCCTTCTTGGCGATCGCGGCCGAGGTCACGACCTGCTTGCTGATCTCCTCGATCGAGGACGACAGCTGCTCGGTGCCCGACGACACGGTTTGCACGTTGACCGAGGTCTCCTCGGCGGCGGAGGCGACGGCGTTGACGAGCGCGTTGGACTGGTCTGCGGTGGTCGACATGCTCTGTGCGGTCGACTGCATCGAATTGGCCGACTGCGCCAGATTGTCGAGCGCGGAGCGCACCGTGTTCTCGAACTCGGCGATCTTCGCTTCCATGCGCGCGGCACGCTCGGCCTTGGCGATACGGTCCTTTTCCTGCTCGCCGGCGAGCGCCCGGGCTTCGATCATGCTGTCACGGAACACGGTCAGCGTTTCCTTCATCACGCCGATCTCGTCGTTCTGGCGGGAACGCACGATCTCGGTGTCGAGGTCGCCGGCCGACAGCAGCTGCATGGCGCGCTGAAGCTCGCGGATGCGGCGCAGGATGTTGCGGCCGACATAGAGCCAGACGAACAGCGCCGAGCCAACCAGCATCAAGGCGCCGAGCGCCAGCATCACGGTCGTCGCGAGCGAGGTCTCCTGCTGCGCCTGGGAGGTCGAGGCGTTGGTCTCCTTCTGCACGCCGTCGACGAGCTGCTGCACGCTGATGCCGAGGCCGACATTGAGCTTGCGGGTCTCGTCCAGGATGGTCTGGCCGTAATCGGCGGCGTCGAGCTCCTTCTCGCGCAGATTGAACACGCCGGTCTTGCCGGTGCCGAGCGCCAGCAGCTTCTCCGCGGTGTCGCGCAGCATCTTGTTGCCCTGATTGTCCGGCAACAGATCGAGGTTGGATCGCAGGCGGCCCTGGGCCGTCTTGAATTCCTTCTGGATGTCGTCGAGCTTGTCGCTGGTGTTGGCCGACAGCGCCGCGCTCATGTCGGCGGCAGCGAGATTGCCGCTGGCGACGACGTTGCCGAGCTGACCGACGGTCTGCGCCGCGTCGGAAGCATCCGCGGCGGACAGGTCGGCCGAGCCGAGAATGGCGTTGACCCGGGTCTGAGCGTCGAGCATTGCCGGGCTGGCCGCGCCGACGAAGGCGCCCTGCGCGGTGCGTAGCGCGTCATATTGCTTGTCGTGCAGGGCGGCGATGTCCAGCCGTTCGCGGGCGGCCTTGGCCAGGCTCTGCGCCGCCTCGTTGATGCTCTTCATCGTCTCGCTGAGGCCGGACACGACGGTCTTGTCGCCGCCGAGCTGGATGATCTCGGTGAGCTTCTGCTGCGTCTGCTCCTGCAGCTCCTTGAGCTTCTTGGTACGCTCGTTGAGCGCGTCCTCGCTTTGCGCCGCGAGCAGCGCCGGTCCCTGGGCCGCGAGGCTCGCGCTCAGCGCCGACAATTGCAGGCTGGCGGCAAGGCGCGGAATGTCCCGTCCGCTCAGCTCCGTCATGCGAGTTCCAAGATTCTGCAGCGCGAGGCCAGCGCCGGCTGCGATCACGAGGCCCATGCCCGCGATCACCGCGAAGGCCGTAAACAGGCTGCCACGCACGCCCCATGTCGGCATTTTGAATCGCGGCTTGAATCGACCAAGCAAACGGCCAACGCCCAGACGGATAGCCATCGAAAATTCCCCCAGCATTCTTGCTTCTCTTTGTGGCCGGCAGTATCGGCGCGGCCGGTTAAAAAATCGCAATCTCCGCAAACGGTTGTGCGCGTTCCGCAGAGCGAAAAAAGAAGGGCCGGCGAGATCGCCGGCCCTGTGTCATGGTAAAGTTGCGGTAACCGATCAGTAGCGCGCGCCGCCCGTGCTGGCCCAGTTGAAGCGGTAGTTGACGCCCGCCTTGATGGTGTGGTCGTCGGTGGTGAACTTGCCGGTGCCCACCAGCGGACCGCCGGTGAAGCTCGCGTCGCCGAAATTGTAATACTGGTACTCGGCCTTGGCCGACCAGTTCGGGGCGAACATGTATTCGAGGCCGGCACCGACGGTGTAGCCGTTGCGGTGATCGCCCGTGATGACGAAGGCGGTCGGCACGCCGCCGACGGTCACCTTCTCGTTGTTGTCGGAATAGGCGTAACCGCCCTTCACGTAGACGAGGCCGGGACCCCAGGTGTAGCCGACGCGGCCGGTGATCGAGCCGAGACCGCGCTGGTCGTTGGTGTAGGCGATTCCGCCCGGAAACACCGCGCCGACGCTGCCGGAGAGCCAGGAATACTGGCCCTCGACGCCGACCAGGAAGTTCGGATGGAACTGCCAGTCCCCGCCGACCTGCACGCCGCCGAGGAAACGGCCGTTGCCGTTGTTGCCGGTGGAGAGGCCGTTGAAATTGTTGTCGCTGGAGAACGCGCCGCCGACATGGCCACCGATGTAGAAACCGGTCCAGTTGTAGATCGGCGCGGCATAGGCCGGCGCGGGCGCCTTGTAATAGTTGCGGTTGCCGAGATCGGCACCGACGGCCGGTGCAGCCACGCCCACCACGAGCAGCGCAACCGTCGCAAACAGAATCTTCTTCATCGTCTTGAACTCCAGCACTCAATGTCCCCGGCAGGCGCGCTTTCCGCGCCGCGTTGGTTTTGCAGATAGCTCGCTTTTGACGAAAATGCTGTCACATGCATGGCACAGCGAGGCCCAACCTAACTTATTGGGCTGCAAATGGTTTTCGTGCTTAATGCCAGCTTAAGAAATGCTGAAGAAAGGCTTAAATTCATAGCGTTCCGGTAAGCTGCGTGCGTCCTTCGTTAACCAAGACGCCGGCGGGCCTCATCCCGCATCTGCGCGCGGAACGCCGCGCGCTTTGCGGGACGGTCTTCCTCGCGCACGTCATGGCGATCGAAGATGTCGAACTTCTCGAGGATCGGATAGCGCTCGCTCGCCATCGCGAGCACGCGCAGCACCTTGGTCGCGGATGGCGAGGGTCCGCTGACTTCCCAGCGCCGGATGGTGTCGGCGCCGCCCTTCTCCGGCAATCCGCAGAGCTTTGCCATGTCGGCCGCGGTGAGCTGTCGCTCGAGGGCATCGGAGAGGTCGACACGGAGCTGCTTCAGTTCGGGACCAGTCATGTCGCCTCAATGCGCGAAGTCGATGAGGCAATGCACTAGCGCTGATTCGGGTCCATCCGAAGGCGGGCCGTCGCGGCAGTCTCATCCACCGCGCCCTGCCAGCGCGATGCAATCGACCTCGACGTCGAACGGCCCGGGCCATGATGGGACGTGCACGAAGATGCGCGCAGGCGTCTCGTCCCGGAAGTAGCGGGCATAGACCTCGTTGAACGCGGCGAAATGCGCGAGATCTGGCGTGCAATAGACGTTGCACTTGATCACCTCGGCCAGCGACGATCCTGCCGCTTGCAGGCAGAGCTGCATCTGGTTCAGCACGATCTCGGCCTGTCGCTCGAATGGCAACGGCCTGACGTCGCCCGTGTCAGGATCGAACGGTGGCAAGCCGGACAGATAGACCAGGCCCTCGGCTATCACGACCGGATAGATCGGGCCTTTGCGGCGACGCTCCAGATAGGTCGATATCGGCTCCACGCGGATCCTCTTCATATGGCTCCTCCCGGGTTGCGGAGGCCATGGTAGAGCGCCCTCAGATCCAATGGTTCGGCCGCCGCCAAACCATTGCCGTTGCCGTGCCTAGGCGGTCGCGATACGGTTTGTCCATGGTCGCAGCGGCAAACATGGTCGAGGTGGCGGCGCTGGTGGGCGACACCGGGCGGGCCACGATGCTGGCGGCGCTGATGGGTGGACAGGCGCTGACCGCAAGCGAGCTCGCCTCTCGTGCGCGGATATCGAGATCGACCGCGAGCGGACACCTCGGCAAGCTGGTCCGCGCGCGGTTGCTCGACGTGACGCAGAAGCGGCGCAACCGCTATTACCGCATTGCCTCGCCGCTGATTGCCGGAATGCTGGAAGGCATCAAGGCAGTCGCCGCGATCGAGGTTCCGCAACGTCACCAACCGCGCTCGATCGGCGATGACCGGCTCCGCTTCGCGCGCACCTGCTATGACCATCTGGCTGGCCAACTGGGCGTCGCGATCGCAGATGCTCTCGTTGCCGAAGGGCACATTGTCCTCGCGGGTGACGGCGGCGAGGTAACGGCATCGGGGATCAACTTCCTCTCCGCATTCGGCGCGGCGCTGGGGCCGAAATCCGGAGGCCGGCGAATCTTCTGCCGTCCCTGCCTCGACTGGAGCGAGCGCCGCCATCACCTCGCCGGTCACGTCGGCGCGGAGATACACCGTTGCTGCCTGGAGCGCGGCTGGCTGAGGCGGGACCGCGACAGCCGAATCGTGCGCGTCACGCCGGCCGGCCAGATCGGTTTGCGCAAGACATTCGGCATCGATCTGAGCGGTGGCCGCGCTCCGGCACATTTGCGCGCGCACGGAGTTATGAACTTGTGCCTATGGACATCGTCCGCGGAATGAACAGATGGCACAAGGGGCCCCTGAGACCGAGGGATCAGCCATGAAAGGCATCAGATTCGCCATCGCCGCACTCATCTCTGCCGGACTGCTCCTCACGCCCTTCACGGCTGAGGCGAAGAAGCAGCGATCGAGCCGACATTCCAGCACCGGCGTGGTTGCCCCGAACTATGGCGGCGCGGCATCGCCGGCGGCGCAGCCGAGGGCGTCCTATGGCTCGTCGGGACCGTCAGTTGGCACGGTCACGGCGCCCTCGGTCGGATCATACAATTGGCCCTCGGTCGGCGTGACCAATTCCGTTCCGACCTGGAGCAACACCACCCGCTAGAGCGATGCAGGCCAGTGTGTGCCGGCAAGGTGCGATACAAGGCGCGATAGTTAGATTCCCCTGCGAGCCTGGTTTCCGATCACGCAGCGCCAGGCTGCCAGTCGCTCGGCCGGATGCTGGCTCATCCAGTCGGCGAGCTGCGGCGCGCCCATCAGGCAGGACTGCACCGAGACCTCGGCGAAATCCGAGGTGGTGACGATCTGCTCGTGACAATTGGTCGGAGAGGCGAGACTGCAAAGCACCGCGATGATCTTGATCACGACCGGGTGCTCCCGTCGCCGACGAACGCCCGGCCAAGCGGCGTCTTATCCTGACCTTCGCCGGAGGGATCAGCCGAAGGGAAGATGCTGTCGTAGATGGCGCGCGCTTCCTGGATGAGACGCATCCGCTCGCGCTCGGACTTCGAGACAAATCGAATGATTTCGCCCATGTTGGCTCCGTATCAATTGGCATCCGTCATCAGATGACGTGGATCATTCCATCATGACTTATGACTGCCACCCCGCTCTTGAAACGGGGGTGACCGATCACGTCACTATAAAAAACGCGTGAGCGCGCCCGGACGTCTCAACTTATCCGACGCCCTCGTGCGCCGAGTTGAGAAGCCGCTCGCCACTTCATATTCGTTGCAAGGCGCGGAGCCGGGCGACGAACGCTGGTGTCAGCTTTACTCCATGCCGTCATCAGCAAGGGATCATTCCGGAAAGCAAATGCCGCTGGACCGAATATGTTTCACGTCTTGGGACATCCAAGTTTTTGGAACCATCGCGAAGTTCGGTGATCGACGCGGGCGCCGGCTCACGCCGCCGGCGCGCGTTCCTTTCGTCCCGGCACGGCGGCCAGCAGCTCGCGCGTATAGGCGTGCTCCGGCGCGGCGAAGAGCTGTGCCGTCGGCTTCAATTCGACAATAGCGCCGCGCTGCATCACCGCGATCCGATCGCAGATTTGGGCGGCGACGCGCAAGTCGTGGGTGATGAACAGCATCGAGAGGCCGAGGCGTGCCTTGAGGTCTTCGAGCAGCCGCAAGACCTGCGCCTGCACGGAGACGTCGAGCGCGGAGACGGCTTCGTCCGCGACGATGATCTCCGGCTCGAGCGCCAGTGCGCGCGCAATGCCGATCCGCTGGCGCTGGCCGCCGGAGAATTCATGCGGATAGCGTTCGAGTGAACCGGCATCGAGGCCGACCATCTTGAGGAGATCACGGGCACGATCGAAGGCGACCTTCGGATCGACGCCGGCCGCGATCGGGCCGGCGGCGATGATGTGACCGATCTTGCGGCGCGGATTGAGCGAGGCGAACGGATCCTGGAAGATCATCTGGATGCGATGGCGCTCGGCGCGCAACGCCTTGCCAGCGAGCGAGGTGAGATCGGTCTCGCCGATCCGCACCGTGCCGCGGTCGGCCTCGATCAGCCGCATCACGAGGCGTGCCACCGATGATTTCCCGGAGCCGGATTCGCCGACAAGGCCGAGCGTCTCGCCCTTGAGGATGCTGAAATTGACCGCGCGCGCGGCATCGACGCGGCGGTCCTCGCGAAACCAGCCGCCCGATGTCACATAGGTTTTGTCAAGCCCGATCACCTCGACCGCCCTGGCCTGGTTGTCGAGGGGGCTGCGCGCCGGCGGATCCATGGAGGGGACGGCTGCGAGCAGCGCCTTGGTGTAGTCGTGCTGCGGCTCGCTGAAGACGGTCGCGGCCGGGCCTTCCTCCACGACCTTGCCGTGGCGGAGCACCACGACCTGGTCGGCGATGTCGGCGACCACGCCGAAATCGTGGGTGATGAACATCACCGCCATGTTGCGGCTCTGCTGGAGGTTGCGGATCAGCTTGAGGATCTGCGCCTGCGTGGTGACGTCCAGCGCGGTGGTCGGCTCGTCCGCAACCAGCACCGCGGGCTCGAGCGCGAGCGCCATCGCGATCATGGCGCGCTGGCGCTGGCCGCCGGAGAGCTGGTGCGGATAGGCGCGCACGATCCTTTCAGGGTCGGGCAGGCCGACCTCCCGGGCCAGCGCCAGCGCCTTGGCGCGCCGCTCCTTCGGCGTCAGCAGGCCGTGCGCCTCGAACATCTCCGCCATCTGGTCGCCGATCCGCATCAACGGATTGAGCGCGGTCATCGGCTCCTGAAAAATCATCGCGAGCCGGCGTCCGCGCAGATCGCGCCAGCCGTCGTCATCGAGCTTGAGAAGGTCGCGGCCTTCGAACTGGATCTCGCCGGAGGCGACAGCCACCGTATCGGGCAACAGACCCATCAGCGCATGGGCGCACATCGACTTGCCGGAGCCGGACTCGCCGACGACGCAAACGATCTTGCCGGGATGCAAGTCCAGCGAGACGCCGTCGACGGCGAAGGGACGTTCGGCACCCTTGGGCAGCGCGATCCTGAGGTTCTTGATGGAGACGGCGGGCGGGGCGGTCGTCATCTAGCGGCCCTCCCGCGACAGGCGCGGATTGAGCGCGTCGTTGAGGCCTTCGCCGATCAGGTTCAGCCCGAGCACGGAGATCAGGATGGCGACGCCTGGAAACACCGTGATCCACCAGGCCTGGCGGATCACGGTGCGGCCGGCGCCGACCATGTAGCCCCAGGAGATCAGATTGGGATCGCCGAGGCCGAGGAAGGACAGCGAGGATTCCAGCAGGATCGCGGTCGCCACCATCAGCGAGGCCAGCACGATCACCGGCGACAGCGCGTTGGGCAGGATCTCGCGCAGGATGATCCAGCTGTTGCTTTGCCCGGTGACGATTGCGGCCTGGACGTATTCGCGCGTGCGCAGCGACAGCACCTCGCCGCGCACGAGGCGGGCGACCGGCGGCCAGCTTACCAGCGCGATCGACGTCACGATCGAATAGATCGAAGGCTGCAGGATTGCGACCAGAACGATCGCGAGCGCGAAGCTCGGGATGGTCTGGAAGAATTCGGTGAAGCGCATCAGGGCATCGTCGACCCTGCCGCCGAAATAGCCGGCCATGGCGCCAATGGGGATGCCGACGACAAGTGCGACCAGTGTCGAGACGAGGCCGACCAGGAGCGAGACGCGGGCGCCGAAGATCATGCCGGCGAACACGTCGCGGCCGAGCGCGTCGGTGCCGAGCGGCACGGTCGACAGTGTGAACGGCGGCAGGAACGGCCGCTGCACCATGCGCCAGGGCGAGTTCGGGAACAGCATCGGTCCGAATACCGCGACCGAGATGGCAAGCAGCAGAATGATGAGCCCGATGACGCCGCTCGGGCTCTTGAGCATCGATGTCCAGAACTGTTTCATGAGGCGAATTCGATGCGCGGATCGACCAGGCGATAGACGAGGTCGGTGATGAGATTGAAGATCAGCACCATGGCGGAGCAGATCACGAAGACGCCGAGCAGCAGATTGTAGTCGCGCTGCAAGAGCGCGTCGTACATCAGCCGTCCGATGCCGGGCCAGGCGAACACGGTCTCGGTGATGACGGCGCCGCCGATCAGCGTGCCGGAATGCACGCCGGCCAGCGTCACGACCGGCAGCAGCGCATTGCGGAGCACGTGGCGGCGCTGGATCACGGCGTCGGAGAGGCCCTTTGCGCGCGCGGTCTTGACGAAGTCGAGCCGCTTCACCTCCAGCATCGAGGCGCGCGTCATGCGGGTGTAGGTCGCCATGAAAAACAGGCCGAGCGTCATCGCCGGCATGATCAGGTGCTTTGCGACGTCGACGACGTGGGAAAGGCCGGTGAGGTTGGCGCCGACCGTCTCGTAGCCGAAGCTCGGCAGCCAATCCATGGTGACCGAGAACAGCAAAATGCCCATCAACGCCACCCAGAACAGCGGCATGGCGTAGAAGATCAGCGCAAAGACCGTGATGGCGGTGTCGAGAAAGGTCCCGGCGAAGCGCGCGGCGAAGGTGCCGAAGAGAATGCCGAGCATCAGCGAGATCGCGAACGCGGTCAGCGTCAGCAGCAGCGTTGCCGGCAGCCGTTCGCCGATCAGTTTTGCGACCGGTGCCTGCTGGCGGAAGGAGAAGCCGAGGTCGAGGGTGACCACGCCCTTGACGTAGATGAAGAGCTGCTCCGGCAGCGGCTTGTCGAGGCCGAACTTTTCCCGGAGCTGTTGGACGAAGACCTGATCGCTGGCGCCGGCCTCGCCCGCCATCACCACCGCGGGATCGCCGGGCGCAAGCCGGATCAGGAAGAAGTTGAGGACGACGATCGCAAGCAGGACGATCACGCCCTTCACGATTCGTTGGGAGATGAAGGAGAGCATTCTAGACAGTCATCTTGGTAAGGTGACCTTTAGCCACGGAGACGGTGCGCTCCCTCGCCCCGCTCTTGCGGGGAGAGGGTCGGGGGGAGGGGGGACTCTCCGCGAGCGTATCAGCAGTTGGATTCGCGCGGACTCCCCCTCACCCGAATGTGCGCCATGCGCACATTCGACCTCTCCCCGCGAGCGGGGAGAGGTGAAGGAAGAGGCCCTCACTTGTCGAGCCATGCGTCCTTGAAGCCGTCGTTGACCCCGATCCCCGTGGTGATCAGGTTCTTGACCTTGCAGCGCGTGATGGTCGGAAATTGCAGCTCGAGCATCCAGGCCACCGGCACGTCCTCGACCAGGATCTTCTGCGCCTGCTTGTAGATCTCCTTGCGTTTGGAGTCCGGTGTGGCGACCGCGCCGTCGGCGAACAGCTTGTCGATCTCCGGGTTCGAGTAGCCCTCGACGTTGTTGAACACCTGACCCTTGGCGATGGCGCTGGAGACGTAGTTGCGTCCCACCCCGAGCGCGGGATCGCCGTACTGGTAGAGATAGGTGAAGGCGATGTCGTAGTCCCAATCGCCGATCTTCTGGTTGCCGCCGGCGACGTCGGTGGCGATGGTCTCGATGGTCATGCCGACGTCCTGGAGGTTCTGCTTCACGGCTTCACCCCAGCGCTGCCAGGTCTCGCCATAGGCGAGCGGCAGCAGACGGATCTTCTCGCCCTTGTAGCCGGCTTCCTTCAGCAGCGCCTTGGCCTTGGCCGGGTCGTACGGATATTTCTTCACGTCGTCGGTGTAATATTTGATGGTCGAGGCGGACGGCCCGGTCGCGACCTTGCCGAGCCCGTTCCAGATCACGTCCCTGGCGAAGTCGCGGTCGATCGCGTACATGATCGCCTGCCGCACCCGCTTGTCGGCGAGCGGACCCTGGCGGTTGTTGAGCCACAGCCAGGCCAGCGGCGAGAAGAACTCCCAGCCGGCGCCGGTGACGCAGGTGTCCTTCAGCTTGGACAGCCGTGGCACGTCGAAATTCTCGACCGAGCCGCCGGGCAGCACGTCGACCTTGCCCGTTTCATACGCCACCGAGCGCGCCGCGGCGTCGGGAATGATCTGCCAGTAGATCTCGTCGAGATAGGGCTTGCCCTTCTCGTAATAGTTCGGGTTTTTCGCCAGGCGGATGAACGAGCCCTTCTGCCATTCCTTGAACATGAAGGGGCCGGTGCCCACAGGGGCGTTGTTGTAGGGATTGGTCTTCCAGTCGGTGCCTTCATAGAGATGCTTCGGCACCATCGGCATCGAGCCGACCTCGAAGATGCCGAGGAACGGGCCGAACGGCTGCTTCAGCGTGAACACCACGGTGTAATCGTCGGGTGCTTCGACCTTGTCGACCTGGGCGAGGTTGTTGCGGGCGCGCGCATGGGTCTGCTTCAGCATCTCGATGGAGAACAAGACGTCCGCAGCGGTGAAAGGCTTGCCGTCGTGCCAGGTCACGCCCTTCCGGAGCTTGAAGGTGTAGGTCTTGGCGTCCTCGCTGACGCTCCAGCTCTCGGCGAGCTCCGGCTGGGGTTCGAGCTTGGGGCTGTAGCGCAGCAGCCCCTCGAAGATGTTGCCCGACACCATCTGGGTCGGGCCGTTCTGCACCAGTGCCAGCATCAGGCCGGGCGGCTCGGGCTGGATCACGGCATTGACCGTTCCCCCCGTTTTCGGCTCTTGCGCAAGAACTGGCTCAAATGCCGGGGCCGCAAGGCCGCAAGCCAGGAGGAGACCAAGCAACACTCGTTTCGGCATGTCGTATCTTTCTCAAGCGCGGCCAGCCGAAAACGCTTCGCAACGTCCTCGCGCGCAAAGCTGTGGCCAGCCCATCCCAGTCCCCATCCGATGGCGAGGCTCACATAGTCTCGTTCAGCGCCGCAAGATGAAAGTCGCGACAGTATCAGCACAAAAAATGTACAGCGCGTCCTGTTTTCACTTGATTCATCGCGGCGTCATGGAGACAAGTCGGCCATGGACAATGCCAGCCGCTCCGAACGATCCCGTAACGCCGCGCTCGAGGCGGCCATCGCGATCATCGCGCGCGATGGGCCGGGCCGGTTGACGCTCGACGCGATCGCGCGCGAGAGCGGCCTCAGCAAGGGCGGCGTGATGCATCAGTTCCGCACCAAGGAGGCGGTGCTGAAGGCGTTGCTCGAGCGGCAGATGGCGCATTTCGAGGAGTTCTCGACGCGTTATATGGCGAAGGCGAGCGAGACCTCCGCGAATCCAAATCTGGCGACTCAGCTCGCGACCGTGCGGGAAGCTGCGACCTCGCCGAATTCCGCCGCGCTGGCGCTGGTTGCGGCCATGGTGGAGAACCCTCGCCTGATGGCGCTGCCGCGCGAGCGCGAGATGGAGCGGATGGCGGCGATCCGGGAAGAGGCCGCGGACCCGGATCTTGCGATGCTGCGCTGGGCCGGAGCGATGGGACTGCTGCTGAGCTCGCTGTTCGGTATGTCGCCGCTCGGCAAGGACGAGCACGAGCGGCTGTTCGCGCGCCTGCTCGACGACGCACAATGGAGCGGTCTCGCCCAACCGGTGGCAACGCGCGCCGCCAAATCCGGAGCGGCACCGGTCGCGAAGGCGGCAACCCGGCGCAAGCGCGCCTGATTCCTCGTTAGCGAAATCCAATCGTGACCTGCACAAAGCCGCCCTGCGGCCAAATGCGCCGGGCCTTCATTTTCGAATTTTACAAACCGTCTAGTCGGTTTTATAAATCCAGCACTGAGGCAGCCCGAAGCTTCCGAGACGGCCCCGGACGAAGCCGAGGGTTGGCAATGGTGAGCGCCGCAGCCGCGTCCGGTCCTTGACGCGGCTGCGGTCGCCATCGCCGTGGAGAGCGCTGAGAGGAGTCTGAGATGAATCGCTCGATCGCCATGCGCGGTCTGGGAACGCTGGTGTTTTGCGCTGGCATGGGTGGCTGTGCCTCGGTTGCTCCCGTGCCCTATTCGGAGATGGCGTCCTCGGCCTTCCTGGCCCCGGACAAATCGGATGCCTCCGGCCGCGTGCCCTACCGCTATTCGACGCCGGTCGACTGGCGCGCATACAATAAGGTGATCCTCGATCCCGTCGTGGTCTACCGCGGCAAGGACCATCAGTTCGGCGACATGTCCGACAAGGACAAAGCGACGCTCGCCGCCTACATGCAGAATTGTTTCGCCGACCGGCTGCGCAGCCGCTTCGCGCTGGCGCGCGAGCGCGGACCGAACACGCTGCGGGTCAGGCTGACGCTCACCGGCGCCGTCACCAACACGCCGGTGCTCGGCACGCTCTCGCGCTTCGACATGGCCGGTGCGGTCTACAACGGCGTGCAGGCCGCGCGCGACGGCGAGGGCATGATGACCGGCTCGGTCATCTACGGCGTCGAGATCTTCGACGCGACGAGCTCGCGGCTGCTCTCGGCCTATGTCACCAAGCAATACCCGGCTGCCTACGACATCAAGGCCACCACCGGCGCGCTCGCGGCCGCGACGGCCGGCCTCGACAAGGGCGCCGACGCGCTGATGGCGCAGCTGAACTGACGCCGCGATCCATTCAACGAAAGGTGCTGCCGATGAACATTCTCCTTCGCTTCCTGCTGCGCATTGCGATCACGATCGTGATGCTGGCGTTTGGCGGCCGAGCCGGCGCTGGTGCCCCGGCAGATCCGAGCGGCACATGGCTGGTCGAGGACGGCCGCGCCCGCATTCGCCTCGAGCGTTGCGGCCCCTCGCGCGACCGCCTCTGCGGCTTCATCGTCTGGATGAAGGAGCCGGCCGACAAGCGCGGCCAGCCCTATCGCGACACCCAGAATCCGGATCCGGACAAGCGCGCTCGTATGCTGCTCGGCCACCAGCTCATCATGGGCTTGCAGGCGACGCAGGAGGGTCGGTTTGCCGGCGACATCTATAATGCCGAGGACGGCAAATCCTATTCGGTCTCGGTGTGGCGCGAATCCGGCGATCGCCTCAAGTTGAAAGGCTGTCTCATCAAATTCCTGTGCCAGACCCAGACTTGGCAGCAGACCCTCGACGTGCTGCCCGGCCAGCTCGTCGGCCTGACCGGCGACCTCAATGGCCCGCGTGCCGACAAGGAGTGGGCGATGGTGCCGGCCCCGAGGCCGATAGCGGCGAAAGCGAAGTAGCCGTCAGGAGGTCCGCAGCGCCCGTCGCAATTCGTCGAGCGCCTCTGTGAGCTGCTCGCGGTGCGCGATGTCGTCCTTGGGGATGCCGGCGACGCTTCCGGCGAGTTCACGCAGGATGCCGGCGAGCAGGCCGAAATTGATGTGCAGATGCACCGATTTGCGTTCGTCGGCAGCTCCCGGATGCTGCAGCACCAGCGCAAAGCCGCTGCCGTCGAGCCGCGCCTCGAACCGCGACGAATGCTCGAAAGTGCCGACATAAAACTTGTCGGGATATTCGAGCGCGACCTCTGCCTTGTCGGGAACCGGTCTGGACATGTGAGCCTCGTTGATACCGGTCGATTCTGGCCGGGAATAGAACGGGCCGCCTTGCGATAGGTCAGAGGCGGCATGCGGATTTGATCCGGATCAAAGTGAGGCCGCCGCTTTTGCGATCCAATGGCAACTGGCGGGCCCCGGCACTCCGCGTCGCGTTCCCTCGAGCCGGTGAGACGATCGATGGACTTGCAGGCCACGAATATCCCGGCGGTTGACGACAACGGACCTGATGTCGCCGGCCTCGAGCCACCGCCGGATGCGGGCGTGCAGCACTGCCTGCAATTGCTCGGCAATGCCGGCCTGCGCCCGACGCGCCAGCGTCTCGCGCTCGGCCATTTGCTGTTCCTGAACGGCCATCGTCATGTCACCGCCGAGAGCCTCTATGAAGAGGCGATCGCGGCGAACGCCGATCTGTCGCTGGCGACCGTCTACAACACGCTGAACCAGTTCACCGAGGCCGGCCTGCTCCGCCGGATCGCCGCCGACGGCATCAAGTCGTTCTTCGACACCGACACCTCGGTGCATCCGCACTTCTATCTCGAAGGCGAGGACATGCTGGTCGACGTTGCCGAAGGCCTCGTCTTCACTGGGATGCCCGAGGCGCTTCCCGGCCACGAGATCGCCCGGCTCGACGTCATCGTCCATCTGCGCCGCAAGCGGACGTAGCGCCACACTTCACCGCAACCCCGCGCGCCTGAATCCTTCGAGATAGTGCGCGCGATCGGCGTCGTTGGCCCAGGGCAGCTGCGTCGCGATCCAGTGCAGCGAGATGCCCGGCTGGGCCCGGCGCAACTCGCCCAGCGCCGCCTCCGCGAGCATGCCGTCGCCCGTCATGCCGGCCGAGACCGCGAGCACGCGGTAGGCGCCGGTGAGATCGCCGCGATGGCGGATCGCCTCGCGTGCGAGCGCGATGGCCTCGTCGTAATGGCGTTCGGTGAAGCGCGCATAGCCGGCGACGCCCTGATAAATCGCCAGCGAGGGATCGCGCGGCGACAGCCGGATCGCCCTCTGCGCGGCCTCGAACGCCTCCCTCGGCCGACCGGCATAGGACAGCGCCAGCGCGTAATAGCCCTGCGCCAGCGAGAAGTTCGGATTGAGCGCGAGCGCCCGCTCGAATTCGGACAGCGCGTCCGTAAGCCTGCGCGTCGAGAAATAGACGCTGCCAAGCGCGACATGCGCCCAGGCATCCTCATGGTCGCAGCGAACCGCGGCCAGCGCGGCGGCTTCCGCCACTGGGGCCACCGCGGTGAGATGGGACCAGCCGAGATGCGCGCCGAACATGTCATTGGCCGCCAGCAGCGACAGCGCCTGTCCGTAGTTCGGATCGATCGCGATCGCGCGTTCGAGCAGCGTCCGCGCGGCCTCGTGATCGCACCTCGTCACCTTCCAAAAATGCGACAGCGCCCGCATCAGGAGATCCCACGCGTCCAGGCTCGCGGGCCCCTTGCAGTGGGCGCGAAAACTCTCGGCCGCGTGAATCTGCGGCTCGATCGCCGCGGCAATCGCGTTGGTGATCTCGTCCTGGACGGCGAAGACGTCGACCAGCTCGCGGTCATAGCGCTCGGCCCACAGATGGCTGCCCGAATTGGCATCGTTGAGCTGTGCGGTGATGCGGACCCGGCTGCCCACCTTGCGCACGCTGCCTTCGACCACGTAGCGGACGCCGAGCTCCTCCGCGATCTGCCGGATGTGGACTGCGCGTCCCTTGTAGGTGAAGGACGAGTTGCGCGCGATCACCATGAACCAGCGCTGCTTCGACAGCGCGGTGAGGATGTCCTCGCTGATGCCGTCGCCGAAATAATCCTGTGCGGGGTCGCCGCTCATGTTCTCGAAGGCGAGTACCGCGACCGCCGGGCGGTCCGCCGCGCGCGGCAGAGCGAGCCTGGCTTCAGCCGGCACGATCGAGGCTGCCGCTTCTTCCCGGACTTCGCCGACGAAGCGAAAGCCCTTGCGCGGAATGGTCTTGATCAGCCGCTGTGTCGCGCCGTCGTCGCTGATCGCCTTGCGTGCGGCGTTGATCCGGCTGTTCAGCGCCGAATCCGAGATGATCCGGTCGCTCCAGATCTGGCTGATCAGGTCATCCTTGCTGACGACACGCGCACGTTGTGCGACGAGATAGAGCAAGAGATCGAATACTTGTGGCTGCAACGGCACGGCCGCCCCGCCGCAGGTGAGCTCCCGCAGGTCGCCGTCGAGCACGTTGTTTTCAAAGCAAAATCGCACGGCTTCATCATCTCAAGCAAAAATCAAAGTCGTCTCAGGCGAAAATCAATGGTCCGCGAAAGCCCCGGGCCCGTCCGGGGTGCATGGTGAAGCAACCAACGAAGTGCCGGCGTTCTGGCACAACGGAGCTGTTTCATGACCCAACTCGATCATCAGGTTCATTCGATTGGCCCGGGGGTTGCGGGCTTGCGGAGTTTCAAAATCATCGCCTTTTTGTACGGAATTGCGGCGTATCTCGTTTTTTTCGTCACCATTCTCTACGCCATCGGCTTCGTCACGGGTCTGGTGGTGCCCAAGACGATCGACAAGACCATCGACATTGGAACCCAGAGTTCGACGACCGAGGCCGTCATCATCAACCTGCTCCTGATGTCGATCTTCGCCGTTCAGCACAGCGTGATGGCGCGGCAGCAATTCAAGGCGTGGTGGACGCAGTTCGTCCCCAAGCCGGTCGAGCGAAGCACCTATGTGCTGCTGGCGAGCCTGTCATTGCTTCTCCTGTTCTGGCAGTGGCGTCCGTTGCCTGCGGTCATATGGAACGTCGAGAATCAGAATCTTGCCGTGACCCTGGTCACGCTGTCCTTCGCGGGCTGGGTCCTGGTGTTCACCAGCACCTACCTGATCAATCATTTCGAATTGTTCGGATTGCATCAGGTGACCAACCACCTGATCGGGAAGGAGACGCCGCCGCCGCGCTTCAAGACGCCACTGCTCTACAATTTCGTCCGCCATCCGATCTATCTCGGTTTCATCATTGCGTTCTGGGCGGCGCCGACCATGACCGCGGGCCATCTGCTGTTCGCGGCCGTCACCACGCTCTACATCTTCGTCGGCATTGCGCTGGAGGAGCACGACCTCGTCGCGCTCTTCGGCGACGAGTACCGGCAGTACAAACAACGGGTAGCGATGCTTATTCCCTGGCGCCGGTCACACTAGCGCAGGCGCGGCGCCGCGCGTCCCCCGAACGGAGGACGTCCGGTCGCGTCGTGTGAGTTACGCAAGCCTCGCACGCGTGCGTCCCCTCAAAGTCCCCCGGGGTGATCTCCCCCTTCACCCCGACACCCTCTCCCCGCATCCCGCCTTCCCGAGCTATCGTGGAACAGGGGGCGGGGAGAGGATTTCTCCCCTTCATCAAACGGAGACGACCCAATGAGACATGTCGGAAACTGCTTTTGTGGCGCCGTGACGATCGAGGTCACGGGTGCCCCGGAGGCGATGGGCTATTGCCATTGCCGCTCCTGCCGGTCGTGGTCGGGAGGCCCGGTCAACGCCTTCAGCCTCTGGAAACCCGAGGCGGTCCGCGTCAGCGAAGGCGCCGAGAATGTCGAGACCTTTGCCAAGACTCCGCTGAGCCAGCGCCAGTTTTGCAAGAAGTGCGGCGGTCATCTCATGACCAACCACCCGCCGCTCGGCCTCATCGACGTTTTCACCGCCACCATCCCGACACTCGCTTTCGCGCCCGGCGTTCACGTCAACTATGCCGAGACCGTGTTGCCGATGCGCGACGGCCTGCCCAAGTTGAAGGATTTTCCGGCCGAGTTCGGCGGCAGCGGCGAGATGATGCAGGAATAGCGGCGCCGGAATCATGAGGGCGGCGGTGCGCCGCCCTCTTAGTCTTCAAGGCAGAACGACGACGGCCTAGCCGCCGCGCGATTCGACGACCTTGCGGCAGCTCTCCGAGAGCTTCGACTTGTTCTCGCGCAGGCAGGCATTCATCTGCGGCGGCTTGCCGATATGTTCGGCGCAGAACTTGCTGGCATCGCCGCGGCAGGCCATTTGCTCCTGAACCGATGGCCCGGATTGCGCAGACGCGGGCAGGGCGGCAGTGGCGAGCAGCAGCGCGGCAAGAACCGAAATCTTCATAAAGCACCTCTTTGGGATTGTCGTTGGTCCCGCCTGGGATCAAGCGGCCGGACGATCCCGCAAAGGCCGGGCGCCGGTCCATGCCATGTTCATGGCACCGGCCGGTCCTTGCAGCCGCGGTACCCCCATCTTCATGGCATGTATCCGCGCCCCGTCTTTTGTCATTCAGGCTGCACCTCGGCTGCGAAATCCGGTGATTGCATCGGGACGCCGAACGGGAAGCAGGAGAGCAAGAATGTCGAAGAGAGCTGGAGCGCTGAGCGCAAGGCTGACGGTCATGGCACTGACGGTCACGGCGCTCGCGGGCGCGGCGATGGTGTTGCTGGGCACGAGCCCGGCGCAAGCGGTGGTCTATTGCAAGACCGTCGGCGTGCCCAAGGGTTGCGTGGTGCGGCCGACGGCGGCGGTGGTGGTCGCCCCGGGAGCGCCGGTTGCCGCGGCGGCGGTCGCAACGCCCGGCGTCGGCGCGCCCGGTGTTGGCGTCCGCGCGGGAACGCCGATGAATCGCGGCGGCCCGGTCAACCGCGTCGGCAGGCGCTGATATTTCCATTGGATTGATTGCATTGCTTCGGGCCAACGGGGCCTGCGGATGAACACCCCCCGTCCTCCGCAGGCGGATTTACCCGGCCCGTCCCCTCTCTCCGTGCGCCCCACACGTTCGGGGAGGGGGCTTTTCAGCCCGCGGCTGCGTCGCTGTCGGGGAAACGCTGCGGCAATTGCAGCCGCACGCGCGTGCCGGAGGCATCCGAACTCAGATCGAGCGCCGCACCGCAGCGCGCGGCGCGGCTTCTCATGTTGCGCAGGCCGCGCGCGGTCTGGCCGTTGCGTCCGGCCTCGTTATTTTCGTTCGGTGCAAAGCCCTGGCCGTCGTCGGTCACGCTGATTACGCCGTACGGCCCCTGGCCTGCGTCGAGCGTGTCGATGGTGACCGCGATGCGGCGAGCCTGCGCGTGCTTGACCGCATTGGTCACGGCCTCGTCGAGGATGCGTACGATCTGGATGACGTGCCATGGCCGCAGTTCCGGATGCAGCGGCAGTCCCTGCGGCGTCGCCACGCGCCAGTCCAGCGTGATGTCGTGCGGCCGCAATTGCGCGCTCGCGCGTTCGCGCCAGGAGCCGAGGGCGAGCATCAGGTCGCCGCCGATGTCGTCCATGGAATCGATGACGAGACGCAGATCCTTCAACGCGGCACGGGCAGCGTCGGTGATGGTCGCGCCCTCATGGCCACGCTCGGAGAGCGCGACGATGCTGACGAGCTGGCCGCCGAGGCCGTCATGCAGGTCGCGCATCAGGCGCGTGCGCTCGTTGGCAAGGGCGGCGGCGCGTGCGCGCTCCTCCTCGCGGGCAAAGCTCGCCTTCAGCCGCTCCTCGGCCTCCCGCACGCGCGTCACGAGCTGGCCGGCAAAGCTGTCGACCTGGTTCAAGGCGCGGGCGAAGCGCCAGGTCAGCCCGGCGCCGATCGCGACCAGCATCGCCGAATAGGACAGGCGGGAGACGAAGATGCGTTCGTTGCTCACGATCTCGAACACCGTGAGCATGTCCTTGATCCAGCAGACCAGCACGATGGTCACGGCGCACCCGATCATGAAGCTTGCCGCATCCTGCCGCCGCACCACGGCGGTCGCGGTGACGCAAGCCATCACGAAAAGGCAAAGCCCGACCGTTGGGATGCCGAGCACCAGAAACAGGATGCGCGGTAGCGGCGGGCCGCCGATCAGCCCGACCACGAACACGACGATTCCCGGCGCGAACACCAGCGTGCCGTAGCGAGGCCAGCGCCAGCCGAAGAACAGCACGCCGAACATCACGACCAGCGCGCTCTCGATCGGCGCGGACGCCAGCAGCACGGCGGCGAGCCGCGACGTGGCGGCCGGCGGCACCGGCGGAGGCGCGAACGCCTGCACCACGCCGAGCACCATCGCGGTCGCCAGCACGCCATAAACCGGCTCGCGGCGCCGCATCAGCCACATGATCGCGAGGATGACGGCCAGGATCGACTGCCATGCCGAGAACACCACCGGCAGGGTGACGAACAGCAGGGTGCGCGTCTCATAGGCCGGGCGCAAGGCGACATCCGGCCCGACATAGACGGTGTCGAGAAAGCCCTTGAGCGGTCCCCACACGAACAGCCGCACCGTGATCTCGTTGCTGCCATCGCGCAGCAGCGAGGCGGGGATGGCTGCGATCTCAGGCGTGTTGCGGTCGGGCCGGTTGGCATTGGCATCGCGCCGGGAGTCGAGCACGACGACGCCGTTGACGGCAACCTCCACCGCGTTGCTGAAGCGTGGCAGGTACACCGACCAGCCCGCGGCTGCATCGTCGCGCCGGAAAGAGAAGGCGCCGGCGTAAAACGGCGGGTCGGCCAGGGAATAGCGCGACGACGTGAAATGCGGCAGCGTCACGGGGCGAGTCAGGCCGTCTTCGCGCGCCGAAAAATCGCTCACCGCGAAATCGTCAGGGTCGCTCGGCTGCAGCAGCCGCAGCCCGAGGATGGTGACGATGACGATCAGGACCTGGAGCAGCAGATAGGGCACGAGGCGCGAGGCGATCAGCTGGCGCCGCGGTCGCGTCGGTGCCGTCGTCGTTGCCTTGGTAGTTGCCTTTGTAATTGCCTTGGCCAGGACCTCGCTCACAGCTTGATCAGGCCCTGCTGCACCGCCTCGAACACCGCTTCGCTGCGCGTGTGCACCTCGAGCTTGCGGTAGATGTTCTTGATATGGCCGGGCACGGTCTGCTTGGACAGGCCGAGATGGCTCGCGATCTCGGCATAGCTGAAGCCTTTTGCGATGCCCCAGAGGATGTCGATCTCGCGCGGCGTCAGCTTCGCGGTGTTGAGCACGGGCCCGGGTGGCGGCTCTGCCGAGTTCTGCGCGGCGCCTTGCGTTCTGCGCACGATGAAGCGGGCGATCGAGGCCGAGATCGGCGAATGGCCGGCGACCAGATCGCGCACGGTGGTGGCGATGTCGGTTGGGAAGGCGTCCTTGAGCAGATAGCCGGTGGCGCCGACGGTGATCGCGGAGATCACGCTTTCCTCGTCTCCGAGCGCCGAGATCACCATGATCTCGGTGTCGGGGAAGCGCTGCCTCATCTCGCGGATCAGCTCGATGCCGTGGCCGTCGGGCAGCCGCAGATCGGTCAGCAGCACGCGGGGCGCGCCGCCGGCGAGCGCGGCACGGGCTTCGCCGAGCGTGCCGGCGCTTCGCACCTCGTAGCCGGCCTTGACCAGCGCGTCCTGGAGCCGCCAGCAGGTCGGTGCGTCGTCCTCGACGAGGAGGATGGTGATGATTTCACCCGTCTCGCCCTGTTCGGTCATGATCATGGTCCCGCACCCGCGTGTCCCCCGCGGCGCAAGGACAAGTTTAGCCGGTGAGGGGATGCCGTGACACCCATAATCATGGGGGCGGGAGCGACGGTCCCCCGGGTCAGCGCGGGTCGAAATGAGAGAACGTATCCTTGCTCAGAAGGACATCGACACGGTGCACGCTGGCCGCTTCGGCCAGGATGGCGTTCATTCGCGTCACGTCGCGAAAGATGTCGCCGCCGCCGCCCTCCACGTGGGCCTGGCGCCCCGCCAGATCGGGAAACGCTTCGAAGATGCCAAAGCTCGTCTGTGAAAAGCGAACGGCGAACCAGGGGCCGGTTGCGGGTTCGTCTTCGACGCATGCGCGAATGTCGCGCAACATCTGCACGACGGCCTCCTCCTGGCCAGGGCGGGCTTCGATCTGAATGAAGAACGCCTTGCGGCCTTCAGGGCCTTGCTCTCCCAGCACCTGCACGCCCTTGTGGGGAGCGGGCGAGCTGGTCGAGGTCTGCGATGAGGGCAATTGGGTCATGGGCGCGGCTCCTGGGTTAATGCGCCCTCTGTAGGATATCGCCTGCCGCGCGAGGTGCCGGAACGTCGGCATTCCTTGCCTAATCGTCCAGGTCGGCTTTCAGGTCAGCTTTACTTCGCGGATCGTCATGGCCAGAATTGCCGCCATGTCGCACGATCTGAAGCAGGCCATCCTGCGCTACACCGGAGAGCACAAGCGAGCGGAGGGCGTCACCGTCACGCCCGTCCACGGCCTGTACCTGGTCAGGCACACGGCACCGAGCGAATTGGAGCACACCTTGGCGCACCCATTAGTGTGCCTGGTCTTGCAGGGTTGCAAGCGAGTGACCACGGGCAGGGGCGTGTCATCCTATGCTGCGGGGTCGACGATGATCGTCACGAGCAGCCGGCCGGAGGCGACTCGAATCAGCAAGGCGAGTCCCGCCGTTCCCTACCTGGCGATCGCACTGGACCTCGATCCCACCGTGGTCACGGATCTGATCACGAGGGCACCCGAATTCCATTCATCGCGAGCCGCGCCTGAGACAAGCGAGGAGCTGCGCGATGCCTTCCGTCGGCTGGTGCTGCTGTTGGATCGGCCACAACCACTCGCGATGCTGAAGGATGGTCTGATCCGGGAAATTCACTATTGGCTGCTGCTTGGCCGCCAGGGCGCCGCCATCCGCAACCTGGGTCTGTCCGACAGCCACGCGCAACGCATCGCACGCGCCGTGGCGATGCTGCGCGCCGACCACGCCCGGCCCGTGCAGGTCGAGCGCCTGGCGGCGGCGGCTGGCATGAGCCGCTCGGCGTTTCACCAGCATTTTCGTGCCATCACGTCGCTGTCGCCGCTGCAGTTTCAGAAACATCTCAGGTTGATCGAGGCGAGACGCTTGATTTTGGAGGGGAAGACCTTGAGCCAGGTGGCCTTCAAGGTGGGCTACGTCAGCCCCTCGCAGTTCAGCCGCGAATACACCCGCATGTACGGGCAGCCGCCCAGCGTGGACAAGAAGGCCGCATCTGACCAGTGGAGAAAACACGACGCTGGCGAGGCGGTCGCGGCGCGATTGGGCTGACCGCCCAATCTTGCAAAGCCGTGGATTCACACCCCGGCCGGCTCACGACAGATCGACCCGCGGCGGCGGATAGCGGCGCGCCAGCATCGACAGCGACAGACGCCGTTCGTCCTCCGGCAGCTCCAGATAGGCCAGCACGAGCGGCCGCTTCCAGTCGCCGATACCGAAATCCATCGCCCTCCATTTCTGCGGCTCGGGGCCTTCGAGACCCCGGACCCAGACGAAATAGCGGGGAAGGTCGTCGGCGTCCGTCGTGCGTGTCCTGGCCATCAAACTGTCCGCGGCATCGGGTCGGTTGCTACCGGATATAGGGATTGGCGTGGCGAAGTCGAAGCCTCGGGAGAGCGTAATCTCTCCTCCTCGTCATTGCGAGGAGCCCTTGCGGCGAAGCAAACCAGACCGTCTCCGCAGACGCATTCCTGGATTGCTTCGCTGCGTTCGCCACGACGATGTGGAGGCACGCGGGCTAAGAGGGGCCAAGAACATGGTTCTCGGCCGGAGCGCGGCCAGCCCGAACGCGCCGTTGCGGGGTTGAAAAATTCTGCTTGACCGAAATTCGGAAATATCGTGTGTCGCGTTCATCCTGGCCCATGGACAAGGGGCGTTTCGCGATCAGCCCTGTCCGCTGCTTCTGCCGATCAGCGCCACAAGTCGCAGGTCGCCACGCGATTGATGTCGGCGAGGCGCCGCGCGGCATCTCCGTGCAGATCGAGGCTCTCGACCAGCGTCAGCAGGCGACGATAGGCGCCGTCGGCGACCTCGACCGGAAGCGGCGCCTCGTCAAAGGCCTCGACATAGCTGCCGACGATGCCGCTGAGCAGGCGGCACAGGCCGCGCTGCGCGGGATCGCGCCGGCCGAGCGTCTCGAGCTTGTGCTGGAAGGTCTGAAAAGTCCGCAAACCGTGGTGCTGTTGCGAAAGCCACGCGTGCAGGTCGTTCATATGAGCTCCTTCGATTAACGGAAGAAGCTACCGGTTTATACAGGTGGGATGTGACGATGGGAAGGGGAGCTGTGTCGAGACAGTCCGTCTTCGCCAAGAGGCCACGCCGGACACGCTTGGCCCTTCACCTTCAGCGTGGCTGCGCCACGCGTAGCCCGAAGGGCGAAGCGTGGTGCCCCTGGCCGGAATCGAACCAGCACTCCTTGCGGAACTCGATTTTGAGTCGAGCGCGTCTACCAGTTCCGCCACAGGGGCCCTCGGTCGGCCCTGGAAGGGAGCGTCGCGAAGCCGGCGGACTATAGCCATGGACAAAGCGGGGTCAACCCGCGCCAAAGTGATGTCCGCCGTTCTCGACAGCCGCTTGGACCGGAGCTAGAGGCTTAAGGGCGCGACCCCCAGGAAAGAGGCTGCCGTGACGACCCAGAGTGCCGCCATACCTGCATTCAAGCCGGCTGCCGGCGGCCCCGCGCTGACGGCCTCGCTGCTCGTCACGCTGATCGCGGCCGTGACCATCGCGGGCGCCTGGTTCTTCCAGCTCGTGCTGGAGATCCTGCCCTGTCCGCTCTGCCTCGAGCAGCGCTACGCCTATTACCTCGTGATTCCCCTCGGTGCGCTCGCGGCGCTTGCCGCGCGAAGCGGCGCGCCGCGGCCGCTGCTGCTGGCGGGGCTCGCAATCCTCGCGCTCGCGACGCTCGCCAATGCCGGGCTCGGCACCTACCATTCCGGCGTCGAATGGGGATTCTGGAAGGGGCCGACCGATTGCACGGGTCCCGTCGTCAACCTCGGCAACGCCGGCGATCTCTTTTCGCGGCTCGATACCGTGAAGGTGGTGCGCTGCGACGAGGTGCAATGGCGTTTCCTCGGTCTCTCGCTCGCCGGCTACAACGTGCTGATCTCGCTGTTGATGGCCGCGATCGCCGCGTGGGGATTTGTGCGGACGGCGCAGCGCTGAAGCTCAATCGTCGACGTCGTCTTGCGTGCGTCCGAACAGGTGCACGATGCCTGGCGTTGCGATCGTCACGAACACGAAACGCGACAAATGATGGGCGCCGACGAAGATCGGGTCGATGTGCAAGGTCAGCGCCAGCGCCAGCATGGCATCCATCGCGCCCGGCGCGAAGGCGACCACGACGTCGGAGAATTTGACCTGCGTGGTAAGCGCAATGATGCCGACGAAAATGGCGGAGACGGCGATCGCGACCGTGAATGAGCCCAGCGCCGCGCTGAGGTGACCGGCAAGGGTCTTGATCCGCATCCGCGCGAAACGGCTGCCGATCAGGGCGCCGATCCCGACCAGCGCGACGCCGCGCACCCAGTCCGGCAGGCCGCCCTCGACCCAGCCCGCGCCATGCAGCACGCTGGAGGCGATCATGGCGCCGAACATCCAACTCGCCGGAAACCTGATCAGCCGCAGGACCAGCGCCATTACAAGTGAGGCCGCGGCCAGCTCCACGAGGTCGAGCGGCGAGGCAATGATCGACGTCGTCAGCGACGGCGCGGCGGAGGGGGCGACGCCCGCGAGCGCGAGCACGATCGGCAGCGCGGCGGTAAGGATGATGACGCGCATGGTCTGCACCACCGCGATGCCCGGCAGGTCGGCACCCCGCTCGACCGCCAGGATCGTGATCTGCGACAGGGCGCCGGGGCTGCCGGCCAGGAAGGCCGAGGTGCGGTCCCAGCCATGGATGCGCTGGAGGTAGTAGCTCGAGCCGAAGGTCGAGCAGAAGGTCGCGAGCGCAAGCAACCCGATGGTGAGGGGATAGGCACTGAGCTGCTGCAGCAGATGGCGCGAGACCACCGAGCCCAGCGAAATCCCGAGCAGCACCAGCACGGTCTGGGTCAGGAGCGGCGGCAGCGACAATTGGCGGCCGGCGATGGCAGCGATGCCGACCGCGATCATCGAGCCCGAGATCAGCCCGCCCGGCAGCCCGGCGAAGAGAAACACCAGGCCTCCGGCGGTGCCGACGACGAGCGTCTCCGCCGTGCTCAAGAGCTTGGCGCGGCTCGGCCATTCGAACGGCAGGGAGGCGGTGATCTGCTTCACGCCGCCTTATCGCAAATCGGCGCGAGGCGCACAATTGCAGGCTCGTCATGCCGCAATGCGTGCGCCTCGCGCCGGCGCGCGTGGAGGGTCGCGAGGGTTACTTCTTGTCGGCGGCAGGGGCGGCGGGCGCGGCGGTGCCGGACCTCGCTTCCTTCTTGCACTCGCGACGGAATTTCTTGCGCTCCTTGCCCTTCAGGCCCTTGGCGTCCGCCTGCTTGGAGCACTCGATCGACTCGGCCGTGCGCTCCTTCGTCGCCTTCGCGGCCTCTGTCTTCACATCGGTCTTCACATCGGTCTTGGCCGCCGGCGCGGTGGTCTGCGCGAAGGCGGTGCCGGTGACGAGCAGGGAGGCGAGGGCGACGGCGGCGAGGCGGGAGGCGAGGGTCATGGTGTTGCACTCTATCTTGCGAGAATTGCGAGGGATTGCGAACGTCGGCTCGGATTGCTGAACGCGACATGAATAATCTGAACGAGGCCGTCACTATATTTTGGCGGCAGCAGTCGTCGCATCCTTGTCGCAAGCAGCCGACACGCTAGGATAGCAAGTGTTATTTTGCTCCCCGTCGGGAGAAGACCAAGGAGGAGACCCAGGGATGACCATTCAATCAAGATGGCTGTGCGCGGTTGCGTTGTCGGGATTTGCGGCGCTCGCGCTGTCGGCACCGGCGCAGGCGCTGACCTCGCAGGAATGCAGCGCGAAATACCAGGCTGCCAAGAAGGACGGCTCGCTCGGCACGATGAAGTGGAATGACTTCCGCAAGGCCCAGTGCGGTGCGGATGCGACGCCGGCCGCCGCGCCGACTGCGGCTGCGCCCGCTGCTCCGGCCGCTCCCACTGAACCGAAGCAGGCGAAGAAGGAGGCGGCCCCCGCCGCCGCGCCGACCCTGCCGGCCGGTCCCGCGATCTATCCGAACGCGGTCGATCCGAAATACGCCAAGGAGACCCCCGGCAAGGCGCGGATGCACACCTGCGTCGACCAGTACAATGCCAACAAGACCACCAACGGCAATGGCGGCTTGAAGTGGATCCAGAAGGGCGGCGGCTACTACAGCGAATGCACCAAGAAGCTGAAGGGCGCCGCCTGAGTTTCGACATGACGCGATGGCCGGAGCAAAGCTCCGGCCATCTTGCTTAGTGCAGCAGCTTCTCGGCCGATTTCGCCACCAGCTGCGATCGCTTGCGCGGGCCGCGCTCGACGAACAACAGGCTCTGGCCGAAGATGAAGCAGTAGAACAGGAAGGCCTGTGCCTCGGCCGCCTCGGCGTCGAGCCCGGTCGCGCGATAGAGCTCGGCCACGTGCTTGAGCCGCGCGGCATCGACGCTTGCCACGGCCGCCGCGGCGGTCTCGTCCGAGCGGGCCCATTGCCGGATCGCGAGCTCGATCGCCATGGCTTCCGGATTGAGCCGCTCCGAATAGAGCTGGATCACCGCCTTCAGCCGTTCGCGGGGCTCCTCGCCGTCGAGGCGCGTCTGCTGCGCGATCGACGCGGCGCGGCCCTCGCGCCAGCGCTGCAGCATGGCCTCGAGCAGCGCTGCGCGGTCGGCGAAGCGGCGGTAGAAGCCGCCCTTGGTGACGCCGAGATTCTTGGCGAGCACCTCGACCCTGACACCCTCGACCCCCGAGCGGGCGAGCTCGGCAAACCCAGCCTCGACCCAGACGTCGCCCCTGCCGTCGCTCATGAAGTAGGCCTCTCGGATTCTTGATACGGTGCCGTATTGCTAACCCGCCGCCACCCTGATACGCTACCGTATCAAAATCAAAAGACGCACGAGGGCAGGGAATGGCGATGGAGCAGGAGGCAACCTATCGCGGGACGGTTTATCCGTGGCAGTGCGATCACGTCGGCCACATGAACATCATGTGGTATGTCGGCAAGTTCGACGAGGCCAACTGGAATCTGTTCGCGCGCCTCGGATTGACGCCGAGCCACCTGCGGTCCTCCGGCCGCGGCATGGCCGCCGTGCAGCAGAACATCGCCTACCGGCGCGAGCTGCTCGCCGGCGACATCGTCGAGATCCGCAGCCATCTGCTCGAGGTTCGCGACAAGTCGATCCGCTTCCGGCATGACATGACGAACGCCGAGACCGGCGAGATCGCCGCGATTTGCGAGATCACCGGCGTGCACATGGACCGGAGCCAGCGCAAATCGGCGCCGTTCACCGATGCCGTCCGCGAGACCGCCTTGCGGCATCTCGCCGAGCCGGCCGAGGCTTGAACCATGGCTGCGTTCGAGCCGAAGAACCCGGGCTATCGGGCAGCGGCCATCGCCATGTTCGATGCCCAGCCGGCGATGCACACCCTCGGCATCGTGATTGTCCGCCTTGCACCGGGCGAGGTCGAGCTGGCGATGCTGCATTCGCCTGCATTCACCCAGCAGAACGGCTTTGTTCACGCCGGCATCATCACCGCCGGGCTGGACAACGCCTGCGGCGCTGCCGCCTTCACCCTGATGCCGCGCGAGGCGGATATCCTCACCGTGGAGTTCAAGACCACGCTGCTGGCGCCGGCCCGGGGCGAGCGCTTCGTGTTCAAGGCCGAGGTCGTCAAGCCCGGCCGCACGCTGACCTTCTGCGAGGCCAGGGCATTCGCCGAGCATGACGGCAAGACCACGCCGATCGCCACGATGACCGCGACATTGATGGCAATGCTTCCGCGCATTGCTGCCTCGCCCGCGCCGGCCCCGTCCGGCGCATAGCCGCAATTGACAAGCCTGCCGGCCCATCCCTTCATGCGGCGGTCATGCTTGCAAGTCTCGGCCTCATCCTGCTGTGCCAATTGATCGGCGAAGCCGTCGTGCGCGGCCTCGGCCTGCCCCTGCCGGGCCCCGTGCTCGGCCTGCTGCTGCTCCTGGTCCTGCTGCTCGTGCGCGACCGGGTTGCGTTGATCGCGCGCGGGCCGCTCGGCGGCGACGGCGTGGAGACGACAAGCAAGGGCCTGCTTGCCCATCTCTCGCTGCTGTTCGTGCCGGCCGGCGTCGGCGTGGTGCAGAAGCTCGATCTCCTCGCGGCCCACGGCATCGCCATCGTTCTGGTGCTCGCCCTCTCCGTGGTCGTCACGCTGCTTGCGACCGTGCTGACCTTTCGACTGGTCAGCCGCCTGTTGAAGCAACAGGACGCGCCATGAGCGACAATCCGTTCTCGCTGTGGGTCTATCTCTCGCAGTCGCCGCTGCTCTGGCTGACCGTGACGCTGCTGGTCTATGCGGCCACGGATGCGGTGTCGCTGGCGACGCGGCGCCATCCGCTGGCCAATCCCGTGCTGCATGCGATGTGGATCATCGGCGCGTTCCTGCTGCTGACCGGCACCTCCTACACGACCTATTTTGCCGGCGCGCAATTCGTGCATTTCCTGCTCGGGCCTGCAACCGTCGCGCTCGCCGTGCCGCTCTACGAGAACCGCAAGCGCGTGGTCGCCTCCATCGTGCCGATGCTGGTGGCGCTGGTCGCGGGCTCGGTCACCGCCGTGGTGTCGGTGGTGCTGCTGGCCGAGCTTGCCGGCCTTCCCCGCGAGGTGGTGCTGTCGCTGGCGCCGAAATCGGTCACCGCGGGCGTTGCCATGGGCATCGCCGAATCCCTGCATGCCGATCCCTCGCTGGCGGCCGTCGCGGTGATCCTCACAGGCATCATGGGCGCCATCATCGTGACGCCGCTGATGAACCGCACCGGCATCACCGATTACCGTGCCCGCGGATTCGCAGCCGGCCTTGCGGCCCATGGCATCGGGACCGCGCGCGCGTTCCAGGTCGACGAGATCGCGGGCGTGTTTTCGGGTATCGCCATGAGCTTGAACGCCTTGGTGACCTCGTTCCTGGTCCCCCTGGCCGTCACGCTGCTGGTGCGATGACATCGCCGCCGCGACACTCTATATGACCTGTAACAATTCCCACTCCCGAACCGTATCGACGGAGATGGGACCGAAACGGGACGAGATATGGCCGGATTCAAGAACAAGGCATTTGAGCCGACGCGGCGCACGGCTCTGACGCTGATCGGGGCGAGCGCCCTTGCGGCGGGCGGGATCAACTCTGCGCTGGCAGCCGCTGGCGACGACGAGGTGTTGACCGAAGCCAAGGTGCTGCGCGATCCCGATACGCCCGTCGCCGGCAATCCCGATGGCAACATCACCATCGTCGAATGGTCTGATTATAATTGCCCCTATTGCCGCAAGCTCGAGCCCGAGCTGCGCCAGGTCGTTCAGGACGACGGCAAGGTGCGACTGGTGATGAAGGATTGGCCGATCCTCGGGCCGGTCTCGGTCACGGCGGCGCGGTCCGCGCTCGCGGCGAAATTCCAGGACAAGTATCATAAGGCCCATGACGCCATGATGGGCGTCAGCTCGCGCCTGACCGAGTCGCGCATCAACGAGCTGCTGGCGGCGGCCGGCGTCGACATGGACCGCCTGAAACGCGATCTTGCCGGCCGGGGCAGCGACATCGATGCGCTGCTCAAGCGCAACAACGAGCAGGCCGAGGCCTTCGGCTTCAACGGCACCCCGTCTTTCATCGTCGGCAAGTACCGTGTGCCCGGTGTGCTCAGCATGGCCGAGTTCGAGCAGGTCATCGCCGATGCCCGCAAGGCCAAGATGAACTGACGCGCACGGCGTCGATCGGCGCCGACACGTCGATCGCAGCCAACACAAAGGCGCCGCCGCGGTGTTCGCGACGGCGCCTTGTTCATGATACGGCGTCGTTACTTCGACGAGATCCGGACCCAGTCCTTGTGCGCGCGATCGCGCAGCGCATCCCAATCCGCCTTCGCCACGTCCCAGTTCACGATGGTGCGATTGGTGGTCGCGACCTGGCCGTTGGCGACGGACGACGTCTGCATGGAATCATAGACGTAGACGCCGCCCGCGAGCAGCAACGCGCCCAAAATCATCCCTAAAAACGTCTGCATTTGCGAACCTCCGATGACGGGCGATAACGTCGGTGGGGCTGGACGGTTCCGTGCTGGTCCCGGGGGAGTTCGGCCCGGATCGGCCCTACGGGGCGTGGATTAACGGAAGCAGGTTGGCTATATTTGAAATCAATGACGAACGATGCATCCGCAAGCCTGATCGACAAGCTCGGTCGCAAGTACGTCTGGTGGCGACCGGTCGACGGATTGCCATTCTCCGAGGATCGCGTCGTCGCGCAGATCATGAACTTCGGCACATACGACGATATTCTCCAGCTGGAGGCCGCGCTGGGTACCGCCCGCCTCTCAGACATCATGCTTCACGCTGAGCCGGGTTGGTTCAACGATCGCTCCTGGGAATTTTGGCGCGGGCGCCTTTCCCTCGCAACGGGGACCGAGCTGCCGGACAAGGCCCCACGAAGAGCCTTCGATGCAGCAACGCTTTGAGCCGAAACTGTCGATCTTGCCCGCCGCTCAACGCGAAATTTGGCCCCTGCTTGTCCCTTCACGGAAGTTGCAGCTTGTCCTCTACGGCGGAACTGCCGTTGCCCTTCAATTGGGGCACCGAGAGTCGCTCGATTTCGACTTCTTCTGCTCTGCTCCATTGGATAAGGACGAAGTCCGTGCGCAATTCGACTTCGTCAAGGGTGCGGCCATCCTTCATGATGCGCCCAATACACTGGTTGTCTCGACCACCATGCCCTCAGGCTCAGTGAAAGTCTCATTCTTCGGACGCATCGGCTTCGGTCGCATCAACGACCCGATGCAAGTGGCTGATGGCACCATGTTTGTAGCATCGCTTGAGGACTTGCTGGCCACCAAGCTCGAGGCGACGCTCGACCGCGCCGAAGCCAAGGACTATCTGGACATTGCTGAAATGATCTCCGCGGGTGTGTCGTTGCCGCGCGGAATCTCGGCATTCCGGGAGATGTTTGGCGGCGAACCAGCGCAAGTGCTGCGCGCAATAGGTTTCTTCGAAGATGGAGATCTTCGAGCTCTGAGTGCGAGCGATCGCCGGATCCTGCGGGAGTCCCGAGATCGCGTAGGGGTGTTACCCGATGTGTCTCTCAAGCAGGGCTTATTGTGATGACTGCTAAGCGGCATTCAGCCACTGCATCAGCGCCGCGTTGATCTCGCGCGGATAGGTGTGGCTGAGATCGTCGATCTCGCGATAGGTGACATCGGCGCCGGCGGCTGCGAGCGCCGCCTGCGTCTGGCGCGCTGTCTGCACGGGAAACATCCAGTCGAGCTTGCCGTGGGTGATGAAGATCGGCAGCCTCTGCAGGCGCGTGGCGTCCGCCATCTCCGCCATCAGCGGATGGAAGGTTGCCGAGACCGGGGCGAGATGGGTGAAGGGCGAAGCGGCTTCAAGCCCGCTCACGTAACAGAAGGTGCCGCCATCGCTCATTCCGGTCAGCAGCATGCGCGAGGCATCGACGGTCCAGCGGCTGCGCACGGCTTCGAGGATGCGCATGAGATTGGGCGTATCGGCATCATCGCCCATCAGCGCCCAGGTCGAGCCCATCGCGGTCGGCGCCACCAGGATCGCGCCGAGGCTGCGCGCATCGCGCAGCCAGCTCCACAGAAAACCGCGTCCGTTGCCGCTGCCGCCATGCAGCGCCATCACCAGCGGCATGGCGCGATCCTGCGTGTAATACTCGGGCACGTAGACCGAGAAGCCGCCGCGGCTGCCGGGCTCGTTGTGATCGTGCAAGATGCCGGTGTCTTCGCGCGTGCCGGCTTCGAGCCGGGATAACAGGTCCGCATCGTCGCGATGGGCGGCGTTGAGGAAGAAGCTGCTTACCGGCGGAAACTGCGCCGCAAGGGGATAAAGCGCCTCCTGCGCGCGCGGCAGATGGCGCAGCGCGCGGAACACCGCGACGAGATCGCCATGGCCGCGCCCGACCTCACGGATGCCGGCAAAGGCGGCGAGCGTCTCGTCGCAGGCGCGATTCAGTTGCGCGCGCAAGCCGGCGAACTGCTCCGGCCAATCCCCGATCGCAGCGCGTGCCGTCTGCAGCGCCTCGTCCGGCGTGCCGATTGCGTTCATGACGGAGGCAAACGCCGGCGGATGCAGATTACGGGCAAAGAAGCCGAGCGCCTCCAGCGCGTTCAGCAGCGGCGGAAGCACGGCCACGATGTCGTCGATCACGGCCTCGCTCATTGCAGCTTCCTTGGCGGCGTCCTTCAGCGGGGAGTCAATGCAGCTTCGGTGCCTTCAACAGCTTGAAGCGATCGGTCGAGGTCACCGTGACGTCGAAGGTGACGCCTTCGTGGTGCACGGTCAGCGGCACGTCGACACCGGCGGCGCCGAGCGACCACATCTTCTTGTAGAATTCGGTCTGGCTCGTGACCTTGTCGCCGTCGACGGCGAGGATGACGTCGCCGGTCTTGAGCTCGGCGCGCGCGGCCGGGCCGTTGGCGGAGATTCCGATCACCACTACGCGGTTGTCGATGTCGGTCGAGAACAGCCCGAGCCATGGCCGCGCCGGCTTGTTGACGCGGCCGAACTTGCGCAGATCTTCCAGGATCGGCTTCAACAGGTCGATCGGCACGATCATGTTGACGTGCTCGGCCTTGCCGTCGCGTTCGCGATCCAGCTGAAGCGAGCCGATGCCGATCAACTCGCCGCGCTCGTTGAGCAGCGCGGTGCCACCCCAGTTCGGATGCGCGGGATAGGTGAAGATGGCTTCGTCCAGCAGGTATTCCCAATAGCCGGCGAATTCCTGCTTGGCCACGATCTGGCTCGCGACGGAGCGCGTGCGGCCGCCGGTGCCGCCGACCACGACGCGGTCGCCGATTCGGGTTGCTGCCGAGTTGCCGAGCGGCAAGGGCTCGACGTCGAGCGCACCGAGCGCCTGCACGAGGCCGAAGCCGGTGACGGAATCGAAGCCGAGCGCATGCCCTTCGACCACCCGTCCGTCGGCGAGATGCAGCCACACCGATTCCGCCTCGGTGATGAGATAGCCGATGGTGAGCACGAGGCCGTCATCAATCACGACGCCGTTGCCCGCGCGTTCGGTGCCCAGCGTTTCGGCGCTGAAGGCGTCCGGCGGGATGATGGCGTGCAGGCCGACGACGGATGCGAGCGCGCGGTCGAGATCGAAACCGTAGTCGCTCGCACGCGGCTGATTGGCCGGCGGCACTCTCCATTCGGTCAGGGTGGTCATGGAGTTCTCCTGGCTGAGTGCATCGCTCCGGGATTGCTGCAGAGCGGCGCGCGACGCACGCATAATTTAGGCCGGGGGAGGCCGTCTTGAAAGCCTCGTTCCCCAACTATTCGTGAGAACGCCGCGTGAAATCTTCGAAAGGCGCGGGGAACGCGCACGGCGGCAGGCGTCCCCTCGATCCGGCACGTGCCGCATGGCTGGTGTCCGGCGAGGTGCTAGGCGCCGTGCAGTGAAGCTGCTAACCATTGCCGCTTCGTTTGACCAAGGGATCACGGATCGAAGCATGGACAACCGCAGCGATATCTGGCGTGGCATCGACACGATCAAGGCGCGTTTCATCGACCTCAGCGACAAGGTCTGGGGCATGCCCGAAGTGTGCTACACCGAGGCGCGGTCCGCCGCCGAACATCTCGCCGAGCTGCGCCATCAAGGTTTCCGCATCACCGAGAAGGTCGCGGGCATTCCGACCGCGGTGATGGGCGAGTGGGGCGAGGGCGGTCCGGTCATCGCTTTCATGGGGGAATATGACGCGCTGCCCGGCCTCAGCCAGGAAGCGGGCGTCGCCGAGCATCGTCCGATCGAAGCCGGCGGACACGGCCATGGCTGCGGTCATAATCTGCTCGGTTCCGCCGCGCTGCTCGCCGCGACCGCGGTGAAGGACTGGCTCGCCGAGAACAAGGTGCCCGGTCGCGTGCGCTATTATGGCTGCCCGGCTGAAGAGGGCGGCGCAGCCAAGGCCTTCATGGTGCGCTCCGGCGCGTTCGAGGACGCCGACATCGCGATCACCTGGCATCCGCACAGCTTCTGGGAGGTCGCGGTGACGCCGTCGCTCGCCAACACGCGTGCGGACTTCATCTTCACCGGCCGCACCTCGCATGCCGCGGCCTCGCCGCATCTCGGCCGTTCCGCGCTCGATGCGGTGGAACTGATGAATGTCGGCGTGAACTACATGCGCGAACACATGCCGAGCGATGCGCGCGTGCATTATGCGTTGCTCGACACCGGCGGCATCGCACCCAACGTGGTGCAGGCCCATGCGCGGGTGCGCTATTCGATCCGCGCACGTGATCTTCCCGGCATGAACGAGCTGGTCGAGCGCGTGTCCAAGATCGCGCAGGGCGCGGCGCTGATGACGGAAACCAAGGTGGAGATGAAGATCATCTCCGCGGTCTCCAACATCCTGCCGAACGCGCCGCTGGAGCAGGCGCTGCACCGGGTCATGGAAGAGCTCGGACCGCCGCATTTCGATGATGCCGACAAGAGCTTTGCCGGCCAGATCCGCGCGACGCTGAGCGACAAGGACATCGCGTCCGTCTATTACGCGATCGGCATGGAGCCGACCGATCGGCCGCTGGCCGACTTCCTGGTGCCGCTCGATGCCAAACGCAACCCGCTGGTCGGCTCGACCGACGTCGGCGACGTCAGCTGGGTGGTGCCGACCGTGCAGGTTCACGCACCGACGGTTGCAATCGGCACGCCCTTCCACACCTGGCAGGTGGTGGCGCAGGGCAAGAGCCCGCATGCCCACAAAGCCATGGTGCAGGCGGCCAAGGCGATGGCCGGTCTCGGCATCAAGGCGCTGTCGGATCCGGAGCTGATCAAGGCGGCGAAGGCCGATTTGAAGAAGCGGACGGCCAAGACACCTTATGTCTGTCCGCTGCCGGACCACGTTGAGCCGCCGCTCGACATGTCCGTGGCGTAGAATTTCGCCTCGACATTTCGTCTGATCCGGCGAACAAATTTTTCGCAGTGCAGCGTGCAATCCAGCATGTTTTGATGCTGGATTGCCGAACGGATGGGCTGCAGAACGCAGTTTTGCCCAACGGACAGCCAGAAGACCGTTTGCATACACACGGTCCCAGTTGACGCGCCCCCCATTCGGTGTGCCATCTACTGCCAGCTAATTGGGCGGCTCCTTATCACGGCCGTCTTCATCACGATGGGAACCAGACGGGGGACAACCATGCTGGATAAAGAACTGCGTTCGATGATCGGCCAGGTGAAGGACGGGCGAATGGATCGCCGCGCCTTTATCAAGCACATGGCCGCGGTCGGCCTCACCGCCCCCCTGGCCAACCAGATCCTCGCGCTTGGCGGCGTCGCCATGGCGGAGGGCGCCTCGACCTACAAGCCGACCAAGCGCGGCGGCGGCGGTGCGCTGAAGCTGTTGTGGTGGCAGGGTCCAACCTTGCTCAATCCGCATTTCGCCACCGGCACCAAGGACCAGGACGGCGCGCGTCTGTTCTATGAACCCCTCGCCTGCTGGGATCCCGACGGCAACATGAAGCTGGTGCTGGCGGCGGAGATTCCGTCGATCCAGAACGGCCTGCTCGCCGCCGACGGCAAGTCGGTGACCTGGAAGCTGAAGCCCGGCGTGAAGTGGCACGATGGCCAGCCGTTCACGGCTGACGACGTCGTGTTCAACTGGGAATACGCCAAGGATCCGGCGACCTCCGCACTGACGATCGCGACGCTCCGCGACATCACGGTCGAGAAGGTGGATGAGCTCACGGTGCGCATCGTCTTCAACAAGCCGACGCCGTTCTGGGCCGACGCCTTCGTCGGGGCGCCCAACACCATCATCCCGAAACATCTGTTCAAGGACTACACGGGGTCCAAGTCGCGCGAGGCGCCGACCAACCTCTCGCCGGTCGGCACCGGCCCCTACAAGTTCGTCGAGTTCAAGCCGGGCGATCTCGTTCGCGGCGTGCTCAACCCCGATTATCACATGCCGAACCGTCCCTATTTCGATTCGGTCGAGATGAAGGGCGGCGGCGACGCCGTCTCGGCCGCGCGTGCGGTGATCCAGACCGGCGAGTATGATTTCGGCTGGAACATCCAGGTCGAGGACGACGTGCTGTTGCGCCTGGAGAAGGGCGGCAAGGGAAAGACCGTCTATGCCGTCGGCGGCGACACCGAATTCATCGCACTGAACTTCACCGATCCCAACACCGAGGTCGACGGCGAACGCTCGTCGATCAAGACCAAGCACCCGCTGTTTTCCGATCCGGCGGTGCGCAAGGCGCTCTCGCTGCTGATCGATCGCGAGTCGGTCAAGAAGGCGATCTACGGCCGCGCCGGCCGCACCACCGCGAACTTCCTCAACGGGCCCGAAAAATTCGTGTCCAAGAACACCTCGTGGGAATTCAGCATCGAGAAGGCCTCGAAGATGCTCGACGATGCCGGCTGGAAGCCGGGCGCCGACGGCATCCGCGAGAAGGACGGCAAGAAGCTCAAGCTCGTCTACCAGACCTCGATCAACGGCCCGCGCCAGAAGACCCAGGCGATCGTCAAGCAGGCCTGCCAGAAGGCCGGCATCGACGTCGAGCTGAAATCGGTCGTCGCCTCGGTGTTCTTCTCCTCCGACGTCGGCAATCCCGACACCTACTCCAAGTTCTACGCCGACATGGAGATGTTCCAGATCCCGCTGAGCCAGCCGGATCCGTCGCAGCACATGCGCCGCTATCTCTCGACCCTGGTCGCCACCAAGGAGAACAAGTGGCAGGGCACCAACTTCCCGCGCTGGGTCAACAAGGAGTACGACGCGACCATCCAGGCCGCGGACGGCGAGATGGATCCGGTCAAGCGCGCTGCGCTCTACATCAAGGCCAATGACCTCATGTACCAGGACACGGTGTTCATCCCGGTGCAGCATCGCCTGAAGGTCGAAGCGGCCGCCAACAACCTGCGGCCGGTCGTTTCCGGCTGGGCCAACGAGACCGACAATCTGTTCGACTGGTACCGCGAGGAATGATCCCCCAGCGCTAGACGGGGGCTTTCCCTCATGAGTCAATATGTTCTACGTCGCCTGCTGATCGCGATTCCGAGCCTGCTCGGAATCTCGGCCGTGCTGTTCTTCGTGCTGGCGCTTGCGCCCGGCGATCCCTTCTCCGAATTGGCGACGAATCCGAACGTTCCGCCCGAAGTGCAGGCCGCACTTCGGGCCAAGTTCGGCCTCGACGATCCGATCCATCTTCGCTACCTGCATTGGCTCAGCGCCATGCTGCACGGCGACTGGGGCTTCTCCTTCGTCAGCCGGATGAACGTCGACACGCTCATCCTGCAGCGCCTGCCGGCCACGCTCTACGTGATCGGCTCGGCGCAGATCCTGGCCCTGCTGATCGCGATCCCGGTCGGCGTCTATGCCGCGACCAAGCCCTATTCGCTGTTCGACCAGATCGCCAACACGCTCGCCTTCGTCGGCTTCTCGCTGCCGACCTTCTTCACCGGCATCCTGTTCATCCTGATCTTCTCGGTCACGCTGGACTGGCTGCCGTTCGTCTATACCACCGACATCAAGGCCACCGGCATCCACTGGGTGCTGGAGATGATCCGCCAGGCGATCATGCCGGTGGCGGTGCTCGGCCTGTTCCAGGCGGCGTCGATGACGCGGTTCGTGCGTTCGGCGATGCTGGACGTGATCCGGCTCGACTACGTCACCACCGCCCGCGCCAAGGGGCTCGGGCAGGCCAAGGTCATCGTCAAGCACGTGATGCGCAACGCCATGATCCCGGTCGTGACGTTGATCGCGCTGCAGATGCCCGCGGTGTTCGGCGGCGCCATCGTCACCGAGCAGATCTTCCGCATCCCCGGCATCGGCTCGCTGCTGATCTCCTCCATCCTCTCCAACGACACGCCGGTGGTGATGGCCGTCACCTTCGTCTTCGCGTGTCTCGTCGTGCTGTTCAATCTCATCGCGGACGTGCTTTATGGCTGGCTTGACCCTCGCATCTCCCTCCGCTGAGCGGCGCGTCTACTCGCCCTGGCGCGAGACGTGGCGGCGTTACAGCCGCCACAAGCTCGCCGTCGTCAGCGCCTTCCTGCTCCTCATTCTGGTTCTCGCCGTCGTGGCCGGGCCGTTCGTGTGGCGTGTGAAGATCAACGACATCGACATCGTCGCGGGCATGCAGGGGCCGTCGCTCGCCCATCCGTTCGGGACCGACGATCTCGGGCAGGACATCCTGGCGCGCATGATCTATGGCGGCCGCATCTCGCTCGCGGTCGGCCTCGCCGCGATGCTGGTCTCGGTCTTCATCGGCACGCTGATCGGCGCGCTCGCCGGCATGTCGCGCGGTGCGCTCGGGCACGGCCTGATGTGGCTGACCGACCTCTTCCTGTCGCTGCCGCAACTGCCGCTGCTGCTCCTGCTCATCTACCTGTTCCGCGACGGGTTGAAACAGGTGTTCGGCCCCGAAGGCGGCATCTTCATCCTGATCGTGCTCGTGATCGGGGGGCTGCGCTGGATGCCGGTGGCGCGGCTCGTGCGCGCGCAATTCCTGTCGATTCGCGAGAAGGAGTTCGTCGAGGCTGCACGCGCGCTCGGGGCCAGCCCGGTGCGGCAGGTGGTGCGGCATATCCTGCCCAATGCGCTCGGCCCGGTGATCATCGCCGGCACCATCGACGTTGCCGCCGCGATCATCGCGGAATCGACGCTGTCCTTCCTCGGCCTCGGTTTTCCGCCGGATACGCCGACCTGGGGCCGGCTGCTGTATGACGCCAAGGACTTTCTCGACATCGGCCCGCACTGGGCGCTGTTCCCGGGCGGCGCGATCTTCATCGCGGTGGTGGCCATCAACTTCATCGGCGACGGTCTGCGTGACGCGCTCGATGCGCGACGGGTGATCTGATGGCGCCGCTGCTCGAGATCAAGGGACTGAAGACCCACTTCTCCACCGATGACGGCATCCTGCAGGCCGTCGACGGCGTCGACATCTCCATCAACCGGGGCGAGACGCTTTGCGTCGTCGGCGAGTCCGGCTGCGGCAAGACCGTCACCGCGATGTCGATCCTGAAGCTGATCGCGATGCCGCCGGGCCGCATCGCGGCGGGCCAGATCATCTTCGAGGGCCGCGACCTGGTGCCGCTGACCAGCAATCAGCTCGACGAGATCAGGGCCAAGGAGATCGGCTTCATCTTCCAGGAGCCGATGACCTCGCTCAACCCGGTGCTGACCATCGGCGAGCAGATCGCCGAGAGCCTGCGCCGCCACGAGGCCGTGACCAGAAAGCAGGCGCTCGATCGCACCATCGAGATGCTGAAGCTGGTGCAGATCCCCAACGCCGAAGGCAGGGTGCACAATTATCCGCACCAGTTTTCCGGCGGCATGCGCCAGCGCGTGATGATCGCGATGGCGCTGGCCTGCAAGCCGAAGCTGATCATCGCCGACGAGCCCACCACGGCGCTCGACGTCACCATCCAGGCCCAGATCCTCGACCTGCTCCAGGACATGAAGGAGCGCTTTGGCATGGCGGTGATGCTGATCACCCATGCCATGGGCGTCGTCGCCGAAACCGCGCAACGCGTCGTCGTGATGTATGCCGGCAAGGTCGTGGAGGAGGCGCCCGTCGACGACCTCTTCGACCATCCCGGCCATCCCTATACGCAAGGCCTGATCCGCTCGATCCCACGCATCGATCTCGACAGCGAGCACAAGACGCGGCTCGAGGCGATCGGCGGCTCGGTGCCGATCCTGATCAATCCGCCGGTCGGCTGCCGCTTTGCGCCGCGCTGCAAGTTCGCCATGAATGTCTGCACCGAGAAGGAGCCGCTGCTGCGCGAGATCGCGCCGGGTCACCGCATGGCCTGTCATCTCGGGGATCCGAACCTGGGAGCCGCGTCATGAGCGAACCCTTGCTCCGCGTCAGCGGCCTGAAGAAACATTTCCCCGTGCTCGGCGGCCTGTTGTCGCGCCAGGTCGGCACCGTCTATGCGGTCGACGGCGTGTCGTTCTCGGTCAACCGCGGCGAAACGCTCGGTCTCGTCGGCGAATCCGGCTGCGGCAAGTCGACGACGGGACGTTGCGTGCTGCGCCTGATCGAGCCGACCGACGGCGAGGTCGTCTTCGACGGCCAGGACGTGCGTCAGCTCGGCGGAAATGATCTGCGCGCGATGCGGCGGAACATGCAGCTGGTGTTCCAGGATCCCTTCGCCTCGCTCAATCCGCGCATGACGGTCGGCGCCATCCTCGGCGAGGCCTTCACCATCCACAATCTCGCATCGTCCGCGAAAGAGCGCGAGGAACGTGTCGCGGGACTCCTGGTCAAGGTCGGGCTCAAGGCCGAGCATATGCGGCGCTATCCGCATGAATTCTCGGGCGGCCAGCGCCAGCGCATCGTGATCGCGCGCGCGCTCGCGGTCGAGCCGAAGCTGATCGTCTGTGACGAGCCGGTCTCGGCGCTCGACGTGTCGATCCAGGCCCAGGTCATCAACCTGCTGGAAGACCTCCAGGCCGAGCTGAACCTCACCTATCTCTTCGTCGCGCACGACCTCTCGGTGGTCGAGCACATCTCCGACCGCGTCGCGGTGATGTATCTCGGACGCATCGTCGAGCTGGCGAAAGCGAGCGACCTCTACCGCAACCCGCAGCATCCCTACACCCGGGCGCTGCTCTCGGCGGTGCCGGTGCCCGATCCCAAGCTGAAGCGTGAGCGCATCCGCCTCAAGGGCGACGTGCCGAGCCCGATGAAGCCGCCGTCGGGCTGTCACTTCCACACCCGCTGCCCGATTGCCCAGCCGCGCTGCGCCGAGAGCGCGCCCGTGCTGAAGGAGGGCGCTGGAGGGCATTTCGTGGCGTGTCATCTGGCCTGACGCCGGCAGGCGATTGCGACGGATTGGTGCGGGGAGGGGAACGTGAGTCAGATCCATGATACCGGTCTCATCATGACTGAAGCGGAGCTGCTTTCGACTCGAGCCACTAAAATCGGCGCCGATGCGCGCCGGGCGTTGTGGGGATCTGCGCTGGGTTACGGCATGGATGGGTTCGATCTGCTCATCCTGGGCTTCATGCTGACGGCGATCTCGAGGGGTCTTCATCTGACGCAGCCGCAGGCTGCTTCGCTGGTGACCGCGACACTGGTCGGGGCGGTGCTCGGTGGCTTCGTCTTCGGCCTGCTATCCGACCGGCTCGGGCGGGTCCGCGTCCTGACCTGGAGCATTGTCCTGTTTGCGGTCTTCACGGGACTATGCGCCTTGGCTCAGGGTTATTGGGATCTCATGATCTACCGGGCCATCGCAGGCATCGGGCTCGGCGGCGAATTCGGCATAGGCATGGCGCTGGTCGCGGAGGCCTGGCCGTCGGACAAGCGGGCGCGGGCGACCTCCTATGTCGGTCTCGGCTGGCAATTCGGCGTGCTCTGTGCGGCGCTGGTGACGCCGGTGCTCCTGCCCCTCATCGGCTGGCGCGGCATGTTCGCGGTGGGGCTGTTTCCGGCTCTGGCTGCCTATGTGATCCGGCGCAGGCTGCACGAGCCCGACATCTTTCTGGCTCGTCGGGCCACGACGACGGATGCCGTCGCCTCGCTTCGCGCGCTCGTCGCCGACAGAGAGACGGCAAAGATCAGCCTTGCCATGGTCATCCTCTGCTCGGTGCAGAATTTCGGCTATTACGGCATCATGATCTGGCTGCCGAACTATCTCTCGACGCGGTTCGGCTATGGCCTCACCCAATCGGCAGTCTGGACCTCCGTCACCATTGCCGGCATGGCGCTTGGCATCTTTCTGTTCGGCCATGCGGCCGATCGCTTCGGTCGCCGACCTGCGTTTCTCACTTACATGCTGGGCGCAGCCGTCATGGTGCTGGTCTATTCGCAATTGACTGCCGCCACCGCGCTGTTGGTCGGCGGAGCCGTGATGGGCTTCTTCGTCAACGGCATGCTCGGCGGCTATGGCGCGCTGATGAGCGAGCTCTATCCGACCGCTTCGCGGGCGACTGCACAAAACGTGTTCTTCAATATCGGCCGCGCGGTCGCGGGGTTCGGTCCGCTGGTGGTCGGCCTGATCAGCGCGTCCTACGGCTTTCCGACGGCGATCGGTGCGTTGGCGCTGCTCTATTTGCTGGATGTCGTGGCGCTGCTCGCGCTGGTTCCAGAGCGGCGCGGCGCGGAGCTTGCCTGATCCGGCCTCTGCTCATGACGCCGCGAGCAGGCCGTGCTTCGCGAGCGCCTGCCTCAGAGCCTCCGGCGTGGTGTGATGATGCGCCAGGAGACCGGCTTCCTTCGCTCCGGCGACATTCTGCGCGAGGTCGTCGATGAAGAGAACGGTCGCGGGCACCACCTGCAGCTCGGACAGGCAGAGACGGTAGCAGCGCGGGTCCGGCTTCGCGGTCTTGAACTGGGCCGAGGTGTAGATGTTCGCGCCGAACAGCGGACGCAGCTCCGGCAGCAGCGTGTCGATGTGGTCCGCGACCAGCGTGGTGTTGTTGGTCAGCACGGCGATATCGACGGTTTTGCGTAAGCTCGCGGCAATTTCCAGCATCGCGCGATCCGCCTGCATCGAGCGGCGCCGCGCCTCGACCCATTCGTCGAGCGATAGCGGATAGCCGATGCGTTCGCCAAAGCCGCGCAGATAGTCGGCGGCGTCGAGCGCGCCGGAATCGCCGAGCAGCTCGAATCCACTGTCCCAGATCGCCTTGTAGACGGCGTCGCTGGTCGATCCCGCAAGCTCCGCGAGACACGCGACACGCTTGCCCCTGTCGTAGCCGCAGAGGACGTTGTCCATGTCGAACAGGACGAGCTTGATTGTATCGGTCACGGCAGCACTCTCGGGTCGGCCGGCGCCCGGCCGGGCCCGGACTCATATCCCGTCAGGCCGCAGGCGACAAACGGATGCGAGAAGGCGAGGGCGGATCCGTGTCACGCAGTCTTGGCTGGCCAGGGGACGACCTGTCCCGACATCACCAGGCGGTCACGGCCGCTGTCCTTGGCAGCGTAGAGCGCGCGGTCGGCGGCGGCGACCAGCGTGCTGCAATCCGTCGTGGCCTGGGCCGGACGAGCGGTTGCAGCGCCGACGCTGGCGGTGACCAGCCGGCTGGGCGGATTTTGCACGTGCAGCAGCGCGAGCTCGTGCAGCGCCCGGCGGATCCCTTCACCGACCTCGGCGCAACCGGCGGCGTCGGAATTGGGCAACAGGACGGCGAATTCCTCCCCGCCGTAGCGCGCCGCGAGGTCGGCCGGGCGCTTGGCATGGGCAGACAGAATCCGACCGATGGCACGCAGGCAACCATCGCCCGCCACGTGCCCGTAATGGTCGTTGAACTTCTTGAAATGATCGACGTCGATCAGGAGCAGCGAAAGCTGTGTGTCGTCGCGCCGCGCGCGCGCCCATTCGTCGGCGAGACGTTCGTCGAAGGCGCGCCGGTTGGCGAGGCCGGTGAGGCCGTCGGTCGTTGCAAGCGAGGCGAGCTTGTCCTGCAGGTCCTTCTGCTCGGTGATGTCGCGCACGACTGCGACGACACCGTCGATCTCGCCGCTGTCCGACGCCAGCGTCACGTGCAGTGCAGCCTCGGCCCAGATCTCGCCCTTGTCGCGATGACGCTGGCGATAGACGAACCGCGCTTCCTCCGCTTCGCCGTTCTTCAGCGCGGTGACGGCCTGCTCGACCCGTTCCGTGTCGTCGGAATGAATGCCGGCGAGCGACGAGGTGCCCAGCAGTTCCTCGGGCGACCAGCCGGTGATGCGCACGCATGAGGGAGACACGTAGAGCAACTGGTTGTCCAGTCCGATCCGGGTCACCATGTCGCTGGACTGCTCTGCCAACAGGCGGAAGTTCGCTTCCTGGGCGACCAGCGCCTGTGCCGTCCGCTGCCGCTGCAGCAACTGACGGACCAGGAGGAAACCGATCACCGCGATCAACAGGACGAGGCCGAGGACGAAGGTCATGCGTGCGGCGGCCGCTTTTCGCCACGGAGCCAGCACGTCGTCCTGCGACTTGCTCGCGAGCACCATCAGGGGGTAGCGGCTGCTGCGCTGATAGTAGCTCAGCCGCCTCACGCCATCGAGCGGCGACGTGAAATAGTAGATCGCCGCCGCGGGTCGGCTTCCCCACTCCCTGAACAGCGGCGTGTTGGACAGGTCGCGTCCGACGAAGGTGTCGCCTTCGTCGCGGCTGCGCGCCAGCAGGATGCCGCTGGTGTTGAGCAGCGATGCCGAGCCGTTCGGCCCGAAGTCGAACCGTTGGTAGAATTTCGCGAAATAGCTGACGTCGATCGTGAGCAGGGCAACGCCGGCGAAGCCGCCGTCGGCATCGTTGATCCGGCGCGAGGCCGTGATGATCCACTGGCCCCCGGCGCGGCTCTTGACGGGCCGCCCGATCAGCGTGCCCGTCTCCGGGGAGTCGCGATGGCGCTGGAAATATTCGCGGTCGCTGTTGTTGAGCTTGGAGAAGTCGAGGCGCTCCGTCGTGGCAAGCCAGCGGCCGGTGGCATCGTAGACGAAGATGCCGCGGATACGGTCCGATGATTTGCGTGTCGGCAGATAGGCCTGGAGTTTCGTGATCGTGTCCGGACCCATCCCGTCGATTTCGAGCCGGTGGACCAGTCCGACCAGCAGTGTGTCGGCCAGTTCGAACGTGTCGTCCGCATGCTGGATCAGGGAGTGGGCGAGGTTGGCGACGTCGATCTCGGCACTCCTGAGCTCGGCATTGCGTGCCTCCCATTCGCGCCAGATGCTCATGCCGAGGATCGCCACGCAGATGAGCACGACGAACCCAGCCGCCCAGAGCGGAAGGCGCGTCTTGCCGAGTTCGCGACTCGTCACCATCGGGCTTGCTCCAAATCGGAGCAAACCTCTCACTTTGACCTTAACGGCCTGTTGCAATATTTGCGATGATTGCGCAGGGTCCGTACTCTACCGGGGACCGTCGTGGATATCTCTCGATCGCCTTGCGGCCGGTGGATGTTCACGGCGGACGGCGCGAGATGGTTCCCGTCGAAATCAGCCGCGTCATTCCTCCAGCGTGAAGCCGACGCGCAGCGTCACCTGATAGTGGCGGACGGCGCCGTTCTCGATGTGGCCGCGGGTCTGCACAACCTCGAACCACTTCATCTCCCGAATGGTCTTCGACGCGCGGCTGACCGCATTTTTGATCGCGTCCTCGATCGAGGTCTCGGACGATCCGACCAGGTCCAGGATCTTGTAGACATGGTCCTTCTCGGCTGCAGGCATGATGGTCTCCCTCGGTTGCACTGCGGCACGCGCCCACGCGCCGTGCTCTCATCTGAACGGGCGCCGGGCGGTCCAGTTCCGTTCTGCGCGATGGCTTGCATGCGCCGGCCGAGGTGGAGCGGCCGGTGGCCGCCTGCTATGCGCAATCCATGGATCCCGCACGACGCGACAGGATGATCGGCTCTCTCTGCCTCGGTGTCACGGCCTTCGGCTGGGCGTTGAACTGGCCGCTGATGAAGCTGCTGCTGCAGCAATGGCCGCCTTTGTTCGCGCGCGGGCTTGCGGGTGTTTGCGCCTCGCTCATCCTTGGTGCCCTGGTGTTGAGCCGGAAGGAATCGTTCGTCGTTCCGCGCGAGGCGATCCCGCGGCTGGTGTTCGCGACCTTCACCAACGTCTTTGCCTGGATGGGGCTCGGCACGGTCGCGATGAAGTACGTGACGGTGAGCGAGGGCGCCCTGCTCGCCTACACCATGCCGATCTGGGCGATGCTGTTCGCCTGGCCGGCGCTGCATGCACGGCCGGCCCCGCGCGATATCTTCGGGCTCGTCCTCGGTGTCGCCGGCGTCACGCTGCTCCTGAGCGGCAACGGTCTTGCGTTCGGCGCCGACAAGCTGCTGGGTATTGTGCTGGCGCTGTCTTGCGCCATCCTGTTCGCGCTCGGCAACGTGCTCAACCGCAAGCCGCTGCCGATGCCGCCGCTGGTCGTCGTCGCCTGGCAGGTCGGGCTCGGCTGCGCCACGATGCTGATCCTCGGCGTCGCGTTCGAGCGTCCCGACGTCACCGCGATCACCCCGCTGGGGCTCGGCTGCTTCGTCTACATGACGCTGGTGCCGATGGGGATCTGCTACGTCACCTGGTTCGAGACGCTGCGCCGTCTGCCACCGACCACGGCCTCGACCGGCATGTTGATCGTACCCGTGATCGGCGTCGTCTCCGCCGCCATCATTCTCGGCGAGCCGCTGGGCTATCGCGAATGGACGGCGATGGCGCTCACGCTCGGCGGCGTGACGCTGGCCCTGCAGCGGGGGTGAGGGCGCCGGCGCCTCCTACGGATCCAGCTCCGTATCCCAGTAGAGATAATCCAGCCAGCTGTCGTGCAGATAGTTCGGCGGAAACAGGCGGCCGTTGCGGTGGAGCTGGTGCACGGTCGGCGCAAACGCGCTCTGGCGCGGAAACATTCTTGCTTGCGCCGGCGTCAGATTGCCCTTGCGCAGGTTACACGGCGAGCATGCCGCGACCACGTTCTCCCAGGTGGTCTGGCCGCCTTTGCTGCGCGGGATGATGTGATCGAAGGTGAGGTCTTCGGGCGAGCCGCAATATTGGCAGGCGAAACGATCGCGCAGAAAGACGTTGAAACGGGTGAAGGCGGGGTGGGTGGTCGGCTTGACGAAGGACTTGAGCGAGACGACGCTCGGCAGCTGCATTTGCAGCGTCGGACTGTGGACCGCCTGATCGTAGTGAGCGACGATGTTGACGCGGTCGAGGAACACCGCCTTGATCGCGTCCTGCCACGACCAAAGAGACAGCGGGTAGTAACTCAGCGGCCGGAAGTCCGCATTCAGCACCAACACCGGCCAACTGCCTTGCGAGACATGTGCGTTCAAGTAACGCTCCCGGCCTCCAATATACGCTGCGAAGCAGCATGTGTTGACATACTACATGCAGCGTGACGGGATTGTGAAGCCCGTTGAGCGACTTATTCAGGCGCAAGCAATGCGGCGCCGGGGTGGCGAAGGCGCACAAAAAGCCGCGATCTGGCGGAGGCATGCGGCGGGCGCGGAACTGCCTGCCTCTGCACGTCGTGACGTGCCGTGGCAGCTACTCCCGGACCCGCTCCAGCTTCTGCAGGCATCGCGTGGCGCGCACCGTTGCCGGCATCTCCTCGTCCGGAAAGCTGGTCTTCCAGTCGGTGACGCCGACCTCGCCGACATAGATGTCGCCCTTCGAATCCAGCGCGATGCCGTGCGGCGCCAGGAATTTGCCGCTGGCAATGCCCGGGCCGTCCTCGCCGCCGAGCCGTGCGATGCGCTGGCCCTTGGCGTCCACGATCGACAGTCGCGGGCCGAGATTGGGCACCTTGCGGTTGACGGCCATGCCGGGGCCGAGCTCGCCGATCACGAAGGTCGGGCTCTTCGCTCCGCCGCAGCAGCACAGCGCACAAGGGCGGTGCAAATTGTTCCACTGCGTCTCGTATTTGCCTTCGCCGTTGAACACCTGCACGCGATGGTTCTCGCGGTCGGCGACATAGACCCAGCCGTCGGGATCGGTGGCAATATTGTGCACGATGTTGAACTGGCCAGGATCGGTGCCCGGCTCGCCCCAGCTCGTCATCAACTTCCCGTCCGGCGTGAATTTATGCACGCGCGCATTGCCATAGCCGTCGGAGACGTAGATCTCGCCCTTCGGCGACAGCGCAGTGTGGGTGCAGCGGTGGAACGGCTCGCCGCTCATGAACGGCGACGGTTTTGCGGGGATGCCGATGGTCAGCAGCACCTTGCCGTCGGTGGTGCATTTGCGCACGGTGTGGTCGCCGTCATCGGTGCAATAGAGATTGTCGTCGGCGTCGATGTGCAGGCCGTGCGCGCGCGAGAACAACCCTTCGCCAAAACTGCGCAGGAAATTGCCCTCGCGGTCCAGGACGACCATCGGATGAGCGCCGCGGTTGAAGACGTAGACGCGGTCCTTGCTGTCGACCGCGACCGAGGCGACGTCGGTGAGCTGCCAGCCGCCCGGCAACTTTGCGAAGTTGTCGACGACGCGATAGCGATGCTCGCCGCTGCCGAGAATGGCTGGCACTGATCTCTCCTCTTGTCATTCCGGGGCGCGATGAAGTCGCGAGCCCGGAATCCATTGGGCCGCGGGTCCCGGAGTCTCCATGGATTCCGGGTTCGCGCTACGCGCGTCCCGGAATGACGACTGTGATTACGTCCGCCCCAAAATTCCCTCCTCGATCGCCTTGATCTGCAGCGCGAGAAATTTCGAGTTGATGCGGCATTGCGCGAGGCTGCCGGCGATGAACCAGAGGCCGGGCTGCCGAGTGCGCGCGTACATGTTGCGCAGCTCGAAGCCGTCGCCAAAGCCCCAGATCGGGCCGACGCGGTCGGCGACGGCATCGCCGAACAGCTTTCGCACGAGGTATTCCTGCGGCTTGTAGCCGGTGGAGAGCACGACGAGGTCGGCCGCAAGGGTCGAGCCGTCCTTCATCCGTGCGCCTTCGGTGACGAAGCTCTCGATGTCGGCAAATTGCCTGAGCCTGATCTTGCCCTCGACAATCAAATTGGAGCAGCCGACGTTGAAATAATAGCCGCCGCCGCGGGTGAGGTATTTGAATTGCCACCCCGTTCCGGCCTCGCCGAAATCGAGCTCGAAGCCGACGCGGGCAAGGCCGTCGAGCAGCTCCTTGTCGAGCTGTTTCGACTGCTCGGTCAGCATGACGTGCGTCTTCTTCGCGAGCGGCGTCGGCATCGAGGCCGCGATCAAATCGTTGTCCTCGAGCGTGCCCTCATTGTAGGTGGCATAAGCAAGCTGCGCCGACGGTTCGATATTGGTGACGAGGGTGGGCGAGCGCTGCACCAGCGTCACCTCGGCGCCGCTGGAATAGAGATCCTGCGCGATGTCGTGGCCGCTGTTGCCGGTGCCGATGACGATCGCGCGCTTGCCGGTCCAGCTCTCGCCGTCCTCGTAGCGGCTGGAATGCAGCAGCGTCCCCTTGAAATTGTCGAGGGTCGGAATAGCAGGAATGTTGGCAATGCCGCTGACGCCGGTCGCCATGATGACATGGCGTGGCTGCATGGTGCGCTTGCCCCCGTCGGCGCGCCGCAATGTCACCGTCCAGCATGCCTTCGCCTCGTCATAGGCGCCGCCCTCGAATTCGGTGCCGGTCCAGAAGTTCAGCTCCATCGCGTCGACGTAAGCTTCGAACCAGTTGGCGAGCTTGTCCTTGGGGATATAGGTCGGCCAGCTCGGCGGAAACGGCATGTAGGGCAAATGATTGACCTGCACCTGGTTGTGCAGGGTCAGCGCATGATAGCGCTTGCGCCAATTGTCGCCGATCCGCGTCTCGCGATCGACGATCAGCGTGTCGACTTGCAATTGCTTCAGCCGCGCTGCGATCGCAAGCCCGGCTTGGCCGCCGCCGACCACCAGCACGGCCGGATCGCGGTCGGCATAGTCGCGCGAGGCGTTGCGCAGATCGAGCCAGTTCGGCCCGCGGAAATCGCGCGAATAGGCCTGGCCGCGTGGTCGCGAGGTGCCGAGCCGCTCCTCGAATCCCCTGAGCTCCTCGAGCGCGGTCAGCAGTGTCCACGCTTTCAGACGGTCGCCGTCAGCGGTATCCGGAATGAGCCGGATGATGCCGCTGCCGCGCCCGATCGCGGTTTCGAACTTGAAGATCGCCTCGATGGTATTGGTGCCGGCGCGCGTTACCCAGCGCGGCGGTGCGCGGTCGGGCGCGATCTTGAAATCGGTTGGTGACGCTCTGGGCGCGAGCGCGGCCAGCGCTTGCGCAATCGTGTCGCGGCCGGCGAGCGTTTGCAGGTTCCAGCTCAGCGCCAGCGCGTCGCGCCAGAAGCTGTCGGCGAGGAAGAGATGGCCGAGCGCATCGGGCTCGGGCTTGCCCAGCGTGCGCTCGAATGCATCGAGCCAGGCCTGCGCGGATGCGGCGATATCCTTCGTCCTGTCCAGCATGCGACCTCGTGGCCGTCTTCGCGGCGTTTCCTCGGGTCGAAGCTATCCTGTTTCGCGGGCCGCCAAAAGCCGGCGACCCCAGCGATGCCGGCATATGGCACTGCTCGGACGGAATGTGCCGGCGATGCCCTGGCCGGGCTTCGGCGGTGAACTAAGGCCCGCCCGCCTTGTGGTCAGCCCAATAGGGATCGCGCAGCTTGCGTTTGAAGATCTTTCCGGTCGCCTCGCGGGGCAGCGCATCCAGGAACTGAACGTCCTTCGGCACCTTGAAGTTGGCCAGCCGGTCGCGCAGCCAGCCTTGTACGGCGCCGGCGGAGAGCTGTGCGCCGCTGTCGGGCTCGATGCAGGCGCATAACCGCTCGCCGTATTCCGCGTCAGGGACGCCGAAGACGGCGCAATCGCGCACGCCGGGCATTCCGATCAGCACGCTCTCGATCTCGGCGGGATAGATGTTGACGCCGCCCGAGATCACCATGTCGCGCTTGCGGTCGCACAGGAACAGATAGCCGTCTTCGTCGAGATAGCCGACATCGCCGACGCTGACGAGACCCTCGCGCCCCGCCTCGGCCCTGGCCTGCGCCTTGCCGTGATAGTCGAAATCCGGCACCGCCGTCTGCCGCATGAAGATCTCGCCGACCTCGCCGACGCCGCAGAGGCTGCCGTCATCGCGAAAGATCTTGACGATGCCGCCTTCGATGGCGCAGCCGACCGTCCCGGGCTTCTTCAGGGCTTCCTCGGCCGAATGCCACACCGGGATTCCGGTCTCGGTCGAGCCGAAATATTCGTTGATGACCGGTCCCCACCATTCGATCATGGCCCGCTTGACCTCGGGCGGGCAGGGCGCGGCGCCATGCACGACGAACCGCAGTGACGACAGGTCATAGCGATGGCGCACCGCCTCGGGCAGGCGGAGCAGGCGCACGAACATGGTCGGCACCATGTGGATGTGCGTCACGCGGTGCCGCTCGATCAGCGCCAAGAGTTCCTCGGCGTCGAACCGCGCCTGCAGCACGATGGTGCAGCCGTTGCGGAACGCCATCATGCCGTAGGAATGCGGCGCCGAATGATACATCGGCCCGTTGATCAGCACGATCTGGCCCTCGCGCGGCTTGATGCCGTAGGCGATGGCGCCGACGCGCTCGGAGGCGGCGGCCTGCTCGGGAGGCATCGGCATGCGCCGCACGCCCTTCGGCATGCCCGTGGTGCCCGACGTATAGATCATCGCGGCGGCGCGGCGCGGCGCCTCCTGGGTTTCGGTGTGGCCGTCGCGCCAGCGGTCCCAATCGGTCAGTCCGGCGGGAACCTCGGTCAACCCCGGAGGAAGGGCGAACGTCGCCGCAAGCTCCGGCGGACTTGCGACGACGAGCAGGCGGACGTCGTCGGGGATCCCGGCGCGGATCTGCGGCAGCAGGTCGGCATGGCAAACCAGGATCTTCGCGCCGCTGTCAGTCAGGATGTAGCGGACTTCCTCGGCCTTGAGATGCCAGTTGATCGGCACCACCGGACTGCCGAGCGCGGCAGAGGCCGCAACCACTTCGAACAGCGCGAAATCGTTGCGCAGCATCATGGCGACTGGCGCGCCTTCGGCAAGATCCATCTCGCGAAGCCCGCTCGCCGCGCGTTTGATGCGCGCCTGGATCTCGTCATAGCCGATCCGGCGTTCGCCGCTGATGATCATGGCCTGTCCTTGTTCCGCTCGCATCACCGATCGTCCAGCACGTCGCCGAACCCGACCCAGCTCTTGCCGTTGAAGCGGCGGAGCTGCAGCTGCTGGAACGGCAGATAGTCGTCAGGGCCTGTCGTGACGGACATGCCCGGCAGCAGCAGCGGCAGCTTGACGTCCTTCAGCGACGCGGCCTGGCGCATGATGTTGTCGCGGCTGAAATCATCCTTGCAGGCCTTGAGGACCGTCATCAGCAGCGTCGCGTAATGGTAGCCGGCCGCGTAGTTGGAATTGGAGAGATCTGCGGTCGGCATGTATTGCTTCATGAAGGCGAAATACTCCTTCACGCCGGGATCGCTGGCCCATTGCGGGTCCATCGTGTCCTTCTGGTTGCTCGACGAGATCAGGCCCACCGCGTTGTCGAGCCCGGCCGGCTCGAGGAACGAGATCGACGAGGCTGATGTCGGCACGAAGAACAGCTCGGGCTTCCAGCCGATCTCGGCGACGCCCTTGATCATCTGCGAGGTGAACTTGCCGAGCACGACGCCGAACAGCACGTCGGCGCCCGATGCCTTCAACGTCGAAAGCTGCGAGCTGATCGTCGGCGCGCTGGTCTCGTAGGTCTGCTCCGCGACGATCATGCTCGCGGCCTTGTCGCCGAGCGCGCGCTTGAAGCCGGCGACATAGTCGCGGCCGAAATCATCGTTCTGGGACAGGATGGCGATCTTGGCGCCCGGCCTGGTCCGCAGCACGTGCTTGGCATAGACCACGCCCTCGGATTCGTAGGCGGCCATGCCGGGCATGGTCCATTGATATTTCTGCGGATCGGCCCATTTGGTCGCGCCGGACAGCACGAAGAGCTGCGGCACCTTCTTGCCGTTGAGGTAGCGCTGCACGGCGCTGTTGGTGGCGGTGCCGAGCGAGCCGAACATCATCAGCACCTCGTCCTGCTCCACAAGCTTGCGGGTCTGCTCGACCGTCTTCGGCGGCGAATAGGCATCGTCCAGCGTGATGAACTTGACCTTGCGGCCGTTGATGCCGCCCTCGGCATTCACCTTCTCGAAGAACGCCTCCTGCGTCCGTCCGATCGCGCCGAAGCCGGAGGCCGGGCCGCTATAGGGCAGGGTCTGCCCGATCCGGATCTCATCGCTGCCTTCGGCATGGGCCTTGCCGGCGGCGAGCGTCAGCAACGACAGGCCGATCAGTGCGGCTGCCAGCTTCATGGTGTCCTCCCGTTTTTCGTTCTGTCAGTCCGAACCATCAGGCGCTGGCGCGCATCAGGAAATCCTGTCTTGCCTGGTCGAATTCGCCCTTCATCCGGTCCACGAGCTCGGCGACCGGCGGCGCGTCCACGATCTGGCCGATGCCCTGGCCTGATCCCCAGATGTCGCGCCACGCCTTTGATTTCATGTTGCCGCCGGAGCCGAAATTCATCCTCGACTTGTCGGCGGCCGGAAGATTGTCCGGATCGAGTCCCGCGGCGGCGATCGAAGGGCCGAGATAATTGCCGTGCACGCCGGTGAACAGGTTGGTGTAGACGATGTCATGCGCGGCGTGCTGCGTCAGCGCGGATTTGTAGGCCTCGTCGGCATTGGCTTCCTTCGTCGCGATGAAGCGCGTGCCCATATAGGCGAGGTCGGCGCCCAGCGTCAGCGCCGAGGCGATGCCGAAACCGTCGCTGATCGCGCCCGACAGCAGGATGGCGCCGCCGAACCATTGCTTGACCTCGCGCACCAGCGCGAAGGGCGACAGCGTGCCGGCGTGCCCGCCGGCGCCGGCGCAGACCAGGATCAGGCCGTCGACGCCCTGCTCGGCGGCTTTGCGCGCATGCTTGACGTTGATGACGTCGTGGAACACGAGGCCGCCATAGGAATGCGCGGCCTCGACGATCTCCGCGGGCGGCCGCAGCGAGGTGATGATGATGGGCGCCTTGTGCTTCACACAGGTCTCCATGTCCTTCATCAGCCGGTCGTTGGAGGCATGGCAGATCTGGTTGACGGCGTAGGGTGCGACCTTCTTGCCGGGATTGCGCGATTTGTATTCGCCGAGTTCGTCCTCGATGCGGCTCAGCCACTCGTCGAGCTTCTCGACCGGACGGGCATTGAGCGCGGGAAACGAGCCGACGATTCCGGCCTTGCATTGCGCGATCACCAGCTCCGGGCCGGACACGATGAAGAGGGGTGAGCCGACGACGGGCAGCTCGAGATTGTTCTTGAGCAGGGCGGGCAGTGCCATCCGATCCTCCTGACGGCGCGCGTCGGCGGCCTGTCGGCCGATGGTCGAGCGCTTCCATGTCGATTGTCGCGCCGGCGGGTGTCCGCTAGCGCCTTTGGCCTCACTATAGGGTTGCACGGCAGCCGGGGGACCGTTCAATATTGAACATATGTCTATCCAAGTTTGAACGGGAGTGCCTGTGGATTGGGATCTCTGCAAGACCTTCGTCGCGGTCGCCGATACCGGCAGTTTCACCGCGGCGGCGCGGCGGCTGCACGTCAGCCATCCGACCGTGAGCCGCAAGATCATGGCGCTGGAAGCGCAGCTCGGCACCAAGCTGCTGGCGCGCGCCGCCGAGGGGCTCGTGCTCACCGCCGACGGCCGCACTCTGCGCGAGCATGCGGAGGCGATGGCCGCTGCCGCGCTGCGGGCCGAGGCGGCCGTTGGCGCCGGCGGCCGCAAGGCGCGCGGCACCGTCAAGCTGTCGATCGGCGCGACGCTGGCCTCGCACTGGCTGATGCCGCGGCTGCGATCCTTCCTCGGCGCGCATGATCACATCCGGCTCGAGATCATCACGCATCCATTTCCGGCCAGCGTGCGGCGCCGCGAAGCCGACGTGGTGCTGCGTCCGGTCGACAGCGGCGAGGAAAATCTGGTCGGCCGCAAGATCGGCCGTCTCGGCACCGGTTTTTATGCCTCGCGTGACTATGCGGCGGGCCGGTCCCTGCCGGAGCGCAGCGGCGAGTGGAAGGGGCACAGCGTCATCGGCTTTGCCGATCAAGACTCCAACGCGCAGCTGGCGCGCTGGAGCGATGCGATCACGCGGCAGGGCACGATGGTGATGCGCTGCTCGTCGCAGGGCGACATGCTGGCGGCGGTGCGCGCGGGAATCGGGATCTCCGCGTTGTCGTGCTTCGTCGCGGAGAGCTATCCGGACCTCGTGCGTGTCGCGCCGCAGAAGCTCGCCAGCGTCGCCGATCTCTGGCTGCTCGCTCACCCTGATCTGGTCGAACTGTCCGCGGTGCGGGCCGTGGTCGATTTCGTGGCCGAATGCGCCCGCGCCGATCGCGAGCGGCTGCGCGGCTAGTTCGATCCTGCCAGCACGCCCTCGCGCTTCTTCACCGCACGGTAATAGCTCCACCACAAATGCGCCGCCGCGCCGCGCAGGGGACGCCAGGGCTCGGCGAGCGGCGCCATCTGCTTCTCAGTAGGCCGCGCCTTCAGGCCGAGACCGATTTTGATGGCTTCCTGCACGGCGAGGTCGCCGGCCGGCCAGGCATCGCCATGGCCGAGGCAGAACAGCAGATAGACGTCCGCGGTCCAGGGGCCGATGCCGGGCAGCGCGATCAGCGTGTGATGGGCGGCATCGGCGTCTTCCTCGGCCAGCACGTCGAGGTTCAGCCGCTGCGCGCGGATCTCGCGCGCCAGGTGCTTCAGCGTCTTGATCTTGGCGGCCGAGAGCCCGAGCCGCCCCAGCCGGTCGGTGCGGGCGCGCCCCACCGCCTCATGGTCGAACGGGTCGAAGGCCGCCGACAGCCGTCCCCAGATCGCCGCGGCGCTCGCGGTCGACAGCTGCTGCCCGCAGACGATGTGGGCAAGCCCCGCAAAGCCCGGCTCGCGCCGCCGCAGCGCCGGCATGCCCGCGATTTCGAGCACCGGTTTCAGGCGCGGATCGCGCTTGATCAGCGCTTGGACGGCCTCTTCGAGATCGGATTGGGTTTCGAGGTGGATGGTCATGTGTTTGGCAGGCTCTCTCCGACGTCATGCGCGGGCTTGACCACGCATCTATTATCCTACTCCGTCATTCCGGGGCGATGCGACGGGATCGCGCGAAGCGCGACCCGGACATCGAACCCGGAATCTCGAGATTTCGGGTTCGGTCCTTTCGGGCCGCCCCGGAATGACAGCCGTGGCGGCCACGCCCGGCCATGACGAGATCTATCAGATGGTGCCACCCGTTTTCCGTTTTGCCCCCAGCCCCAACGGCTTCCTGCATCTCGGCCACGCCTACTCCGCGCTGCTGAATTTCGATCGCGCACGCGAGAGCGGCGGGCGGCTGCTGTTGCGGATCGAGGACATCGACGGCACGCGCTGCCGGCCGGAATTCGAGGCGGCGATCGACGAGGATCTTGCCTGGCTCGGGATTGAGTGGGAGACGCCGGTGCGGCGGCAGTCGGAGCATCTCGCCGATTATCGCGCCGCGCTGGACGAGCTGTCGGCGCTTGGTCTCGTCTATCCCGCCTTCGAAAGCCGCGCCGAGATCGCGAAGCTCGTTGCCGCGCGCGAGGCGGATGGCCCGTGGCCGCGTGATCCCGACGGCGCGCCGCTTTATCCTGGTGATGCCAAATCGCTCTCGGCTCCCGAGCGCGATCGTCTCATCGCATCGGGCATGCCCTACGCGCTGCGGCTCGACATGGCGGCCGCCTGTCAGCGGATCGCCGGCCTGACCTGGAACGAATTCGGCGAGAAGCCCGACGGCGCGCGCGTCCCGGCGCGACCGGAGGCCTGGGGCGACGTGATCCTGGCCCGCAAGGAGACGCCCACCAGCTACCATCTGTCCGTGGTCGTCGACGACGCGCTGCAGGGCGTCAGCGAGATCGTTCGCGGCCAGGATTTGTTTCACGCGACTTCCGTCCATCGCCTGCTCCAGGCCCTGCTCGGCCTGGGCGAACCCGCCTACCGCCATCACCGGCTGATTTGCGACGGTGACGGGCGGAAGCTGTCGAAATCGAGCGGCTCGACCGGCCTGCGCGCCTTGCGCGCGGCCGGTATCACGCCTGCCGGTGTCCGCCAGCTGGTGGGATTAGGTTAAGTTTCTCTGGGGGTTAGCGAAACGTCGCCGTGACTCCGGGTGTTTCGCCGTGCCATGCTCGGTAAACAACCCGGGCCCGAAAGGGAGACTTCGAAGGGAATTCATGGCGGCGAAGAAGCGCCCAGCGCGCACCACGCGGACGTCCAGCCGACCGCCTCGGAAACGGTCCGGGGCGACTGCACAGGTGCGCAAGCGCAGCACGAAGGTGGTTGCGCCTGACGTGGTCCAGGCGGCGCTCGCCGCCTTTGCCCATGAGGTCCGCACCCCCCTGACCGGCATTCTGGCGATCAGTGACCTGCTCGCGACCTCCGATCTCGGTGAACGGGAGCGGCGCTGGGCCGACACCATCAAGGCCGGGGCCGAGCATCTGGCGAGCCTTGCCACGCTGTTCGTGGATGCCGCCAGGAGCGGCAAGGGGGCCGGCAGGGGCAGCGCGCTGCGGCAGGACCTGTTCGATCTGCGCACGCTCGCCCGCAGCGCCGGCGATTCGCTTGCGGGGCGCGCCGCAGCCAAGGGGCTCCAGGCCGAGGTGAAGATCTCCGACAAGCTCCCCGGCCTCGTGGTCGGCGATCCCGTCCGCCTGCGCGCGGCGCTCGAGAACCTGATCGACAATGCCGTGAAATTCACGGACCAGGGCGGCGTGGCGCTGGCGGTCGAGCCGTGGCGTCCTGCCAAAGGCAAGGCCAAAACCAAACGCAGGGTCGGCGTTGCTTTCGCGGTGTCCGACAGCGGCATCGGCCTCACCATGGCCGAGATCAAGCGGCTGTTCCGCCCGTTCACGCAGGCCAACGTCACCATTGCCTCGCGCTTCGGCGGCGCCGGTCTCGGCCTGTCCTCGGTCAAGCAATTGGCGCGGGCGATGGGCGGCGACATTAGCGTCGCACCACGACGCGGCGGCGGCGCCACCTTCACCCTGACGGTGTCACTGGATGCCACGGGACCGGGCAAATCCAGCAAGACAAAGGGCGGGGCCGGGGTCGATACGGTCGCCGCGCTGCGCGTCCTCAGCGTCGAGGACAACCCGTTCGGCCGTGTCGTGCTCAACACGATTCTGACCGAGCTCGGCCATCATGCCGAGTTCATCGGGCGTGGCGAGGACGCCGTCGGCCGGCTTGCGCAAGGCGCGTTCGATGCGGTGCTGATGGACATGGTGCTGCCGGGCATCGACGGCGTCGAGGCCATCCGGCGGATCCGTACCATGGACGCGCCGTTGGCTCAGATCCCGATCATCGGGGTGTCCGGTCGCGGCGAGGACGAGGCAGCCTCGCGTGAGGCCGGCGCCGACGCCTTCCTGGTCAAGCCTGTGTCTCCGCGGGCGCTAGCGACTGCGCTGCTTGAAGCGACACGCCGTGAGGAAGCCGCGACTTGATGATCGCGGCGTTGAGTTCGCCGCCGTAAACGAAGATCGCGGCGATGAAGTACAGGAACACCAGCGCGATGATGACCGAGGCGAGCCCCGCATACATCGTCACGTAATTGTTGGCGAAGCGCGCCAGATATTGGCCGAACACGATGCCTGATATCAGCGACGCCACGATGGTGAAGATGATGCCGGGCAGGATCTGGACAAATCTCCGCCGTCCCGCCGGCAGCCACACGTGGAGGATGATCAGCGCCACCACCAGCGCACCGATGGTGATGCCGTAGCGCAGCCAGGTGAGGATGCTCTCGTTGGACTCGACGAACAGCGGGATATGGCGCCGCGCCGCTTCGATCAGGAGCGGGCCGAGCACGATCAGGAACGCCATGGCGAGCGCGGTGAAAGCCGCAATCAGCGTGTAGAGGATGGATTCCAGCCGCAGCCAGTACCAGCGCCGCATCTCCACCACCGCATAGGCGCGGTTGAGCGCGACCCGGAGCGCCTCGACGCCGTTGGAGGCGAAATAGACCGACAGCGCCGCGCCGATGGTCAGAATGCCGGTGCGGGTCGTAGTCAAGACGTCATGGACCTCGCCCGAGATCGAATCGGCGACCTGCTTGGGCCAGATCTGCAGCATCAGGCTGGCAGCCTGGTCGGCGAGTTCCTTGGAGCCGAAGAAGCCGGCGAGCGAGGTCAGCACGATCAGGAACGGGAATAGCGCCATCAGTGTCGACAGGGCGATGTGGCTTGCGATCGCCCAGCCGTCATCGGCGAGGAACGTGTAGAACGCATCCTCCAGAACGCAGTAGATGTAGCGGACGGCTTTCACGTGGCACCTACGCCGCTGCTCTCTCCCCCTGGACGCAGGGAGAGGCGAGAAGGGCAGGCAATCGGCACAAATCGGAAATCATCACGCTACCATCTGACATTATTGGCCCAAAAGCCAGTTCGCGAAACGCCCCGCTGTCATTCCGGGACGCGCGTAGAAGGGCGCCGGCGGCTGCCGCTGCACCATGGCGGACCGGCGCACATGGTGTTATCACCCCCGAATGGCATCTATCCTGAGTACTTTTATCCTGCCGATCGCGGTCGGTGCCGTGGCGTTGGTGCTGCTGCTCGGTCTCGTCAACATGATGCGTGGCGGCTCGCCCGACACCTCGCAGAAGCTGATGCGCTGGCGCGTGCTGCTTCAGTTCGTGGCGATCGTCATCGCGATGGCCGCGGTCTGGGCCATGGGGCGCTAGGGCATGATCCGGAAAAGTGTGAAGCGGTTTTCCGACAGGATCATGCCTCAACTCAAGAGGACCCCATGGTCACGTTGAACCGCATCTACACCAAGACCGGTGACGACGGCACGACGGCGCTTGGAACCGGCGAGCGGCGTCCGAAATACGATCTGCGCGTCGAGGCCTATGGCACTGTCGACGAGACCAACGCCGCGATCGGAATCGTCAGGCTCCATGCCGGCGGCATGGCCGAGCTCGACGCGATGCTCGGCCGCATCCAGAACGATCTGTTCGATCTCGGTGCTGATCTCGCGGTGCCCGAGCGCGAAGGCAAGGCGGAACGGCTGCGGGTGGTAGCGAGCCAGGTCGAGCGGCTCGAGCGCGACATCGACGCGCTCAACGACGAGCTTGCCCCGCTGACCTCCTTCGTGCTTCCCGGCGGCACGCCGGCCGCGGCCCATCTCCATGTGGCGCGCACGATATGCCGCAGGGCGGAACGGGTGATCGTGGAACTGGCGGCCCGGCCCGGCGAGCCGGTCAGCGCGGCTGGCATCCAATATATGAACCGCCTGTCTGACTTCCTGTTCGTGGCCAGCCGAGCCGCCAACGGTAACGGCTCCGGCGACGTGCTCTGGGTTCCGGGCCAGAACCGCTGACCCATCGAGACCGCTGCATTTCAGAAGGCCAAAATTAGGCCCGTTCGCGCGTTGACCGGGGCAGATCAGGCCTTTAGGTTCCGCGCCAGTTGATAACCCCCCTCCCAAATTGAGTGAAAGAGGATCGATGAAGGTCTTAGTGCCGGTAAAGCGGGTGGTCGATTACAACGTCAAGGTCCGCGTCAAGGGCGATGGATCGGGCGTTGAACTCGCCAACGTCAAGATGTCGATGAACCCGTTCGACGAAATCGCGGTCGAGGAAGCGCTGCGTCTGAAGGAAGCCGGCAAGGCGACCGAGGTCGTGGTGGTCTCCATTGGACCGGCGCAGGCGTCGGAGACAATCCGCACTGGTCTTGCCATGGGCGCCGACCGCGGCATCCTGGTGAAGGCGGAAGGCGCAGTCGAGCCGCTCGCGGTCGCCAAGATCCTGAAGAAGGTCGCCGAAGAAGAGCAGCCGGGCCTCATCATCCTCGGCAAGCAGGCGATCGACGATGACAGCAATCAGACCGGCCAGATGCTGGCCGCGCTGCTCGGCTGGTCGCAGGCGACGTTCGCTTCGAAGCTCGAGGTCGAAGGTTCTGACTTCAAGGTCACCCGCGAAGTCGACGGCGGTCTGCAGACCGTGAAGCTGAAGGGACCGGCGATCGTCACCACCGATCTCCGTCTCAACGAGCCGCGCTACGCCTCGCTGCCGAACATCATGAAGGCGAAGAAGAAGCCGATCGCGGAGAAGGCCGTCGCTGACTACGGCGTCGACGTCGCCGCGCGCCTCGAGGTTCTCAAGACGACTGAACCGGCGGGCCGCAAGGCTGGCGTCAAGGTCAAGGACGTCGCCGAGCTGGTGTCGAAACTCAAGAACGAAGCCGGGGTGCTCTGATGACGACGCTTCTGATTGCCGAACACGACAACGCGTCGCTCAAGGATGCGACCAACAAGGCCCTGACCGCGGCCGCCGCGCTCGGCGCGGATGTCGAAGTCCTGGTCGCCGGCCAGAACGCCAAGGCCGCGGCCGATGCCGCGACCAAGCTCGCCGGCGTGAAGAAGGTGCTGCTCGTCGATGGCGACCTCTACGCGCACGATCTGGCCGAGCCGCTGGCCGCGCTGATCGTCTCGCTGGCATCCGGCTATGACGCGATCGTCGCGCCCGCGACCTCGCGCTTCAAGAACGTGATGCCGCGTGTCGCCGCCCTGCTCGACGTCATGCAGGTCTCGGAGATCATCAAGGTGGTCGCCCCCGACACCTATGAGCGTCCGATCTATGCCGGCAACGCCATCCAGACCGTGAAGTCGAAGGACGCCAAGAAGGTCATCACGGTGCGGACCTCGACCTTCGCCGCTGCGGGCGAGGGTGGCAGCGCGCCGCTCGAGACCGTTCAGGGTGCGGCCGATCCGGGCCTGTCGACCTTCGTCGGCGAGGAAGTTGCCAAGAGCGACCGTCCCGAGCTGACCTCGGCCAAGATCATCGTCTCCGGGGGCCGCGCCATGCAAAGCCGTGAGAATTTTGCCAAGTACATCGAGCCGCTCGCCGACAAGCTTGGGGCCGGTGTCGGTGCCTCGCGTGCGGCGGTCGATGCCGGCTATGCGCCGAACGACTGGCAGGTCGGCCAGACCGGCAAGGTCGTGGCGCCCGAGCTCTATGTCGCCGTCGGCATTTCCGGCGCCATTCAGCATCTGGCCGGCATGAAGGACTCCAAGGTGATCGTCGCGATCAACAAGGACGAGGACGCGCCGATCTTCCAGGTTGCCGATTACGGCCTGGTCGCCGACCTCTATCAGGCGGTTCCGGAGCTGACGACCGAACTCGGCAAGCTCGGCAAGTAAAAGACGTCGTAAACACCGGCCGGAGGTATAAACTCCGGCCGGTGTTTCATTTCTGAAGCGTTTTCTTTGGCGGGGGGCACGCCGGGGAAGCGATCCAATCTAGGTTTCGAGCCCGGGTTCTGATTAAATCAGCTCCTGATCAAATCAGACCTCCCGGCTCGGGGGATAGACAGGCGCGATCTGCGCGCCGTTCCGGTGGATGACATTATGGCGGCAGTGATCAAGAAGGTCGGCGTGATCGGCGCGGGGCAGATGGGCAATGGCATCGCGCATGTCGCGGCGCTCGCCGGCTTCGACGTGGTGCTCAACGACATCTCGGCGGACCGCCTCAAATCGGGCATGGCCACCATCAACGGCAATCTGGCGCGCCAGGTCTCCAAGAAGGCCGTCTCCGAGGACGACAAGGCCAAGGCGATGGCGCGCATCACGCCCGCCGAAAAGCTTGACGACCTCGCCGATTGCGATCTCGTGATCGAGACCGCGGTCGAGAAGGAAGAGGTCAAGCGCAAGATCTTCCATGAGCTCTGCGCGGTGTTGAAGCCGGAGGCCATCGTCGCCTCCGATACCTCCTCGATCTCGATCACACGGCTTGCGGCCGCCACCGACCGGCCTGAGCGCTTCATCGGCATTCACTTCATGAATCCGGTGCCGCTGATGGAGCTGGTGGAGCTGATCCGCGGCATCGCCACCGATGATTCGACCTTCGAGGCGTCCAAGGAATTCGTCTCCAAGCTCGGCAAGCAGGTCGCGGTCTCCGAGGATTTCCCGGCCTTCATCGTCAACCGCATTCTGCTGCCGATGATCAACGAGGCGATCTACACGCTGTACGAAGGCGTCGGCAACGTCGAGGCGATTGACGCGGCGATGAAGCTCGGCGCGCACCATCCGATGGGCCCGCTCGAGCTTGCCGATTTCATCGGCCTCGATACCTGCCTCTCCATCATGCAGGTGCTGCACGAGGGCCTCGCCGATTCCAAGTACCGCCCGTGCCCGCTGCTGGTGAAATACGTCGAGGCCGGCTGGCTCGGCCGCAAGACCCAGCGTGGCTTCTACGACTACCGCGGCGCCAAGCCGGTTCCGACGCGTTAAGCGTGGTCTCGTGCCCCCCGACGCGGCGCAGCGCGTCAGCGATGCGCTGGAGGGCTGGAATACGGCCACTTCACAAGCCTCTGTGACATTTCATGTCGCGTTAACCTCTCGCGCCTAGGTTACGGCGAGTACGAGGGTTCGCGTAATGGACATGATGGCAATGGTCAGCACCATGCTGGCCGCTCAGCAAGGTGCGCTGCAGTCGAATATTGCGGCGACGCTCAGCAAGCAGAACGCGGATATGGAGAAATCCACCGTCCTGACGCTGCTCGGTGCCGGTCAGCCCTCGCTCGCCAATGTCGGCCCTGGCGTCGGCGGCAATCTCAACGTCACCGCCTGACTTTCTAAAGCGCCGCCGCGGCCTTGCCGGTTGCCGCGCGGATCAGCTTGAGCGCGTCCTCGCTCGCCCATTCCGCCGGCCCCGCGATCGTCGCGATCTCGCAGCCCTGCGGGTCGACCAGCACCGAGGTCGGCATGCCCAGGGCCCGGCCTATTGCCTTAAGATCCTGAAAAACCTTGGCTTTCTGGTCGCTGAAATAGCTCAGCTTTGAAAGATTGGCCTCTTTCAGGAAGTTTTTCGGCTTTTCGGGGTCGCGGGTGTCGATATTGATCGCCACCACCTCGAAATTCGGGCCCGACAACTTGCCCTGCAGCTCGTCCAGCGCCGGCATTTCCTTCCGGCACGGCACGCACCAGGTGGCCCAGAGATTCACCAGCAGCGTCTTGCCACGGAAATCCGACAGCTTCTTCGGCTTGCCATCGGCATCCTCGAAGGCGAGGTCCGGCAGCTTCAGGGGGGCGCTCGCCATGGTCAGCGCCGCCAGCTCGCCATGGGCGAGGGGAGCGATCTTTTGCGCCGTCGCGACCGCCGGCTTGCAGGTCGGATCGCCCGAGGGCGCCCGGCTCAGGCCCAGCCCGTACAGCGCGGCGAAGCCGGCCAGGCCCCCGACCGCCACGGTGGCGATCACGAGGGGGACCCGGCGCGTGGCGGAGGGCTTCTTGTCGAGCATATCGTTTGTCATCCGGTCGCAGATATGGCTATCAGAGGCCTCTTAATACGGCTGGCGGCGGCCAGCAAACGTGCGGCACATCAAGGCGTGAGCAGGGGATCATGAGCAACAAGATGTGGGGCGGCCGGTTCTCGGAACGTCCCGATGAGATCATGGAAGAGATCAACGTCTCCATCGACGTCGATCGTCACCTCTTCGCCCAAGACATTGCCGCGTCCAAGGCCCACGCCGCGATGCTCGCCAACCAAGGCATCATCACGGGTTCTGATGCGAAAAATATCGGCAAGGGTCTAGACACGATTTTGTCAGAGATCGGCAAGGGCGGCTTCGAATTCAAGCGCGCGCTCGAGGACATTCATATGAATGTCGAGAGCCGCCTGTCCGAGCTGATCGGTCCCGCCGCCGGCCGCCTGCACACGGCGCGCTCGCGCAACGACCAGGTCGCGACCGACTTCCGTCTCTATGTCCGTGACATCGTCGACGAGACGGATGCGGCGCTGGCGGCGTTCCAGCAGGCGCTGGTCGAGCGCGCGCTGGAGCACGCGGGCACCGTGATGCCCGGCTTCACGCATCTGCAGACCGCGCAGCCCGTGACCTTCGGCCACCATCTGCTCGCCTATGTCGAGATGGCCGCGCGCGACCGCGGACGGTTCCAGGATGCGCGCAAGCGGCTCAACGAATCCCCGCTCGGCGCCGCCGCGCTGGCCGGCACCTCGTTCCCGATCGATCGCCACGCCACCGCGAAGGCGCTTGCCTTCGATCGCCCGATGGCGAACTCGCTCGATGCCGTCTCCGACCGCGACTTCGTGCTGGAGACGCTGTCGGCGGCCTCGATCTGCGCCGTGCACATGTCGCGCTTTGCCGAGGAGATCGTGATCTGGACCTCACCGCTGGTCGGCATGATCCGGCTCAGCGACAAGTTCACCACCGGCTCGTCGATCATGCCGCAGAAGCGTAATCCGGATGCCGCCGAGCTGGTGCGCGCCAAGACCGGCCGCGTCATCGGCGCGCTCAACGGCCTGTTGATCGTGATGAAGGGCCTGCCGCTCGCCTATCAAAAGGACATGCAGGAGGACAAGCAGGGCGCGATGGAGGGCTTTGCCGCGCTGTCGCTCGCGATCCGCGCCATGACCGGCATGGTCCGCGACCTCGTGCCCGACGAAGCCAGGATGAAGGCCGCTGCGGGCGAGGGCTACGCCACCGCGACGGACCTGGCCGACTGGCTGGTGCGGACGCTGAAAATGCCGTTCCGCGACGCCCATCACGTCACCGGCCGCATCGTCGCCAAGGCCGCCGAGGGCGGCGTGGCGCTGCACGAGCTGCCGCTCAAGGAGATGCAGGCGATCGAGCCGAAAATCACCAAGGACGTGTTCGGCGTGCTCTCGGTCGAATCGTCGGTGAAGAGCCGCACCAGCTTCGGCGGTACCGCGCCGAAGAACGTGACGGCCCAGGCCAAAGCGTGGGCGAAGCGGCTGGAAAAAGAGCGGAAATTGGGCTGAAGGCAAAATTTCGCTGATGTTTCATGGTCATCCGGGCTCTCGCCAGAGCGCGCCAATCTCTGTATGGTGCGGCCCGCGTATTGGGGATTTCGTCGTGACGTCAAAGTTTCGCCCGGCCGGCTCGGGGTGGGCCATCATTGTCTTGAGTCTGACGGCGCTTGCGCTTGCCGGTTGCGGCCGCAAGGGTCCGCTGGATTTGCCGCCGACGGCCACCAACGCACCCGCGCCCAACGGCGCGGCTTCGACCAACACCGACACCGCAGCCCAGAAGACGTCGAGCATGTTCAATCCCAGCTCAGGTGCGGATGCCGAGCCGGCGGCGGCCAAGGGCCGGAAGAAACCGTTTATTCTCGACCCGCTCCTGGACGAACCTCCCGGCAGAAAATAAGCCGGGACAACCGAGCCTAAGCCATGAACCATTTCGACTACCGCAACGGCGTACTGCACGCCGAGGCGGTGAACCTGTCCGAGCTGGCCGCGACCGTCGGCACGCCGTTCTATTGCTATTCGACCGCGACATTGGAGCGGCACTATCGCGTCTTCACCGACGCCTTCGCCGGCGAGAAGGTGCTGGTCTGCTACGCCATGAAGGCGAACTCCAACCAGTCGGTGCTGCGCACGCTGGCCAAGCTCGGCGCCGGCGCCGACGTGGTCTCGGGCGGTGAATTGAAGCGTGCGCTGGCGGCCGGCATTCCGCCAAACAAGATTCTCTTCTCCGGTGTCGGCAAGACCGAAACCGAGCTGCGCGCTGCGCTTGCCGCCGACATCCTCTGCCTCAACGTGGAATCCGAGCCCGAGCTCGAGCTGCTGTCGCGGATTGCGACCGAGATGGGCAAGACCGCGCGCGTCTCGCTGCGCGTCAACCCGGATGTCGATGCCGGCACCCACGCCAAGATCTCCACCGGCAAGTCCGAGAACAAGTTCGGCATCCCGATCGTGCATGCCCGCGAGGTCTATGCGCGCGCCGCGAAGCTGCCGGGCATCGAGGTGACCGGCACCGACGTGCATATCGGCAGCCAGATCACCGACCTCTCGGGCATGGAGACCGCGTTCCGCATCCTCTCCGAATTCGTGCAGACGCTGCGCGCCGACGGCCACAACATCAGCCACGTCGATTTCGGCGGCGGCCTCGGCATTCCCTATTACATGGACCGCGAGGCGCCGCCGGCGCCGGCCGCCTATGCCGCCATGGTCAAGCGCGTCAGCCACAATCTCGGCTGCACGCTGATGTTCGAGCCGGGCCGCATGATCGTCGGCAATGCCGGCATCCTGGTCGCCAAGGTGATCTATGTGAAGCATGGCGACGGCAAGAATTTCGTCATCATCGACGCTGCGATGAACGACCTCATCCGCCCCACGCTGTACGAGGCGCATCACGACATCCTGCCGGTGACGCAAGCCCCAAAGGGCGCGGCGACCATCATGGCCGATGTCGTCGGCCCGGTCTGCGAGACCGGCGATTATCTCGCGCTCGACCGCACGCTGCCGACGCCCGCGCCCGGCGATCTCCTCGCCATCATGACCGCCGGCGCCTATGGCGCGGTGCAGGCCGGCACCTACAACACAAGGCCGCTGGTGCCGGAAGTGCTGGTGAAGGACGACCAATACGCCGTGGTGCGCCCGCGCATCGAGGTCGAGCAGCTGATCGCGATGGATAAGCCGGCGCCGTGGCTGTGAGTGTGTCGTAGTCTGACCGTGAGGGTCCCGGATCAGCACGCGCTTTGGGCGCGCTTGTCCGGGACGGCAGTGGAGATTGGGACGGCTACTTCCCCGCCAATCCGCCTTTCGCCCCACCCACGACGACGCCCGCCTTCTTCTCGATCGGCTTGATCGCCGCGGTGAAATCGGATTCGGCGCCTTCCGCGGCGATCACGGTCTCCCATAACCTACCGACCGCGTCGGCGACTTCCATCGACAGGCCGAGCTGCTTCATCTCCGCCAGCGCCAGCCGGACGTCCTTCACCATCAATCCCGTGGCGAAGCCGAAGTCGAAGCTGCGCGGCAGCACGGCGCGCGGAAACTTGTCGCGGCTCGCCGTGTTCATGCCGGAGCCGGCATTGATGACGTCGATCATCACGGCGGGATCGAGCCCGGCTTTCACGCCCATCACGACCGCTTCCGACGTCGCCACGATCGCGGTGGCCGACAGGAAATTGTTGGCGAGCTTCATGGTCTGCGCCGCGCCGGGCTTCTCGCCGATGAAGAACACCTTTCCGATCACGTCGAGCGCGGGTTTGAGCAGTTCGAACTCGGTCCTAGGTCCGGAGACCATCACCGCCAGCGTGCCCTTCTCGGCGCCGCCGACGCCGCCGGAGACCGGGCAGTCGATCTGCACGATGTTGCGCTTGGCGAGCAGGCCGTGAATCGTCACGGCCATCGCCGAGCCGACGGTGGAGAGATCGATGAAGCGTTTGGCGCGGCTGCCCTCGACGACGCCGTTCGCTCCCGTTGCGACTTGGAGCGAAGCCTGCAGCGAAGGCAGGCTCGCCATCACGGTCTCGACCTGATCGGCGACGTCCTTCGGCGATGTTGCGGCGGTCGCGCCGAGCGCCGTGAGCTTGCCCATAACGTCCTTGCGCGTGTCGAACACGACGAGCCTGTGCCCTGCCTCGATCAGCCGCCGCGCCATCGGGAAACCCATGTTTCCGAGGCCGATGAATCCGATGTCCATGGTGTTTCCTTTTCTTTCTTCTTCGTTGTTGTGTAAGTGCTCGCTCCATCCCCGCTGTCGTCCCGGATCTGCGCTCCGCTCGGGACAACGCTACGCGTTTTCCCGAGCTCGCTTGTCCCGGACGGCAGCGGAGATTGGCGCTGCATCTCACGCCTTGCCGTCGATCTCCGCGAACACCTCGCGCGCGATGCGGAAGCTGTCGACCGCGGCGGGCATGCCGCCATAGATCGCGACTTGCATCAGGATCTCGCGGATCTCCTCGCGGCTGACGCCGTTGGTCAGCGCGCCCTTCAGATGCGCGCGGAATTCGTGCTGGCGGTTGAGGATCGCGATCATCGCGATGTTGAGCATGCTGCGGGTCTTGCGCGGCAGCTCCTCGCGGCCCCACACCGTCCCCCAGCAATATTCGTTCAGCATCTCCTGGAACGGACGGTTGAAGTCGTCGACGTTCTTCAGGGCGTTGTTGACATAGGCCTCGCCCAGCACCGCTTTGCGGACTTCCAGGCCCTTGTCGTGCATCTTCTTGTCCATGGCGTTTCCTCTCGTTTCCCTCGGATCACGCGCGGAAATTACGGGGTTGGGGCGAGCCAGTCACGTCCTCGTGTTATGCGGGAAAAGGGGTGTCTCCCGTACCGGAACGGATGCCTCAGTGCTGCCGTTGTGATAGGCTTCGCTCCACCGGGCAACCTGGAGAGTTGATTGAACGGCGTCACCCCCGACCCGTCAGACCCGATCCGCAACAGTGACGCTCTGTCGCGGTTGAAGCTGGCGCAGGCCCTGGATCGGGCCCTCTATGCCATCGCATGGGAGCGTGCCTGGCCACATCTGGCGCGGCTTCTGACCGTCGTCGGCCTGTTCCTGGCGGTGTCCTGGGCCGGCCTTTGGCTGGCGCTGCCTTTCATGGCCCGTGCCATCGGTCTCGTCGTTTTCGCCGGCATCGCCATTGCGGCCCTGTTGCCCCTGATTCGCTTCCGCTGGCCGAGCCGCGAGGAGGCACTTGGCCGGCTCGATCGTGGCTCCGGCATCCGTCACCGCCCGGCCACGACGCTGACGGACACGCTGTCCTCGCAGGATCCGGTCGCGCAGGCGCTGTGGCAGGCGCAGCGCGAACGCACGCTGGCCTCGCTCAAGCGCATCCGCGCCGGTCTGCCGCATCCGCGGCTTGCGCTCCACGATCCCTGGGCGCTGCGCGCGCTGATCATGGTGATGCTGGTTGCAACCTTCATCGCCGCCGGCGACGAGCGGGCGATGCGGCTCGGCGCCGCCTTCGACTGGAACGGCGTGCTGGCGCCCGCGAATGTTCGCGTCGACGCCTGGGTGACGCCGCCGCTCTATACCGGCAAGCCGCCGGTCATCCTGTCGGCCGCCAACAAGGAGGCCGCGGCCCTGCCCGCGTCCGGCCCGCTTGCCGTTCCCGCCGGCTCCACCCTGATCGTGCGCTCCTCCGGCGGCAGCCTGGATGTCGTCGTCTCCGGTGGCCTCAAGGAGGTCGCCCCCACGGAAGCCGCACCCAAGGGCACCAACGAGAAGCATTTCACCATCACCACCGACGGCACCGCGCATGTCCGCGCGCCCTCCGGCCAGCCGCAATGGGCGTTTGCCGCAACGCCGGACCATGCGCCGACGATCGCGCTTGCCAAGGATCCCGAACGCCAGGCGCGCGGCGGGCTCCAGCTCTCCTACAAGATCGAGGATGATTACGGCGTCACCGGCGCGAACGCGCACATCGCCTTGCGCCGCGCCGACGCCAAAGACGGAGCCAAGGATTCCGACGGGAAGGCCGCGCCGCGGCCGCTGTTCCAGCCGCCGCAATTCCCGCTCGTGCTCCCGAACGCGCGCACCCGCAACGGCGTCGGCCAGACCGTGAAGGACCTCAGCGAGGATCCCTATGCCGGTGCCGACGTCACGCTGACGCTCACCGCCAAGGACGAAGCCGGCAACGAGGCGCGAAGCGAGCCCTTCAACATGCGCCTGCCGGAACGTCTCTTCACCAACTCGCTGGCGCGCGCGCTGATCGAGCAGCGCCGCATCCTCGCGCTCGACGCCAACAGGAACTCGGACGTCTACACCGCGCTCGATGCGCTGATGATCGCACCCGAATTGTTCACGCCGGACGCCGGCTGCTATCTCGGCCTCCGCAGTCTCGCGAGCCAGCTCGAGGCCGCCCGCACCGACGATGCGCTGCGCAATGTTGTGGCGAGCATGTGGGCTTTCGCGACCACCATCGAGGACGATGGTGTCGCCGGCAGCGTCAACGCCGCGCTGCGCTCGGCGCAGGACGCGCTCAAGGCGGCGCTCGACCGCGGCGCCAGCGAGGACGAGCTGAGAGTGTTGACGCAGAAACTCCGCGAGGCCATGGCCGGCAAGGTGCGCGATCTCGCCCGCCGCGCCGAACAGAATCCGCTCGGTGCCCGGCAGCCGTTCCCCGCCGAGGTCCAGCTCATTCTCGACAAGGCGATCGAGCTGCGACAGAAGACCCAGCATGCGACGCCCGAGCAGCTCGCCGAGCTGGCGCAGCAGCAGGACGCGTTGCGCGAGCAGCTTCAGGCCTATCGGAAGTCGGCGAACAACCGTGCCAACAAGGCGGGGGACGACAAGGCCAACCAGTTTACGCGGGACCGGAAATGCGGAAGCTAGCGCGCGTGCCAGTCTTGAAGGCGATGTCGATCGCCTGCCTCGCCTTCCTGTTGGGAAGCGTTACCCCGGTTGCGGCCCAGCTGGATCAGGATCCCGACGCGCTGCTCGACAGCGCCGAAAAGGCGATGCAGGAGTCCGGCGACAGCCTCAGGCAGAAGGAATCCGGCAAGAGCCTGGGCAACCAGTCCGACGCGATCCAGAAGCTCGAGGAGTACAAGCGGGCGACGGAACGGAGCCAATCCTCCAGCCGTGACCGCAACGTCATCACGCAGCGCGATCTGGACGACCTGTTGCGGCAGATCGAGAAGGCGGCGCGCGAAGGCAATAAAGAGGCCGCCCAGCGCCTGCTCGAGCAGCTGGCGCAGATCATGGAAAACCTCCAGATGGCGCAGCCCGGGCAATCCGGCGAAAGCGAGATGGAGCAGGCGCTCAACGAGCTCAGCGACATGATCCGCAAGCAGCAGCAATTGCGCGACAAGACGTTCAAGCAGGGCCAGGATTCCCGGCGTGACCGCTCGCGCGGCAAGCAGCAGGGCGACCAGTCGATGTCGGATCTGCAGCAGGATCAGCAGTCGCTGCGCGACCGCCTGAAGAAGCTGCAGGACGAGCTTGCCAAGCGCGGTCTCGCGCAGAAGGGACAAAAGGGTCAGAAAGGACAGCAGGGACAGAAAGGCCAGCAGGGGGACCAGGGCCAGAACGGCGATCAGGACGGCGACGACGGCGATGATGGCAGCCTCGACACCGCGGACGGCGCCATGGGTGATGCCGGCTCGAAGCTCGGCGAGGGCAATGCCGACGGCGCCGTGGATTCGCAGGGCAAGGCGCTCGACGCCATGCGCAAGGGCGCGCAGAAGATGGCCGAAGCGATGCAGCAGGGCGATGGCGACGGGCAGAACGATGGTCCCGGCAATCGGGCCGGCCGTCAGCAGAGCGGCGGCAATCAGACCGATCCGCTGGGACGCCCGCTGCACGGCCGCGATCTCAGCGACGACTACACCGTCAAGATCCCCGGTGAGATCGACGCCCAGCGTGTCCGTCGCATCCTCGAAGAGCTCCGCCGCCGCTTGGGGGACAGCTCGCGCCCGCAGATCGAGCTCGATTACATCGAGCGGCTGCTGAAGGATTTTTGACGGTACACTCGGTGTCATCGCCCGGCCTTGACCGGGCGATCCAGTATTCCGGGAAGCTAGTGGGTCATCCGAGGGGCCGCGACGTACTGGATGCCCCGGTCAAGCCGGGGCATGACAGCGGAATCCATGGCTACCCCTTCTTTGCCGCCAGCGCGTCCGCCACCGCGGTGCGGATATCCGCGACCGAGAATGGTTTTGTCACGACGTCGTGCACCAGCGCATTGAGGTTCGATGCGCGCTCGCGCTGGTCGGCAAAGCCGGTCATCAAGAGGATGGTCAGATCAGGGAAATCGCGCGCGGCGGAGAGCGCCAGCGCGATGCCGTCCATGACGGGCATCTGGATGTCGGTGAGCAGCAGGTCGAAGGCGCCGTCCTCGCGGCTCAGGATTTCCAGCGCCTCGGCGCCGTCTTGCGCGGTGACGGTCTCGTGGCCGTCCATGGCGATGGCGCGCGCCACGAGCGTGCGCATCGAATCCTCGTCGTCGGCGATCAGGATTTTCGGCATCAGATCAACCTCTGGGACAAACCTTCCCGTGCGGGACCCTACAAGCTGATTATACGCTGCCGCCGGCAATGTCGCGCCGGTTGAAGAAGCGCACGTCGATATTGCGGCCCTCCGGCGGCGGCGAGGCGAGACGCGAGCGGAAGAAGGCGCGCTCGCCGGGCCGCAGCACGGTCTGCTCCAGCACCGTATTCCAGGCGTAGATCTCCGCGCCTTGCGCGTCGCGCACGGCAAAGCGCAGCCGCGGGATGTCGAGCGGCTTCTTGCCCTCGCCGACGATCACGCCCTCGATGACCAACACCTGTTTACCGTCCACGGTCTCGCTCGACAGCTTCACGTCCTTGAAGGCGAGGCCCCGCAGGTTCACCTCGAGCCCGACCATCTTGTAGAACGCTGCCGTCTGCGGCAGCAGGCGCACCATGTCGCCGCGCCAGATCACCAGCGCCAGCACCAGCGCGCCCATGGCGGCGCAGGCGGTCGGCAGCCCAAAATAGGATTTTCGCGGAGCGGCGGTGGCGGCGGGACGGCTGACCCGCGCCCCGCGACGGCTGAACAGGCCGCGGAACCAGGATTGGTGCTGCACGCCAGCGCCCTCCTCCTCGACCTCCCGGGCCGCCGCTGACCACTCGTCCTCGGTTTCCTTGGCCTCTTCCTCGGGCCAGTCGCTGGCGATCGACGGGCTGTCGACAACGGGCGTGTCAGTGGCGCTGTCGTCCTTGGCGTAGGAGTTCCACTGCTCGGCGAGGTCGGATTGGTCGTCGGCCTGGCTGGCTGCAGCCATGGCCGGAACGGACGCCTCCTCGATGGCATCCTCGGCATGGGCGATCCAGGTCTCCTTGCAGCGGGAACAGCGGACCGCCCGCCCGTTCGCCCCAAGGCTCGCAAGCTTGATGGCGTAGGATGTCATACAATGGGGGCAGACGATATGCATGGACGAGCCTTGATGCATGAACCAGGACTTGAACGAGGTCCTGACCATAACCCTTTCGGGAAGAACCGGGCGGCCAGGATGCGACCAATATGCTACAGGGCGACCGTTAACGAACCGGAAACCATAACGGCGTCAAAACCCGTGGATCGCGCATGGCGGAGCGCGGCCATGTGTCCCGCGCCCCCTCTCGAACGGAGCTGAGCTTGGTTCGGTTCGAAAATGTCGGATTGCGTTACGGTCTGGGGCCGGAGATCCTGCGCGACCTCAGCTTCCAGATTCCGGCGCATTCGTTCCAGTTCCTCACCGGCCCGTCGGGCGCCGGCAAGACCTCATTGCTGCGCCTGTTGTTCCTGTCGCATCGGCCGACGCGGGGCCTCGTCAATCTGTTCGGCCACGACATCTCGCAGCTCGGCAAGGACGAGATCGCCGATCTGCGCAAGCGCATCGGCATCGTGCTCCAGGATTTCCGCTTGCTCGATCACATGACGACGTATGAGAACGTCGCGCTGCCGTTCCGCGTCATGGGCCGCAGCGAGTCGAGCTACCGCAAGGAGGTGATCGATCTGTTGCGCTGGGTCGGGCTTGGCGACCGCATGGACGCGCTGCCGCCGATCCTGTCGGGGGGCGAGAAGCAGCGCGCGGCGATCGCGCGCGCCGTGATCTCGCGGCCGCAGCTGCTGCTTGCGGACGAGCCGACCGGCAGCGTCGATCCGACGCTCGGACGCCGCCTGCTGCGGCTGTTCATCGAACTCAACAAATCGGGCACCGCCGTCATCATCGCGACCCATGATATCGGCCTGATGGACCAGTATGAGGCCCGGCGGCTGGTGCTGCACCAGGGACGGTTGCACGTCTATGAGTAGGACAGACGAGCGCGGCGTGCTGGTCGACCTCGGGCAGGAGCGTCCGCAGCTGCCGGCCAAGGCGCGCAACATGTCGCCGATCGTGCCGCGCGCCTCGATCCAGGGCCGGGCGCTGGTCGCCGTCGTCGCCATCATGACTTTCCTCGCGTCGATGACCACGGGCACCGTGCTGCTGGTGAGTGCGTCCGCCGCGGAATGGCAGTCCGACGTCGCGAGCGAGATCACCATCCAGGTTCGTCCGCAAACGGGGCGCGATCTCGATCGCGACACCGCCGCGGTGACGGAGGCGATGCGCGCGCAAGCCGGAATCGTCGAGGTCAAGCCGTTCAGCAAGGAGGAGAGCGGCAAGCTGCTCGAGCCCTGGCTCGGCACCGGGCTGGCGATGGACGACCTGCCGGTGCCGCGCATGATTATCGCGCGCGTGCAGCCCGGCACGCCGCTCGATCTCGGCGCCTTGCGCGCGCGGGTGACCCAGGTGGCGCCGGGCGCCAGCGTCGACGATCACCGCGCCTGGATCGAGCGGATGCGCTCGATGACCAACGCCACCGTGCTCGCCGGCCTCGGCATCCTCGCGCTCGTCATCGTCGCCACCATCATCTCCGTCTCGTTCGCCACCCGCGGCGCCATGGCGGCGAACCGCCCGATCGTCGAGGTGCTGCATTTCGTCGGCGCCGGCGACCGCTACATCGCCAATCACTTCCTCCGCCATTTCCTCCGCCTGGGCCTCGAGGGCGGCGTGATCGGCGGCGGCGCTGCCATGCTGGTGTTCGGGTTCTCCGAGTCGATCGCCGGCTGGTTTTCCGGTACGCCCGTCGGCGACCAGTTCGCCGCGCTGCTCGGCACCTTCTCGCTGCGGCCGTCTGGCTACATCGTACTGGCGGTCCAGGCCGTGCTGATCGGCGCGATCACCGCAGTGGCCTCGCGCCAGACGCTGTTTGCGACGCTGAATGACGTGGATTGAGATCATTTCTTCCCTTCTCCCCTTGTGGGAGAAGGTGGCGCGAAGCGCCGGATGAGGGGTATATCTCGGCGCAAAAGAACTGTGCGAATTCGCGGAGAGAGACCCCTCACCCGTCTCGCCGCTTCGCGTCGAGCCACCCTCTCCCACAAGGGGAGAGGGTGCAGAAACGAGACTCCACTTCGCCTCAAAACGTCCTAAAATCACTTCAGGGAAGGGATCAACGACATCACATGGCCTCGCCGACCGACGATCGATCGCCGAAACTGCCTCGCGGCTGGCTGCGCGCGGCATTGGTGTCGACGATTGCGCTCGCCTTCGTCGGCGCTGCGGCGGGGTTCATCGCGTTCCTATCGCAATTGCGTGGCGCCGAGGTCGCGCCGGGTCGCAAGGCCGACGGCATCGTGGTCCTGACCGGCGGCTCCTCGCGGGTCTCGGACGCGATGGAGCTGCTCGCTGCCGGCTACGGCAGGCGGCTCTTGATCTCCGGCGTGCATCCGACCTCGACGGCGAGCGACATCTCCAGGACGTTGCCGGAGAACCAATCCTTCATGACCTGTTGCGTCGATCTCGACCGCACCGCGCTCTCGACCCGCGGCAATGCGGCGGAGGCGCGGCGCTGGGCCGAGGGCCGCCGCTTCAAGTCGCTGATCGTGGTCACGTCGAACTACCACATGCCGCGCGCGCTGGTGGAATTCTCGCATGCGATGCCGCAAACGACGCTGATCCCGTTCGCGGTGGTCGGGGACAAATGGCGCGAGGAGCCGTGGTGGACCTCGGCCTCCACCTTGCGGCTGCTGCTGTCGGAATATGTCAAGTACATCGCGGCCGAGATCAGGGTGCGGCTGGAGGATTTCGGGATTGACCTTTCGCCCGAGATGTCGGAGCAGCCTGCAGGTCACCAGCTCAAGCGGCCCGCCACCGCCCAGGCGAACTGACACGCCAATTGACCGGCAAATAATCGGATCGTCGATGTTCCTGATTTTCCTGCGCTCGCTCGTGTTCAACGTGCTGTTCTACGCCGTGCTGGTGTGCCTCGCGATCGTGGCGCTGCCGACCTTCGCATTGCCGCCGCGCGCGATGCTGACGGTCGCCGAATGGTGGGCCAAGGCGACGCTGGTCCTGATGCGCGTGATCTGCAACATCAAGGTGGAATTCCGGGGCACGGAGAAGATTCCGCAGGGACCGCTGGTGATCGTGGCGAAGCACCAGTCGTTCTGGGAGACGTTCGTGCTGCCGGGCTTCTTCAATCGGCCGATCTTCATCCTCAAGCGTCAGTTGATGCAGATCCCGGTGTTCGGTCAGTTCCTGGTCAAGACCGGGATGATCGCGATCGATCGCAATGCCGGCGTGAAGGCGCTGCTCGACATGACGCGACGCGCGCGCGAGGCAGTGCGCAGCGGCCGGCAACTCGTCATCTTTCCGGAAGGTACGCGCCGCGCGCCCGGCGCTGAGCCCGACTACAAGACCGGCTTTGCGCAGATCTATTCGTCCTGCGGCGTGCCGTGCCTGCCGGTCGCGCTCAACTCCGGCCTGTTCTGGCCCCGCCGGACCTTCATGCGCTATCCCGGCACGCTGGTGGTGGAGTTCCTCGATCCGTTGCCGCCGGGCCTGCCGAAGGACGAGTTTCTCTCCCGCGTGCAAACCGCCATCGAAGAGGCAACCGGCCGCCTCGTCGAGGCCGGCCGCAAGGAGCAGGAGCAGTTGATCGGCTCGGCGCCGAGCTATACGCCGGCGGAGCGCTAGCGACTCTCGCGGTCTTGCCCTGGTACAGGCGCGTGCAGGGAATGCGCATCACCATGCAGCATCAATGCAAGCTGATGCAGCTGCGCGTCGCGAAAGCCTTCGGCCTTGATCGCCTTCACCGTTGCGGTGACATAGTCGCGGTTGGCGCCGGACTGGCCGTGGCCCTGGATGACATGGCGGTGCTGCTCGGCGAGCGACAGCCGGCCGGCATATTGCACGTGGCCGCGATCGACGACGTAAGCGAGCGCGGAGACGCGCTGGCGCGCGTCGTTCTCCAGCCAGACCGAGCGCATCACCTCGCGATAGACCGAGGTGACCTGCTCGCGCGCGCGCAAGTACGCGACGACCTCGGCACGGTTCTTCTCGGCCACGCGGAAGGCAATGCCGCGGCATGCGCCGCCACGGTCGAGCCCGAGCACCAGGCCCGGCTTCTCCGGCGTGCCGCGATGCACGAAGGAATAGACGCAGAGCGCGCGGTGCTCGCCGACCAGCCGCGCCGGAACGCGCTCCTCGAAGTCGAAGCCCGGCCGCCACATCAGCGAACCGTAGCCGAACACCCAGAGGTCGCCGGTGGCTGTCGTGACGGAGGGGAGGGTGATTTCGGACATTTCGCGCACGGCTACCAGAACGAAGGCCCCAAGCGAAGTAAATTCTCCGCCTTTCGTCGCAGGCCCGCCTCGCTTACATTTGCCAAAATCTGGGATCAAAGGGTCGCCGCATGTCCAATATGACCGTTGCCGCCGGCCGCCGCTCCCGCTGGGGCCTTTTCATCGCACCCGTTATCGTCCTGATCCTTGCCGTCGCATGGAGCTGCTTCTGGTTCTATGCGGCCTCACAGGCCGAAGTGGCCGCAGACGCCTGGCGGGCGCAAGAGGCCAAGTCCGGCCGCATCTATGATTGCGCCAAGCGCTCGATCGCCGGCTTCCCGTTCCGCTTCGAGGTCCAGTGCTCCGGCGCCAGCGTCGCCCTGGTCTCGCAGAATGCGAGCAAGACGCCATTCACGGCCAAGCTGGACAACATCCTGGTCGTCGCCCAGGTGTACGATCCCAAGCTCGTCATCGCCGAATTCTCCGCACCCGCGACGCTGACCGACAGCGTCACGCAGAACACCTTCGTGGTGAACTGGAGCAAGGGCCGCAGCAGCGTGGTCGGCCTTCCGGCGGTGCCGGACCGCGCCTCCCTCGTGTTCGACGATCCCTCGCTCAACCGCCTCGACGGCAGCGTGCAGGTGCCGCTGGCGCGCGCCAAGCAGATCGAGCTGCACGGCCGCCTCGCAGACGGCTCGCCGGCCGATCATCCCGTGATCGAGACCGTGCTCCACGTCGCGCAGGGCAGCATCCAGGGCGTTCATCCCCTGCTTGCCGAGCCGTTCGAGGCCGACACCCGCGCCAAGGTCACCGGCCTCTCCGACCTCATGCCAAAGCCCTGGCCGCAGCGCTTCCGCGAGATCCAGGCCGCCGGCGGTCATATCGAGATCGTGCAGTCGCGGATCCAGCAGGGTGAGATGATCGCGATCGCGGCCGGCGCGCTCGGCCTCTCTGCCAACGGCCGGCTCGACGGTGAATTGCAGATGACCGTGACGGGCCTCGAGCGCGTGATCCCGGCGCTCGGCATCGAGAAGATGCTGGAGGAGGGCGTGCCGCAGGCAACGCTCGACCGCGTGGCGCCCGGCGTGAAGTCGCAGGACCTCAACAATCTGTTCGGTGCGCTTGATCGTGCCGTGCCCGGTCTCGGCAAGGTCATCAAGCAGAACGCCAATGCCGGCGTTGCCGCCGGCATCAACTCGATCGGCACCGAGAGCACGCTGGAAGGCAAGAAGGCGCGCAGCTTCCCGCTGAAGTTCGTCGACGGCGCCGTGCTGCTCGGCCCGGTCAAGGTCGGCCAGATCCCGCCGTTGTATTGATCGGTTCGCGCGTCATTCCGGGTTCGACGCTGCGCGTGGCCCCGGAATGACGGAAGACAAGGAGACGTCGCTACGGCTTCTTGCCGAGCTGTCCGTGCTGCCGGCCGAAGTCGGGCGCCGCCGAATCCTGGCCGATCTCGACGATGCCGCGGCGGATGGCGCGCGTGCGGGTGAAGTGGTCGAACAGCGCCTCGCCGTCGCCGCGGCGGATGGCGCGCGTGAGCTTGGCGAGATCCTCGGTGAAGGTGCCGAGCATCTCCAGCACGGCCTCCTTGTTGGCGAGGAAGACGTCGCGCCACATCGTCGGGTCGGAGGCCGCGATGCGGGTGAAATCGCGGAAGCCGCCGGCGGAGAACTTGATCACCTCTGACTCTGTCACCTGCGCCAGCTCGTCGGCGGTGCCGACGATGGTGTAGGCGATCAGATGCGGCAGATGGCTGGTGATGGCGAGCACGAGATCGTGGTGATCCGGCGTCATGACCTCGACCTTGGCGCCCATCGCCGCCCAGAACGCGCGCAGGCGATCGGTGGCTGCGGCATCGACGCCTTCGGGCGGCGTGAGAATGCACCAGCGGTTGATGAAGAGCTCGGGGAAACCTGAATCCGGCCCCGAATGCTCGGTGCCCGCGACGGGATGCGCCGGCACGAAATGAACGGTCTTCGGCAGATGTGGCGCCATGTCCCTGACGATCGCACCCTTGACCGAGCCGACATCGGACACGATCGCGCCGGGCTTGAGATGCGTGGCAATCTCCTGCGCCACCGGCCCGCAGGCGCCGACGGGAATGCAGAGGATGACGAGATCGGCATCCTTCACGGCTTCCGCATTGGTCGCGACGACCCGATCGACGATGCCGAGCTCCATCACCCGCGCGCGGGTCTTCTCGGAGCGCGCGGTGGTGACGATCTCGCCCGCCAGCCCCTGAAGCTTCGCAGCGCGCGCGATCGAGCCGCCGATCAGGCCGAAGCCGATCAGCGCGACGCGCTGGAAGTGCGTCTGCTCGCTCATTTGCCGGCCATGAAGTCGCGCAAGGCGTCGACCACGAGGCGATTGGCCTCCTCGGTGCCGATGGTCATGCGCAGCGAATGCGGCAGGCCGTAGTTCTTCAACGCGCGCAGCACGAGGCCGCGCTTGGTGAGGAAGGCGTCGGCGTCGTCAGCTGTCCTGCCCTTCTCGGTTGGGAAGTGGATCAGCACGAAATTGGCGACGCTCGGCGTCACCTTCAGCCCGAGCTTGCCGATCTCCTCGGTCAGCCAATTGCGCCAGGTCTCGGTGAACTGCTTCGACATCGCCTGGTGCGCGGTGTCCTCGATCGCGGCGACCGCGGCATACATCGCCGGCGTCGACACGTTGAAGGGCCCGCGGATGCGGTTGACGGCGTCGATGATGTGCTCGGGGCCGAACATCCAGCCGATGCGCAGCGCGGCGAGGCCGTGGATCTTGGAGAAGGTGTGCGTCACCACCGTGTTCTCGGTGGTGGCGACCAGCTCGATCCCCATTTCATAGTCGTTGCGAGACACGTAGTCGCAATAGGCGGCATCCAGCACCAGCAGCACGTGCGAGGGCAGGCCGGCGCGCAGCCGCTTGACCTCGTCGAACGGCACATAGGTGCCGGTCGGATTGTTGGGGTTGGCGAGCCAGACCAGTTTCGTGCGGGGCGTCACCGCCTTGAGGATGGCGTCGACGTCACAGGTGAGGTTGGTCTCCTGCGCGACGACGTTCTTGGCGCCGACCGCCATGGTCGCGATCGGGTAGACCAGGAAGCCGTGGGTGGTCGAGATCGCCTCGTCGCCGTGGCTGAGATAGGTGTGGGCCAGCAGATTGAGGATCTCGTCCGAGCCGGCGCCGCAGATGATCCGGTTGGGATCGAGCCCGAACGAGCGGCCGATCGCCTCGCGCAGCACGCGCGAGGTTCCTTCCGGATAGTCTTCCAGGTGATCCGCGACGCGCCTGAAGGCTTCGATCGCCTTGGGCGAGGGCCCGAACGGTGTTTCGTTGGCGGAGAGCTTGAACACCTTGCGGCCCGGCTCGGCGACCGGGCTCTTGCCGGGCGTGTAGGGCGCAATATCGAGAATGCCGGGATTCGGCACGGGGCGGGACATCTTGAACTCCGAAAATGGCGGGGCGGGCGCGCGGTTTACGATTTCGCCCCGGTCGGGGGCACCGTATAGCGCGTTGCGTGGCTGCCGACGAGGGCCACAGAGCGCACCGAGGCCCCCGCCTCGATCAGGGCAGCCCTGATTTTGTCGATGCTGGTCGCGCTCGTGACCGAGACCAGGAGCGCTGCGCCGTCGAAGGCGGTGTCGGGCACCGCCACGATCTCGGCGAGCGGCGACAGCGCGCGCGCGACCTCCGCGTTCCAGCCGGACACGCGGACACTGAAGGTCTCGACCTCGGTCACCAGGGCGCTGTCGGCGACGCGCGAGATCGCGAACACCGGCAGGGCGGCCGGATGGTCGGCACGCTCGATGAAGGGCATCCGCGCGATGATCTTCGGCGCGCCGTCCGCTTCCAGCTCCAGCCACCACGGCGTGCGGCTCGAGGTTGCCGAGACCATTGCCAAATCGCCCTTGGATTTCGCCACCGCCTCGACCGCGGCCTGCGCGCTGAAATGGGCGACGTAAGGCACCGTGAAGCCGAAATTGAAGCGCACGGAATCGCGCATCGCCGCCTCGCTGGCCGAGATGTCGGCATGCACGGAGAACGGCGCCTGCACATAGGTGAAGGTCGAGATGATGACGCGCCAGATGCTCTCGACCGTGTCGAGCGGCAGGATGCCGCGATGGCGCTGCACGAGCTCGCGCATCATGGATGCCTCGCGCGCCGGGCGGAACGCCGAGCCGACCTCCTGGGTCTGCTTGACCTGGATCAGGCGGTCGATGATGTCGCCGCGCTGCATCAACAGGCGGTGCATGCCCTCGTCGATCGCGTCGATCTCCTTGCGCAGTTCCTGCAGCGATGGTGGCGCGGGCGGACGTTGGGACATGTCTGGCTGTCGATCGTTCCGATGGGGAATGCCCTGATTAGGCAGTCGGAGCGGCGAAAGCAAAGAGAAATGACGTCCTTTTCGTCCCGCGCGACAGAGGCGAATTGAACCGATCCGGGCCGCGACTTGACGAAAACCGCCCAAGACGGTAGTTTTCATCCGTTCCGTGGTCATTTGAGCCGGCCGGCTTGCAGCCACGTTAAAAAACTCGCTAAACAGGCCGGGGACGCTTCCGATCCCGGCCGAACCTATCGTTCAGGCCGGGTTTTTCATGGCCTGATGCAAGTGGCGATCAAGGTTTGATCGCGAACGAGGTCGATGGTCAGATGGGTGGCGTCAAGTCGATACCGAGTCCTGCGATCAGCGCCGACGAGCGATCGCACGAGGTGGATCATCCGAGCTCGCAGGTCGCGCATTTCGGCAGCGAGCAGCCGCTGCGGCTCGATTGCGGCGTCGATCTCTCCCCGTTCCAGATCGCTTATCAGACCTATGGCGAGCTCAACGCCGATCGCTCCAACGCAATTCTGATCTGCCATGCGCTGACCGGCGATCAGCATGTCGCCAATGTGCATCCCGTCACCGGCAAGCCCGGTTGGTGGGAGACGCTGGTCGGCCCCGGCCGCCCGATCGATCCCAAGCACTACTTCATCATCTGCTCCAACGTGATCGGCGGCTGCATGGGCTCGACCGGGCCGGCGTCGATCAATCCCGCCACCGGCAAGGTCTGGGGTCTCGAGTTTCCCGTCATCACGATTCCGGACATGGTGCGCGCGCAGGCGATGCTGATCGACCGGCTCGGCATCGACACGCTGTTTGCGGTGGTCGGCGGCTCGATGGGCGGCATGCAGGTGCTGCAATGGACCGCGGCCTATCCCGCCCGCGTGTTCTCCGCGCTGGCGATCGCGTGCGCGACGCGGCACTCGGCGCAGAACATCGCCTTCCACGAGCTCGGCCGCCAGGCCGTGATGGCCGATCCCGATTGGCACGGCGGCGGCTATGCCGATCACGGCATCCATCCGCATCGCGGGCTCGCGGTGGCGCGCATGGCGGCGCATATCACCTATCTCTCGGACGCGGCGCTGCATCGCAAGTTCGGCCGGCGCATGCAGGACCGCGAGCTGCCGACCTTCTCGTTCGACGCCGACTTCCAGGTCGAGTCCTACCTGCGCTACCAGGGCTCTTCTTTCGTCGAACGCTTCGATGCCAATGCCTATCTCTATCTGACCCGCGCGATGGACTATTTCGACATCGCCGCCGACCATGGCGGCGTGCTCGCAAAGGCGTTCGCGGATATCAAGACCCGCTTCTGCGTCGTCTCCTTCACCAGCGACTGGCTGTTTCCGACCTCGGAATCGCGCGCGCTGGTGCATGCGCTGAACGCGTCGAGCGCGCGGGTGTCGTTCGCCGAGATCGAGACCGATCGCGGCCATGACGCCTTCTTGCTCGACGTTCCCGAATTCTTCGACATCTCCCGCGCCTTCCTGCAATCGGCAGGCAAGGCCCGCGGGCTGAAGGATAGCTAGCATGTCTGCGCAGGACGTATTGCCGCTGGGCGGCGTTGCGACCGGACGGTCCGGTGATTTTCGCGCCGATCATCGGCTGGTCGCCGAAATGGTCAAGCCAGGCTCGAAGGTGCTCGACGTCGGTTGCGGCGAGGGCGACCTGCTTCAGCTCCTGGAGACCCGCGGCATCGACGGCCGCGGCATCGAGCTGTCGCGCGAGGGCGTCAACCGCTGCGTCGCCAAGGGCCTTGCGGTGGTGCAGGGCGATGCCGACACCGATCTCGTCAATTATCCCGATGACGCCTTCGACTACGTGATCCTGTCGCAGACGCTGCAGGCGACGCGGCAGCCGCGGGTGGTGCTGGAGAATCTGCTGCGCATCGGCCGCCGCGCTATCGTGTCGTTCCCGAATTTCGGCTTCTGGAAGATGCGGCTCCAGCTCCTGATCGGCGGCCACATGCCGCGCACCGAGAATTTGCCGGCGACCTGGTACGACACCGCCAACATCCATTTCTGCACCATCAAGGATTTCGTCGAGCTCTGCGACGAGATCAACGTCAAGATGGAGCGTTCGGTGGCGCTCGATCTCTACGGCCGTCCGGTGCCCTTGAACCTGCCCTGGTGGGTGTGGAACATGTTCGGCGAGCAGGGCGTGTTTCTGCTGAGCCGCGGCGGGGGGAAGTAGTCTCTCTCCGTCATTCCGGGGCGCGCGAAGCGCGAGCCAGGATGCGCAATTGCGCATTCGAGATTCCATCGTGCAACACTGCCCGCTGCCCGATGGAGTCCGGGCCTGCGCCTCCGGCGCATCCCGGAACGACAGCTAGTGTGGGGCCAGCGACCTCGGGTCGCGTACTGGCCAGCGTCCCGCTTCCACCAGCGTCACGAACCGTGCCACCGTTTCGTTGAACAGCGCGGGCTCTTCGAGATTGAGCACGTGGCCGGACTTCGGAAACATCGCGAGTCCCGCCGCGGGAAGGTGCTTCTTCAGGAACAGGCTCGCGCCGACGCAGGGATCGTCCTCATCACCGCAGATGATCAGTGCCGGCGTCGCTGCGGCGCGGATCGCGTCCGTCATCGTAAAGATCGAGGGGCGGCCGCCCTGGAAGCCGCGCATCGTGCGCGCCGAGCCTTTGGCGTCGTGCCGTGCCAGCGCGGCGTAGAAATCGGCGTGGCCGCGCGGATCCTTCACCAGGAAGGGAATCCGGCTCGGCGCCTCGCGCGTGACTTTTGCCACTTCCACCGATCCCAGCGTCTCGAACTGCTCGGCATTGGCGCGGCACTGCTTGCGCCAAACCTCCAAATTCTCGAGCTCCGAACCCGAGCCGACGCCGGCCAGCGTCATCGAGAGCGCGCGCTGTGGCGCGTTCAATCCGATCTGGAGTGACGAGTAGGCGCCCATCGACAGGCCGACGAGATGCGCGCGATCGATCTTGAGATGATCGAGCACGGCGAGCGCGTCGCTGTAAAAATGCGTGTAGCTGTAGACCTCGCCCTCGGGCACGTCCGACGGCGTGTAGCCGCGTGCCGAATAGGTGATGCAGCGGTGGCTGCGCGAGAAGTAACGCATCTGCGGCTCCCAATTGGTGTAGTCGGCCGCGAACTCGTGCAGAAAAATGATCGGCGCTCCCAGACCCGCCTCTTCGAAATAGATGCGGACGTCGTCCCTGGTCGTGGCGTGGGGCATTAACCGTTTCCCTCTCTTCAAGCCGCCTTTGCAGGATCGCAGTTAATGCTGTTGTCCGCAATGCGGCAGCATTGGGCCAGTGCCAGCGCAAAATCATCGCAGCTATTCGCAGGCTATTGGCGTCTTTTTCTCGCCACATCCGGCGGCTTAACGGCCAGACGGATGTCGGCTCTTGCACAGGCCGATGGGAAGTGGGGTGTCAACGAAGGATGAAGAATGTTTGAGTTGCTTGCGTCTCGCCTGTCGCGTTGTGTTGTCGCGCTGGCGATCTTCTCCGCGGCATTTGCCGCATTCGCTTCTCCGGCTTCAGCGCGGCCGCATCATCGTCATAGCGCAGAGCGGCACGCTTACGTGCACCACGCCAGACATCATCATTACCGCCACCATGCCCGCAGCTCGCGCTTCGAGCGCAGCGCGGCGCAGTTGCAGGCGAGCGGGTTCGGTGGCACTTTTGCCAGCTATGATCCGAACACCAACAGCCCCGGCGTTGCCATGAGCGGCAATGGAGGAACGATCATCACCGGCGGCGGTCGAATGATCACGCGCGCAAGCCGTCGCGCGGCGATGAGCGCGAACGGCGGCATGGCGAATGACGCCACGAGCAGCGGTGGCTTTGGTGGCGGATCGGGCCTCGTCTCCGAGGCGCGGCGCTACATCGGCGGCAATCCGACCGGGCGCGGCAGGCTGTGGTGCGCGCGCTTCATGAATATGGTGCTGGAGCATACCGGCCATAAGGGCTCAGGCTCCGACATGGCGAGCTCGTTCGCCCGCTATGGCACGCGCGTCTCCGGTCCGCAGGTCGGCGCCATCGCGGTGATGTCGCGCGGCGGCCGTGGCGGCCATGTCGGCATCATCACCGGCGTCGACGCGCAGGGCAATCCGATCATGATCTCCGGCAACAACGGCAACCGCGTCCGCGAGGCACCGGTCTCGCGCGGCAAGATCTATGCGTATGTGATGCCGAATTGAGAAGGTGTCGTAGGGTGGCTTAGCGAAGCGTAATCCACCAACTTCGTTCGGTGATCGACGAAGCATGGTGGATTACGCTGAGCGACTGCACTTCGCGCAGCCGCTCAGCTAATCCACCCTACGGCCGCGGCGTTAGCTCACAGCAGCTTCGGCTCTTCCACCGCGACCGCGTCGCCGATACCGATCTCCCCGCCTTCGACCACCTCGGCGTAGATGCCGCAGTCCATGTGGCCGAGATGGCGCGAGAGCGTGGGCGGGATCTCGAGATCGCGCTTGGCCGTCACTGGATCCACATTGGTGGCGGGGCAGCGGACGATGCGCTTGACCACCTTCAGCCGCGCCTGCCCGATCGCAAGCGTCTGGCCGACGAGGTCGAGCTCCGACCAAGCCGGCCAGCCCTTGACGTAGAGATTGGCGCGGAAGCGCAAGGGATGCACGGCGGTACCGCCCAGCATGGTCTCGATGGCGCGGACGCTGCCGAGATTGATGATGGAGACCACCTTGCGGGCGACGTCGGAGAAGCTGTGGTCCCGGCCGGACAGCAGCTTCGGCGGGCCCTTCAGCTCCGGCTGAAAATTCTCCGCGAAATAGCGCTCGATCGCGGCACGCCCGGCGGCCGTCTCGAGGTCCCCGCTGGCGACGATCTGGCCGTCCTTGCGGATCGTCAGCACATTGGTGGCGTCGTCGAAGCGGCTGTCGAGCTGCGCCAGCCGCTCATTGCGCGCGAGCATCAGGAACTGGATCTTCGGCTTCCACTCGGGCTGCTCGGGATTAAAGCCGCTCGGGCCGTTCTCGATGGCGTAGCGCCGGTCGGCGGGCAGGGTCTGGCCTGTCCGCAAGGGGGCGCGGCGCAGGGGCTCCGGCGTAAGGCCCTTGATGGGGTAGCGGTAGAGGCCGGTGATCTCGGCGGTCTGGCTGGCTGACTTTGCGACAGGGGTCATGCCGTTACTTAAGGGATTCGCCCTGTCCCCGCCAAGCCGCCGCTCCAGCGCACGAAATTGTGAAGGCGCCTCTTTCGCACCCGCAACCTGCTTCCCACATCTGCCTCAGGCCGGCGGCAACGGCGGTCAATGACGACCGTTACCGGTTGAGAAACGTCAATGCGGTAATCGGAAACCCAATGAAGATGCCGTTTGGGGTGCCTTAGAGGGCCCCGAGGGCAGGCCGAGGGACAGAAAAGATGAATATTGAGAAATATACCGAACGCTCCAGGGGCTTCATCCAGTCCGCGCAGTCGCTCGCGATGCGCGAGGGGCACCAGCAGTTCTCCACCCTGCATGTGCTGAAGGTCCTCTTGGACGACAATGAAGGGCTGGCTTCCGGCCTGATCGACCGCGCCGGCGGCAATTCCCGTGCAATTCTCAAGGCGACCGAGGAGGCCCTCGGCAAGGTGCCGAAGGTCTCCGGCGGCGGCGCCGGCCAGATCTATCTGGCGCCCGAGCTCGCTCGCACCTTCGACGCGGCTGAGAAGGCCGGCGAGAAGGCCGGCGACAGCTTCGTCACCGTCGAGCGGCTGCTGCTCGGGCTCACGCTGGAGAAGACCAGCGAGGCCGGCACGATCCTGAACAAGGGCGGCGTCACCCCGCAAAACCTCAACGCCGCGATCGAGGCGCTGCGCAAGGGCCGCACCGCGGACTCGGCGACTGCCGAGAACGCCTATGATGCCCTGAAGAAATATGCCCGCGACCTGACCCAGGCGGCGCGCGACGGCAAGCTCGATCCGGTCATCGGCCGTGACGAGGAGATCCGTCGCACGATTCAAGTGCTCTCGCGCCGGACCAAGAACAATCCCGTCCTGATCGGCGAGCCCGGCGTCGGCAAGACGGCCATCGCGGAAGGCCTTGCGCTGCGCATCGTCAATGGCGACGTGCCGGAGAGCCTGAAGGACAAGAAGCTGCTGTCGCTCGATCTCGGCTCGCTGATCGCCGGCGCGAAGTATCGCGGCGAGTTCGAGGAACGGCTGAAGGCCGTGCTCCAGGAGGTCACCGGCAGCGAGGGCAACTTCATCCTGTTCATCGACGAGATGCACACGCTGATCGGCGCGGGCAAGGGCGACGGCGCGATGGACGCCTCCAACCTGCTCAAGCCGGCGCTCGCCCGCGGCGAGCTGCACTGCATCGGCGCGACCACGCTCGACGAATACCAGAAGCACGTCGAGAAGGACGCCGCGCTGGCGCGGCGCTTCCAGCCGATTTTCGTCAGCGAGCCGTCGGTCGAGGACACCATCTCGATCCTGCGTGGCCTCAAGGACAAGTACGAGCAGCACCACGGCGTGCGGATCACCGATTCCGCGCTCGTGGCGGCGACGACGCTGTCTAACCGCTACATCACCGACCGCTTCCTGCCCGACAAGGCGATCGACCTGATGGACGAGGCTGCGGCCCGGCTGAAGATGCAGGTCGATTCCAAGCCGGAAGAGCTGGATTCGCTCGACCGCGAGATCATCCGGCTCAAGATCGAGCAGGAGGCGTTGAAGAAGGAGAGCGATCTCGGCTCCAAGTCACGGCTCCAGACGTTGGAGAAGGACCTTGCCGAGCTCGAGGAGAAGTCGGCGGCGCTGACGGCGCGCTGGAGCGCGGAGAAGAACAAGCTCTCCGATGCCCAGAAGCTGAAGGCGGAGCTCGACGGTTTGCGGGTGGAGCTCGCCAATGCGCAGCGGCGCGGCGAATTTCAGAAGGCCGGCGAGCTCGCCTATGGCCGGATCCCGCAGCTCGAGAAGCAGCTGGCCGATATCGAGGCGAAAGAGAACTCAGGCGAGATGATGGAGGAGGCGGTCACCGCCAACCACATCGCGCAGGTGGTCTCGCGCTGGACCGGCGTGCCCGTCGACAAGATGCTGGAAGGCGAGAAGGAGAAGCTCCTGAAGATGGAGGAGCAACTGGGACAACGCGTCGTCGGCCAGGCCGAGGCCGTGCGTGCGGTCGCAACCGCCGTGCGCCGTTCGCGCGCCGGCCTGCAGGACCCGAATCGTCCCACCGGCTCGTTCATGTTCTTAGGCCCCACCGGCGTCGGCAAGACCGAGCTGACCAAAGCTTTGGCGGAGTACCTGTTCAACGACGAGACCGCGATGGTTCGCCTCGACATGTCCGAATACATGGAGAAGCACTCGGTCTCGCGGCTGATCGGCGCACCTCCGGGCTATGTCGGCTATGACGAGGGCGGCGCGCTCACCGAGGCGGTGCGGCGCCGGCCTTACCAGGTCGTGCTGTTCGACGAGATCGAGAAGGCGCATCCTGACGTCTTCAACGTCCTGTTGCAGGTGCTCGACGACGGCCGCCTGACCGACGGCCAGGGCCGCACCGTCGACTTCCGCAACACGCTGATCATCATGACCTCGAACCTCGGTTCGGAATTCCTGGTGAACCAGCCGGAGGGTGAGGACACCTCGGCCGTGCGCGAGCAGGTGATGGGAATGGTGCGCGGGCATTTCCGCCCCGAATTCCTCAACCGCGTCGACGAGATCATCCTGTTCCATCGCCTGCAGCGCAGCGAGATGGGCCGGATCGTCGAGATCCAGTTCGCGCGGCTGCAGAAGCTCCTGACCGATCGCAAGATCGTGCTGACCCTCGACGCTGCCGGCCGCGACTGGCTCGCCGCCAAGGGCTGGGATCCCGCCTACGGCGCAAGGCCGCTGAAGCGCGTGATCCAGCGTCACCTCCAGGACCCGCTCGCCGAGATGATCCTGGCCGGCGACGTCAGGGACGGCGATGCCGTTGCGATCTCCTCCGAAGGCAACGTGCTGACCTTCAACGGCAAGGCACCGCAGACAGCCGAGATTGCGCAGTTCGAGGCGCCAGTGGCGAAACGCAAGTTGAACTGAATGCGGGTGTTCGAAGCCTGAAACGACAAACCGCCCCGGAGAGGTCAGCCTCTCGGGGGCGGTTTTTTGCAGGGCCGTTCGCAGGCTCACTGCACGCGCCGGAGCCCGCACAGCGCGTGCTGTCGCCCGCATGGGGTGTTGACGTTGACCTCGCGCCACACGTCGGTAGCTGGTTTACCCGTGGACACGATACGCCTCCGCTGGCCCGAGGCACCTTCGCGGACCTGCGGTTGCTGGGCCTTGTATCGCGCCACGACGCGCGGCCCCGCCGGCAGGCGGGAACGCGCCGAGGCTATTTCTTGGCCACCTTGTAGATCGCGTTCTCGACGTCCGACGAGAAGTAGACCACCCCCGTCGCCCCGACGGCCACGCCCGTCGGAATGTTCGTCGGCAATCCGCCCGGCGCGCCCGGCAGCCCGATCGGCAGATTGGCCGCGATCTCCGTCACCTTGCCGCTCTCCGGCGCGATCGCGATCAGTCGCTTGGCGCCGGCTTCCGCGACGATCAGCGTGCCGTCGCTGCCGCGCGCGATTCCTTCGGGCATCTTCAGCTCCTTGGCGACCACTGTCTTTTCGCCGTTGCCGTCGATCCGGGACACGGTGCCTGCAAAGGCCTCGGTGACATAGACCTCGTCGGTCTTGCCACGGACGAGCCCGACCGGGCCTTCGAGGTCGCCAATCAGCGTGGTGCGGTCCTTGCCGTGCTCGCCGCTCACCTTGACCAGCGATTTGGTGCCGAGCTCGGCGACCAGGATGCTGCCGTCAGCGAGCACGACCGCGTCGTGCGGCGCCTTGAAGCCGTGCAGCATGTCGCGCGTCGCGCCGGTCTTGGCGTCGATCACCTGCACGGTGCCGGTGAACCAGCTCGACAGCACCACGTCGTTGCCCTGCGCCGTCGCGCTCATCGGATATTCGAGCGTGGTGCCGGCGGCGTGCATGCGCGCTTTCTCGGTGACCTCGCCGGTCGCGCCGTCCACCGTGCGGTATGCGAACACGTCGGCGACGTGGATCGTATCCTTGCCGTTCTCGCTAGTGACGCCGATGCCGCCGGGCAGCGCGAGCTTGCCGATGATGATCTGCTTGGACTGGCCGGTCGCGGGATCGACCTCCTGAATGCCGTTGTCGGCCATGTTGGAGACGTAGATGCGGTCCTTGTCGTCGATCGCGAGATTGTCCAGCGACGGCTTGAGCTGCGCGACCATGGTCTTGGCGCCCGATTTGGGATCGACCCGGACGAGCTGGCCGAGCGCGGTGTCGACGACCCAGAGATTGCCCTTGGAATCGAAATTCACTGCGGCCGGGACCTTGAAGCCGTCGGCAACGACGGTCAGCTCGGCCTTGTCGACGTCGACCTTGGCGACCTGGCCCTTGAACCAGAGCGGACCGTAGAGCTTGTCGTCGGGACCGAACTCGAAGCCGTTGAGGCCGCCCATCTTCTCCATGATCTGGCGCGGCGGCTTGGTGCCCTCGATGTCGATCTCGTAGAGCGTGTCGCCGAGGAAGACGGTGGTGGCATAGAGCCTGCCGTCCTTGCGGAAAGCGAGCGAGTTGATGCCGGGAAGGCCGCTCGCGAGCTTCTTGATCGGGCCATCGCCCTTGCGCGAATAGAGATCGCCGGTCAAAAATCCGGTCCAGGCCATGGTGCCGTCAGGGGCGAACGCGATGTCGTCGGCCATGCCCACCGGGGAAGGGATTGCAACCTTGGCGGTACCGGCGGAGATGTCGACCTCGTAGAGCGCCGCGCCGGCGACGCTGCCGGCAAACAGATGGCCGGCCTTGTCGACACCGAGCCCGTGCACGCCATGGAATGCCGAGCCGGGAACGAGTTTTGTCACTTCCCAACCGTCGGCTGACGCGCTCGACGCGGTGAAAAACGCAGCGACGAAGGCTGCGCAGGCGAGCCTGTTCTTCATGGCGAGACCTCCCGTTTTTTGGAAAGTATTCGCTCCTCACGGCGCTTTGGCAAACGAAACTTGACGTTGTGACGTGGCGAAGTAGCCTTGCGCGATCAACGCAGAGTCGTGTCGTGTTTGGAGATGTCCAGCCGATGTCGGCGGGCTGCCAGCTTACCGGTTGGCGGCTTACCGGTTAGTGACTTGCAGCGGGCCGCCGGTGGCGTCCGACATGCGGGCGATAGCGCCGCCGCGGCCGCTCATCATGCCCTCGAGCCGGTCGCGCTCCTTCTCGAAGCTTGCGAGCATCGGGCCTTCGAGCGACCGGCCGCGCGGCAGCTTCACGCGCATCGGGTCGACGAAGCGGTTGTTGACCAGGATCTCGTAGTGGACGTGCGGGCCGGTCGACTGGCCGGTCGAGCCGACGAAACCGATCACCTGGCCCTGACGCACCTTCTTGCCGGCTTCCATGCCCTTGGCGAAGGCCGACATGTGGCCGTAGGCGGTCTCGTAGCCGTTGGAATGCTTGATGCGGATGTACTTGCCGTAGCCGCCCTCGGGGCCGGCCTTCTCGATCACGCCGTTGCCGGAGGCGAAGATCGGCGTGCCGTAGGCGGTGGCCCAGTCGACGCCAGTGTGCATCTTCACATAGCCGAGGATCGGGTGGCGGCGGCCGCCGAAGCCGGAGCGCATGATGGCGTTGTTGACCGGCTTTCTGACCAGGAACTTCTTCGCGCTCTTGCCGGTCTCGTCATAGTAGTCGACGACGCCGTCGTCGGGGCTCTGGTAGCGGTAGTATTTCTTGGTCTCGCCGCCGACGGTGAGGGAGGCGAACAGCACGTCGTTCTTTTCGCTCGACGCCACGCCCTCGTCTTCGCCGGCATAGAACACGTCGAAGGAATCGCCCGGCTGCACCTTGCGCTGGAAATCGACGTCGTAGGAGTAGATCTTGATCATGTCCTCGATGACAGGCATCGGGACCTTGTTGCGCATCGCGGTCTCGTAGATGCTCTGGTACAGCCGCACGCCGGAGCCGTCATCGTCGTCATCGTCGTCGCTGTTGGCGCTGGCCGCAGCGTCCGCGACGGTGTTCATGCTGGAGACGTCGACCGCGACGTATTTGCCGAGATCGGACAGCGCCGCGATCGCCTCGACCATGGTTTCGTTTGCAACCACGACGCGATAGGGCTGCAGGCGGGCGCCGGGGCTTGCGGGCGCCATCAAAATGCGGAGCTTCTCGCCTTCCTTGAGGCCGCCGTCGCGGCCGCGGGGCCCGAGCGTCGCGGTGATCGCCTTGATCTCGTCGGCGGTCGCGCCGAGATCGCGCAGCACGCCAGCGACGCTGTCGCCCTTCTTGACCAGATGGACGCGTTCGCCGTTGGGATTGCCGCCGGTGATCTGCTCCTTGGTCTTGGGCAGCAGCGTGACGTTTTCCGGCACCACGCGCGTCTCGAAGCCGGCATAGGGATCGGACGGCGAGGCCTCGGCGGCGTAGGCAGTCCTGATGTCGGAGGGGCCGGTCGCGCCGGAGATGTCGGCGGCGGCGTTGGCGAGCGAGGCGTAGCGCACCCCGCCATTGCCGCGCCAATTAGCGGCGTCGCGCACCCGCATCAGGATGTCGTCGAGCGCCACCACGGCGGAAATCTTCGCCTTCGGCAGCACCGGCGACAAGTCCTTGGTGACGAAGGAGACCTCCGCGTCGGGCTCGACGGCTTCCGGATTGTTGGGGTCTTCCGCGGCCGTCTTCGGATCGGAGCCGACATCGGTGAGCAGGCGCTGGGCGTTGAACGGCGGAATTTTCGCCGACAGATCGCTCGTCGTCATCGACAGATTGCCGGCGATCCGGACGAAGGGCCGCACCCGCATCACGTCGCGGTTGCCGACGCGGGCGACCGTGGAGACGCGGACGATGTTGCGCGACGCCGTGGATTCGCTCGGCGGCGGCAGGCGGTCGCTCTTGTGCAGCGTGGCAGCGCGATCGGCTGCGCCGAAGGCCCCGCGCAGCGCGCCCTCGACCCGCTCCGGCACCTTGGCGAAGGTCATCTCGCCGTCGAGCGATGCGAAAACGGCGCCGCCGATCAGGGCTGCGCCGCAGAGTCCGGTCAGAATCGTGCCGCTGAACCATTGCACCGAGACGCGGCGGCGGTCGATCACGGCGGCTTCAGAACCGTCGACGGACAGCGGCGGCTCGTGGCCGAGATCGATGATCCCGGTCTCACGCCCGTAAGCGCCGCGTGACGTCCTGTGGTTCACTCAAGTCCCCCAATCAACGACCCAAGAAGCCCGGTTCGAACCTTGTCCGTGTCGCCCTCTTGAAGGGGCATCGCCGGAAAAAGGCAAGCCGCACAGTCGTTCGCGCTCAGAAGACCCCGCGAGGGGCCCGGCCGAAATTACGAACAGCTGAACGGAAAAAGCGCTCTCGATGTCTCTCGAATGTCCGGGGAAGGCCGCGTCATCTGCAAGATCGCCTTCCTCTGACCCCATGAAAACCGCCGGCAGCCCCCACTGGCACCCCCGCGATTCAAGCTTGTCTCTTATCAGAACGCCGCGGGATTGTGGCTCAAGTACGGCGTCTATCATGGAAAAAGTTTCCTGAATGACAGGCCGTAAAAGCCCGGTCTGAGGGGGGAGCAAAGCTAGGCCCGGGCCGAGCGGCTGATCCGGCCAGGTCTCTGGCCGTGGATTGCCGGGCCGCTTCTGGACCCGCCCCGCCAAGGTAAGCGGGGCGCCGGGGGAGGGGGAGGCGAAGGGCCCGGGAAGGGGGCCCTGGAGCGCCCTCCGGAGCCCGCCGGCGCGCAAACTTTTTTTCAGATTTTTTCCGGCGCGGGCGCCGACGTCGCGTCCCGCGCCTCGCTAATAGGCTGGAATTGCAGGAATTTTCGCGACGATCCACTGTGCGACGTTTTGTTGACGATTGGCGTTGACAGCCCGGAAGGTGGGGCCTATAACCCCAACCACTGAGCGCGGCGCCGCCGGGTCACTGACCAAGGCGAGCGAACGCGCCACTGATGCTCCTCACTTTGTTGAGTGACACAACAGCCGACACAAGTCGGTTGGAGTTCATTCATCGTCGGTAAGGGTGTCGGTACCCTTCCTGAGGGAAGGTTGAGGCCTCCACGGTCTCGGGCTGTTTGACAAGTGAAGATGAAGAAAGAGAAACGTGGACGGCGGAGTCCTTGCGGGTCTCGCATCTAGAAAGCTTCGGCTTTTTGGATCGGGACCGGACGAAAGACTTCGGCGGTACACGTTTTAAAGGAAACACCATCGTTGCCAGCGATGTGAATCGCGGGCAGCTCGGCGGCTTCGGTCGTCGGAAAAATGGTGGGACCTCGTCAAACGTTGTGATCAGCCGGTTCAAAGTTCAAGTCCAACTTGAGAGTTTGATCCTGGCTCAGAGCGAACGCTGGCGGCAGGCTTAACACATGCAAGTCGAGCGGGCGTAGCAATACGTCAGCGGCAGACGGGTGAGTAACGCGTGGGAACGTACCTTTTGGTTCGGAACAACACAGGGAAACTTGTGCTAATACCGGATAAGCCCTTACGGGGAAAGATTTATCGCCGAAAGATCGGCCCGCGTCTGATTAGCTAGTTGGTAGGGTAATGGCCTACCAAGGCGACGATCAGTAGCTGGTCTGAGAGGATGATCAGCCACATTGGGACTGAGACACGGCCCAAACTCCTACGGGAGGCAGCAGTGGGGAATATTGGACAATGGGGGCAACCCTGATCCAGCCATGCCGCGTGAGTGATGAAGGCCCTAGGGTTGTAAAGCTCTTTTGTGCGGGAAGATAATGACGGTACCGCAAGAATAAGCCCCGGCTAACTTCGTGCCAGCAGCCGCGGTAATACGAAGGGGGCTAGCGTTGCTCGGAATCACTGGGCGTAAAGGGTGCGTAGGCGGGTCTTTAAGTCAGGGGTGAAATCCTGGAGCTCAACTCCAGAACTGCCTTTGATACTGAAGATCTTGAGTTCGGGAGAGGTGAGTGGAACTGCGAGTGTAGAGGTGAAATTCGTAGATATTCGCAAGAACACCAGTGGCGAAGGCGGCTCACTGGCCCGATACTGACGCTGAGGCACGAAAGCGTGGGGAGCAAACAGGATTAGATACCCTGGTAGTCCACGCCGTAAACGATGAATGCCAGCCGTTAGTGGGTTTACTCACTAGTGGCGCAGCTAACGCTTTAAGCATTCCGCCTGGGGAGTACGGTCGCAAGATTAAAACTCAAAGGAATTGACGGGGGCCCGCACAAGCGGTGGAGCATGTGGTTTAATTCGACGCAACGCGCAGAACCTTACCAGCCCTTGACATGTCCAGGACCGGTCGCAGAGATGTGACCTTCTCTTCGGAGCCTGGAGCACAGGTGCTGCATGGCTGTCGTCAGCTCGTGTCGTGAGATGTTGGGTTAAGTCCCGCAACGAGCGCAACCCCCGTCCTTAGTTGCTACCATTTAGTTGAGCACTCTAAGGAGACTGCCGGTGATAAGCCGCGAGGAAGGTGGGGATGACGTCAAGTCCTCATGGCCCTTACGGGCTGGGCTACACACGTGCTACAATGGCGGTGACAATGGGATGCTAAGGGGCGACCCTTCGCAAATCTCAAAAAGCCGTCTCAGTTCGGATTGGGCTCTGCAACTCGAGCCCATGAAGTTGGAATCGCTAGTAATCGTGGATCAGCACGCCACGGTGAATACGTTCCCGGGCCTTGTACACACCGCCCGTCACACCATGGGAGTTGGTTTTACCTGAAGACGGTGCGCTAACCCGCAAGGGAGGCAGCCGGCCACGGTAGGGTCAGCGACTGGGGTGAAGTCGTAACAAGGTAGCCGTAGGGGAACCTGCGGCTGGATCACCTCCTTTCTAAGGATGGTTCTTCAGAAGCTTGCTTCTATCGAACCGTTTTAGAAACATCAGTGGCCAACAGATCGCCAGATCGTTGAGCTGCATTGGCGGGATTTCGCCGTCTTCGTTTCTCTTTCTTCGCGGACGAACACGCGCTGGGGCTGCAGGCTTGCAGAATCCCTGGTCCTTAACAGGATATGCGTTAGGGGCTTGTAGCTCAGTTGGTTAGAGCGCGCGCTTGATAAGCGTGAGGTCGGAAGTTCAAGTCTTCCCAGGCCCACCACTTTCATCGAGTGAGCATTCGTCTTCTGGTTACGGGGCCATAGCTCAGCTGGGAGAGCGCGTGCTTTGCAAGCATGAGGTCGTCGGTTCGATCCCGTCTGGCTCCACCAGATGGTTTGATCACCGAGATCTTGTACCGTCGTCCGCGAAACATCACTTCGCACTTACTAGTCTGGATAGACAGTAAGCTGCGTGATTTCTGACATCGTAAAGAGGAGATCGATCCGAGTTGGATCGTGCGGCAAGCAATTGCCACGCGAGACTTCATTATCTCCGGATCATTTTCGGCGCTCGACGCTGACCGCAAGGTTGGCTGCGAGTTGTAAAATGATCCTTTTAGCGAAGCTTGACCGCCTCGCTATCGGAACGATCTTACGAAGCAAGCTGGTCTTTCTAGTCAATGTCCGGCTGTACGTAGCATTCATCGAGGGTGCGCGCCGCAAGGCAATCGTACAGACAACATTCTGCCGAGTGTGTGGACATTGATAATGAGAGCAATCAAGTGCCTTAAGGGTGTTCGGTGGATGCCTTGGCGCTGAGAGGCGATGAAGGACGTGCTACGCTGCGATAAGCCGTGGGGAGCTGCGAAGAAGCTTTGATCCGCGGATTTCCGAATGGGGAAACCCACCTTCGATAGCCGGAACTCCAAGACCTTGTGTCTTGGTGTTCGACCAGAAATGATCGGGACCATAACCGCGAGGTTTTGGATTTCCGGTTATCAAGAGAAGGTATGAGACTTCTGAATACATAGGAGGTTTCAAGCAAACCCAGGGAACTGAAACATCTAAGTACCTGGAGGAAAGGACATCAACAGAGACTCCGTTAGTAGTGGCGAGCGAACGCGGACCAGGCCAGTGATACATCAAAGACAATCGGAACCAGTCAGGAAAGCTGGGCCTCAGAGGGTGATAGCCCCGTACGAGTAATGCGATGATGTATCCACGAGTAAGGCGGGACACGTGAAATCCTGTCTGAACGCGGGGGGACCACCCTCCAAGCCTAAGTACTCCTCAGCGACCGATAGTGAACCAGTACCGTGAGGGAAAGGTGAAAAGCACCCCGACGAGGGGAGTGAAATAGACCTGAAACCGGACACCTACAAACAGATGGAGCCCAAGATACGTTCTGGGTGACATCGTACCTTTTGTATTATGGGCCAGCGACTTAATTTAACGAGCAAGCTTAAGCCGATAGGCGAAGGCGTAGCGAAAGCGAGTCTGAATAGGGCGTCAAGTTCGTTGTATTAGACCCGAAACCTAGTGATCTAGCCATGAGCAGGTTGAAGGTGAGGTAACACTCACTGGAGGACCGAACGGGTGCCTGTTGAAAAAGGCTCCGATGACTTGTGGTTAGGGGTGAAAGGCCAATCAAACTGGGAAATAGCTGGTTCTCCGCGAAAGATATTTAGGTATCGCCTCGGATGAATACCTCAGGGGGTAGAGCACTGGATGGGCTAGGGGGACTTACCGTCTTACCAAACCCAACCAAACTCCGAATACCTGAGAGTACTATCCGGGAGTCACACGGCGGGTGCTAACGTCCGTCGTGGAGAGGGAAACAACCCGGACCTACAGCTAAGGCCCCTAATTCGT